>JBBRUV010000253.1:0-7513 GCA_038247465.1 Cytophagales bacterium
AGCGATTACCAAAACCGGGGGGCCGACATTAACCCCAACGATATTGAGACGCTCACGATTCTGAAAGGTCCCGAAGCCACCGCGCTCTACGGCCTTGATGCGGCATCGGGCGCGATTGTGATTACCACCAAAAAAGGAACCGCCGGGCGCGGACGCATCGCGTATGACAACGCGTTTCGGTTCGAAGAAGTCTATCGGTTCCCGGAGTTTCAGCGAACCTTCGGCCCCGGCGACAATGGCAGTTTCAGCACACCTACCCGGTCTTATTTCGGGCCGCGTTATGCCGCCGACGTGCCGCTGTATGATAACCTCCAGAACTTTTTTCAGATGGGCATCACCAACCGCCACAACCTGAGCTTTGAAGGCGGTTCCGACAAAACCACCTACCGGCTTAGTGTGGGCTACACCAATCAGGGGGGGGTGATTCCGACCACGAAGTTTGAGCGGCTGTCGGTGCGGTTGGCATCTACCACCCGTCTGAACAGTAAACTGGAGGCTTCAACAACCTTTAATTTCGTGAATGTCAACAACATAAAAGCCGGTAAAGGGCAGAGCAGTACGTTACTTTCGCTCATCTACTGGCCCGCTTTTGACGATGCCCGCAACTACGTCAACAACGACGGAACCCGTCGGCGGCTCAACCCCAACAGCGATGCTCAGGATATTGACAATCCGTTTTTTGATGTCTATAAAAACAGAAGCAGCGACAAAACCAACCGGATTATCGGTAACGTTACGCTGTCTTACGATCCGGCTAAATGGTTGAATGTGAGGGGGTTGATCGGGGCCGACGTGTATTCTACGCTCGGTAATCTGCTGTTTCACCCCCAATCGAACCGGGCTATTTCTACGCGGGGTAGTATCGAAAACTATACCGACGTAAGCCAGTTGCTCAACGGGCAGTTGCTGGTAACGGGCCGTAAAGAGTTTGGTAAAATCAAAACGTCGTTGCTGGCTGGAACATCGTTCGACGACCGGCGTAACGAGATTAACGCCATTCGTGGGGAGCAGTTCTACGAGCCTGATTTCAACGGCATCAACAACACGCCACCCACCACGCAACGGGCCAAAAACACGCTCAACAACATTCGGCGGCAGGCGGTGTTTGGGCAGTTTACGGCCAGTTATAATGACCTGATTTATCTGACTGCAACGGCCCGGAATGACTGGTCGTCAACGATGCCGATTCAGAGCCGGTCATTTTTTTACCCCTCGGTGAGTACCAGTTTTGTATTGACCGAACTACCCGCGTTGCAGGGGAACCGGGTGCTGTCGTTCGCTAAACTGCGGGCCTCATACGCCGAAGTGGGCAAAGATGCCCCGGCTCCCTACATCACCCAGTCGAACTTAGCCCCGCAGGTCACAACGGGCGGTGGCCTGGCCTACGGCGCGTTTGGCGGCAACGGGATTCTGATACCGGAACGGACAACCTCGTATGAATTTGGCGCTGATGTGCGGCTCTTTAACGGGCGGCTAACGTTCGACGCGGCTTATTTTAACCGCACGGCCAGCAACCAGATTTCGGCCCCGCGCCTGAGCTACGGCACCGGCTTTATCCTGCAATACATCAACAGCGGCACCATCGAGAGCAAGGGTGTAGAACTGTTAGTGACGGGAAACCCCGTTCGGCGGACGAATTTTAACTGGGACATCACGGTCAACTTTGCCCGTAACAATAGCACGGTATTGAGCCTGCCCGCCGATCAGCCGGAGTTTTACATCTCCGATACCTGGCTGTATGCCAACGTCAGAAACTCGCTGTTTGTGGGCCAATCGGCTACTACATTCGGTGGGAACAACTACCAGCGCAACACCCGGGGTGATATCCTGATTAACCCCACAAACGGATACCCGGTGAAGAACACCAACTTCACACCCATCGGCGACCGCAACCCGCGCTTCATGCTGGGCTTGACCAACTCGTTTCGCTACAAAAACTGGACGGCCTCGGCCCTGCTCGACATCCGAAGCGGGGGCGACGTGTATAACGCCAACGAGTTGTTTTTCTATACTGCCGGGCTGAGTACCAAAACCTTAGACCGCGAAACGCCCCGCGTGGTGCGTGGTGTGCTGAACGATGGCCTGCAAAACACGGCTACGCCAACGGCCAATACCATTCAGGTTACGCCCGTTACCCGCAACGATTTTTATAACGCGGCATTCGTAGAGGCTGACTTTATCGAGAAAGATATTAACTGGCTTCGGCTACGCGACGTGACATTGCGGTATGTGTTCCCGGCAGCGATGCTGGGCAACACCAAAATCCTGCGCGGAGCCAGCGTATTTTTCACCGGCACCGACTTGTTTTTGATGACCAACTACACCGGAGCCGACCCCGCCGTGAACGGCTTAAACGCATCTACCAACGGCAGCGGGGCTACCGGCTTCGACTACGGCACGGTGGCAATTCCACGTGGTTATTCGTTCGGTATTCAGATTCAATTATAAAAATATTATGAAAAAATACCCGATAATCAGTTTCCTGTTACTTACCGGATTAAGCAGTTGTGACGACTACTTAGACGTGAACAACAATCCCAGTACCCCGCAGATAGCGGCTTCGCAAACGCTGTTGCCGCCGATGTTTGCCCAGATGGCGCGGGCCGAACAGTTTGACAGCCGCTTTGCCGGGCAGTATATCCAGAACTGGGCCAGCACTGGTGTGGCCAACGTTTGGGACCGGCACGGTTACGCAGTCAGCAATGACGGCGGGGGCGAGAAATGGCGGTCGCACTATTTCAGCAACGGCAAAAACCTGTTCCTGATCATTGACGATGCCACCGCCACCAACCGCCCTACCTATACCGGGATTTCTAAGGCAATCTGGGCCTGGAGTTTGCAGTCAACCACCGATTGGCACGGTGATATGATTGTGAAGCAAGCGTTTGAGTTTGGCCGCTACGCCTTTGATTTCGACGGGCAGGAGGTAGCCTACGCCGAAGCCGTGAAATACGCCAATGAGGCCATTACCGACCTGGCCAAAGAAGATGCGTCGTCGCCGGGAACCCTGATTCGTTCAGACCTGGTGTATGCCGGAGACCGGGCCAAATGGACGCGCTTTGCCAATGGCGTGCTGGCCCGTAACGCCAATCACATCAGCAACAAAGCCGCTTATAACCCCGATGCCGTGATTGGGTTTGTGGACAAAGCCTTAGCCAGCAATGCCGACAATTTTCTGGCCCCGCACACGGGCAGCAACACCGACGATTCCAACTTTTTCGGGCCCCTCCGCAACAACCTCGGCGTATATCGGCCAACGGTGTTTGCCCTGAGTGTGGTTGATGGCAGTGTTTTTGGCGCAGATGCCATTGACCCGCGTCGGAGCCTGTTGTTCAATGCGTCAGCCGATGGCAGGTTTCGGGGGGTGATCCCGACCTCCGGCGACCCCAACGCATCGGGTAGTATGACCTTTATCCCCACATTCTGGGGTGGCAACACGGTGGCTTTGTCTGCTACGGGCCGGGGAATGTTCCGCGATAACGCGCCATTTCCAATTATGACTTACGGTGAGATGCAGTTTATAAAGGCCGAAGCCGCTTTCCGCAAAAACGACCGCGCTACGGCTCTGACGGCTTATCGCAATGGCATTAACGCCAGTTTCGACCTGCTCAATAGCCTCGAAACAGATGCGGCAAAGCGCGTAACAGCCGTCCAGCGCACGGCCTATTTAGCCAGCAAAGCCGTGGCCCAGACCGCTACCGACCTGACGCTCAGTAACATCATGCTCCAGAAATACATTGCCATGTATGGTCACGGGATGCTCGAAACCTGGGTTGATATGCGCCGGTTTCAGTACAGTGCCGACACGTACACCGGCTTCATAATTCCGGCCAGTTTGTTTCCTGACAACAGTAACAAGCCGGTGCAGCGCGTTCGACCCCGGTTTAACTCCGAGTACATGTGGAACGCTAAATCATTGGCCGCAATCGGTGCCGATAAGGTTGATTATCACACGGTTGAAATGTGGTTTTCTCAAAAATAATGACGCTGACACTCATGAAATTCCGACCAATTTCTGCCCGTTTACTGGCAGCTATCGCCTTAACCGCTACGCTGCTGGCTTGTGGCGACGAGAATGATATTCTCAAAAACCAGGTTCCGGCAGTGGGCGCACGGGTGAAAATCATTCACGCCGTATCAGATGGCCCCGCCGTTGACGTGTTTGCCAACGATGCCAAGCTGAATGGCCCCGCGCTGGCGTTTGGAGCCGCCGGGCCAACCGAATACTTTGTGGTGCCTGCGGGAAGCGTTACTGTTCGGGTGGCGACCCCGGCATCGGGAACGGTGGCGGCTCAGACTATCCTGACAACGGCCATCCCGCTCGAAACCGAGAAGTATTATACCCTGGCCGCTGCCGGAACAGCCGCTGCCCCAACGGGTGTGCTGATCCCGGATGACCTGACGGTGCTAAACGGTGCCAAAAACTACATCAGGGTTTTGAACTTAGCCTCTAACGGCCCGGCTATTGATCTGGCTATCGGCACCGGAACGCCGATTATTACGAATGTAGCCTACAAAGCGGTATCGGATTATGTGGCAGTTGACCCCAACGTGCCTACCGCACCCTACGCTTTTCAGATGCGGGAGACCGGAAAAGCCACGCAACTCGGTGCAACGGTCAACTTTAACACCCTGAACAAAGGCCGGAAATACACGCTGATTTTGCGCGGGTTAGTAGGTCGAACCGGGGCGCAGGGGCCTACTATTACACAGGTAACAAACAAGTAGTATCTGTTTTCACAAATGCAAAAAGCCCCGAATCGGGGCTTTTTGCATTTGTGAAAACAGATGATTAATGGGGTAGGTATTGCCGGTCTTCGGGTTATTTCCTGCGCCCAAAAAACCGCAGCAGATATAGAAACAGGTTGATAAAATCGAGATAGAGCGTCAAGGCACCCATGATTGCTTCTTTGCGGTCTTCGTCGGTGCCGGCGTTGCCAATGATATTCATTTCTTTGATTTTCTGCGTGTCGTAGGCCGTGAGTCCCACAAAAATCAACACCCCGGCAAACGATGTAATCCAGTACAGCATTTCGTTATGCAGGAAAAAATTCACGATTGACGCCAGAATCAGGCCAATCAGAGCCATAAACAACAGGCTGCCCCACGAGGTCAGATCGCGTTTGGTGAAATAGCCGAAGGCACTCATGGCCCCAAACATCCCCGCCGTGATAAAGAACGTGCTGGCAATGGAGCCGCCGGTGAAGACCGTGAAAATCACAGCCAGCGTTAGTCCGTTGATAGCGGCATACCCTAAAAACAGGGTGGTTGCCATGATTCCCGACATTCGTTGTACGGCTGCCGACAGCCAGACCACCATGCCGATTTCGGCCAGAATCAGGCCATAAAACACGAGCCGGTTGCCAATCACTACATTCAGGAGTTCGGGTGTGGAGGCTGTCCAGATAGAAACGGTAGCTGTGATGAGCAGCGCGACCATCATCCAGCCATAGACCTGGGCCATAAACGCGGCCTGTTCGCGCTGTATATCTTCGGGGGTGAGGGCGTAAGCCCGGATGCGGGGTTGTTGTTGGGATGGCTCCATAAATTGGTTGTTTTTGGGTATGAAAGTACGCTACAAAAAAACGGGAACGCAAGCCCGATGACCACAGAACGCCAATTAGCCATCCATAAGTTTGCCGACCGACATACCGAGCGCATCAGCACACCCCACAGGTGCCAGGCTTTGAGACAGAGTGAGCCACTTCCAGCAATTCCCACTTTGAATTAAGGTAGAATAAAAAATCTATTTTTATTGAATGAAAAAAAGCTGTAAATTTCTGCAAGAAAGCGTTATCCATGACAGCCTAATTGCTACATTACGAAAAAACTTTGATAGTTCATACCAACAAAATTCGCACGTTATTACAACAAATTACAACTCAAAATGTCTATTTACTTCGATCAACTATAAGGAGTATTTTACTGGTCGGGAAGTAAATCCTGCTTTTAAAGCGAATATGGCAGAGTCGATTCTCTTTAATGAACAAAGACCCAAATGGAATTATCTCATTAAAGGTATAATTTGACCAGCTTATTATTTACCCGTTACTATGGAAACGAAAAAAACGGCTCTGATTACGGGCGCGTCGAGTGGTATTGGTCAGGAACTGACCCGGTTATTTGCCAAGGATGGGTATGATTTAGTGTTGGTAGGCCGCAATGAAGACATGCTGAATCAGCATGCCTTCAACCTGGAAAATCAGTATCGAACCCGCTCGGCCTATACCCGACCAACCGCCGGTTTCTGCTCCCAGTAGCGTCGATAAGCTATAAAACCAGCGAGTATCAGCAGCAGGAATACTATACCAATGCTAACCCAAATCAGGGGATTGGTGGGTTCGTCGGGCGTTTCGGTAATGGTCAGGAGCCGGTTAACGGGCTGGTTGATCAGCAGTTGCTGTTTACCGCCCGGCCAGCTAACTAGTATCGAATCAACTTTGCCGACGGTCCCCAACCCCACGTGCAGGATGGTAGAATTCTGCGATAGGTGACTCGACGCCCCCCCGTCCACCTCGCGAATGTGTCGTTTGCCACCCGCCACCACCACTATCCGCGCCCCAATGCCGCGAGTTTCGGCCTGAACGCCCCGCAACGCCACTTTCAGCCAGTTGCCTTTTGCTGCATCGTTGCGATACAGCCGCGTGATTGACTCAACCGGGTACGTGAGCGTAGGTTTCTGGTTCACCACGAGCAGATCCAGATCACCGTCGTTATCATAGTCGAACACCACCGAACCGCGCCCCATGCCGTAGTCGTTCAGGCCCCAGAAGTAGGCTTTTTCCTCGAACCGCCCGCCCAGATTCTCGAAGAAATAATTGGCCATCGGTACGCAGTTGGGGTTCAGATCGCCGTTGGCCACGAACAGGTCAAGGTCGCCGTCGTGGTCGAAGTCAGCGAAGTTGACCCCCCAGCTAATGGCTACGTAGTTCATGCCAAGCGGGGTTAGTTTGTCCACAAACGGTTTGCCGGGGCCGGTGCTGACCATCATGCGGTTGAAGCGGATGTTGGTAAAGTAATAGTCCAGCAGCCCGTCGTTGTTGATGTCGCCAATGGCCGTACCCATCGAGTTGATTTTCAGGTCCACGCCCAGCGGTTTGGCAATGTCGCGAAACTGTTGGCGCGGGTACTGGCTTTCGAGCAGCAGGTTGGGTGTGCGTTTGTAGCCAAAATCGTGGTTGATAAACAGGTCCTGGTCGCCATCGTTGTCAAAATCGCTGAACACGCCCCCAAAACCGAATCCCTTGTGGGTCAGGCCGTACTCTTCATACACGTCTTCAAACGATTTCCCGTCTTTGTTCCGCAACAGATAGCCCGGCGATGTTTGGGTGGCACCCACAATGGTAGCGTCGTTGATGAAGGTTAGTTCACCCCGGAAGTCGTTAAAGTAGTTACCCACGTACAAATCGGGAAAGCCGTCGGCGTCGATGTCGCCAAAGCTGGCCCCGGTGCTGAACGACGCTAACTGGTCGAGGCCATATTCTTTGGTAACGTTCCTGAACTGGGGTTTGCC
>JBBRUV010000254.1:0-7446 GCA_038247465.1 Cytophagales bacterium
GCCCCGACCGGCCCGAACACCTGACCTACCGCAAGAAATCGGTCTATATGTTTACGGAAGGCTCGGTGTTTCCGGCTGGTCGCGTACTGGCCGGCAATGTGCTGAACTTAAAGCCTGACGTGGCCGACGTAACCCAGAATGTCTGGCGCGACGGGCTGGCGTTTGCCTTGCCGATCACCCAATCTTCCACTACGCTATGAACACCCGCTACCTCAAAATCGAAGCTCTGACCCCGTTGCACATCGGTTCGGGGCGGATGCTGCAAGGCAACACCGAGTACCTGTATTTCGAGGACGACCGCGCGGTTGCCGTTGTGGACGAGCGCAAAATTCTTGACATCATCGGCGAAGAGAATATAGGCCGCTGGGTTGACATCATAGGTCGGGGCGATGATTTGCTGGCTTATCTCAGGCAGCGTAAAAAAGACGTACTGGCTGACCAAACGGCTAAACGTAAACTCAGTGTGGCCCCCGGCAGCGACACCCCTCAACTCTGGCAGCAACAGGGCGAAACCCGTTTTCCAACCCTGCGGGAGCAGATTTTTTCGGGCAACGGGGAGCCAATCCTTCCCGGTTCTTCGCTCAAAGGAGCCATCCGAACGGCAGTTTTCAATCAGGCTATACAGTCGAATCCTTACCCGGCCCGGCAGATCAACGATTTTAAAACAACGGATTTTAAGGGGAAACCGAAATACAACGGCAGCCGATTGGAACGCACCTATTTTGGCCCTGATCCCAACCACGACGTTTTTCGGCTTCTCCGTATTGGCGATGCCCATTTTGAGCAAACCGTTTGCCTGTTAGCTGAAACGCTGAATGAAAAAGGTGGCAACTCGTTCGAGATGAAGGAGTCGGTGAAGCAGTTCATCGAGTGCATCCCAGCAGGTGCCGAAACTCTGTGCCGGGTGCAGATTCCCGAAGAACTGAAAGACCGGCTCAACGAACCTCGTTTTCGGGCTGTAGCCAGCAAAATGCCACAGCGCGACCGGATGGAGTGGCCCCGTTTGTTTGCCGATATCAATGCCAATACCGAGCGGCTTGTTAAAAACGAAATAGCCCGATATGCCCCGCTTGATTTGCCTAAAGGAGCCACGTTTTACGTGGAAGAATTAGAAAAAATGCTGGGTAAGCTTGCAGACAATGAGTGTATTATTCGGGTAGGATTTGGCACGGGTTATCTGAACATGACTGGCGGTTGGCCCGAAGAACAATGGAGCAACGTGGTCGGCATTGATTATCAGAAAGAGATGGCTGATTTAGCCGAAGGCGTTCGGCGTACAGGTCGATACAATTCCTTTGCTCTGCCCAAATCGCGCAAAATGACAATGGGCGGTGTGCCGCTGGGTTTTCTAAAACTGACCGTTTTTTCGGAGAGTGAGTTCGCTGACTGGCAGGCCAAATCTGTCGAGCGGCAAGCCACAAAAGCCCAAAAAGTCGAAACCTCCCGCGCCCTGGCCGAACAACAAGCCGCCGAAGTTGAAACGAAACGACTGGAAGAGGAGGCAGAAGCCCAACAATTGGCCGAAGAAGCTAAAAAGCCCAAACTACACCCTGGTCCAATTACTAAAAATATGGAAGTTGATGCTGAGGTGGTTGTAAGCGGCAAGCCAAATAAAGTTAAAATCTACGTATCTGGCTTTGAAGACAGGCAAATAGAAATGGTCGAATCAGCTATACAACCAAAAGGGTACATCTGCCGGGTAGCTCTCGTAGTAGAAAAAGGGAAACTACAACGGGCAAGGCATTTACGGCCAAAATAAATGTTTTTTCCTGACAATTTAGGAATCAAATTCCTAAATTGTCAGGAAAAAAACGCAATGATCCCCCGCCAACTCACCGAACGAGCCTCCGAACTGCTCCAGAAATACCCGATTATCACCATCACCGGGCCGCGACAATCGGGCAAGACGACCCTGGCCAAATTGCTCCGACCCGATTTCCGATATGTGAGCCTGGAAAGTCTGGCCGAACGCGACTTTGCCCGGCAGGACCCAAAGGGTTTTCTGGAAACCTACCAGAACGGGGTTATTCTGGATGAGGTGCAGTATGTACCCGAATTGTTCTCGTACCTACAGGTACTAACCGACGAGCGGCAACGCACGGGCGAGTACATCCTGACGGGTTCGCAGAATTTCCTCATGATGGAACAGATTACGCAGTCGTTAGCGGGGCGGGTAGCGGTGTTTAACCTGTTGCCGCTGTCGTGGCAGGAGTTGCAGGGTACGGAGTATCAGCCCGTTTCGTGGGAGGAGTATTTAGTAAGCGGGTCGTATCCCCGGAAGATTGTACAGGACATCGACGCGATTGGTTTCTATGATAGCTACCTTCAAACCTACATTGAGCGCGATGTGCGACAAGTGAAGAATATCCTGAATCTGAGCCTGTTTCGGCGGTTTATTCAGTTGCTCGCCGGGCGGATCGGGCAGTTGTTTAATCAGCAAAGTTTGGCCGTGGAGTTGGGCGTGGACAACAAAACGGTAAACGCTTGGCTGACTGTGTTGGAAACGTCGTTTATTGCGTACCGATTGCCGCCCTATTACCAGAATTTCAGCAAGCGGATTGTGAAAACGCCGAAGGTTTATTTCTACGATACGGGGCTGGCGGCTTATCTGCTGGGCATCCGGTCGGTGGGCGATTTGGCCGTTCACTTTGCGCGGGGGCCGCTGTTCGAGAATTTGGTGATCAACGAGCTAACCAAAAACTGGTTGAACCGGGGGCAGCGACCGCCGTTCTATTTCTGGTCCGATCAATCGAATCACGAAGTAGATTTACTCATCGACCGGGGAACGCGGCTAACGGCGGTAGAAATCAAATCGGGTCGAACGATTCAGCCGGATTTTTTTCGGGGTTTGCAGTATTTCCAGAAATTGGCTCCCGAAAGTGAGCGCGTATTGGTGTATGGGGGAGACGAAAGCCAACAGCGAACGGGGGTAAGGGTGTTGGGAGTGAATGAATTAGAAAACTTAAATTGAAATTGAAAAGATGAAAAATTTCATGGTTATCACGCTTGGTACAAGCGATGTTCAAATCAAGTCTGATTTAGTTAAGGAATCTGATTTTGAAGTGGATGGATCTATTCTGCGGCATAAGCTAAATCAATTGCCAAGTATCAATCTGCGAAAAAATAGAGACCGGGAAGACTCAAGGCTACTTAATCAATGCCGGATAGACGGGGAGTTGATGGTTCAGGGCGGTATTGACAACTATCTCCCCGTTCTTGATTTTCCGCTGACATTACCTGCGATTAATAAGTTCATCAACGATAATCCTGAACACCGCATTGACAAATGGCTGTTTGTCTTTACAGATCAGGAAGACCCTAATCATAGGCATAACGATACATTGTTTGTGCGTCAAATTTTAGCACGAAAGATTGAAAAATTGTATGGAGCTTCATCAATTGATTTCTTAGATTTTAGTGTGACGGAGAAGATACCTGACATAGACCATCAATATGTTCAATTCGGGATTAAGTGTCATAGTTTTTTGAATATTCCCGAGTCAGAGGTAGGTCAAGTAATCTTATTGGCACAAGGTGGCATTGATCAGATAAATCAAGCTTTGACGCTACAGTTAACTCAAGCGTTCAAACACAAATTGCGACTTTACCAGAAAGCAGAAGATCGTGACCCAACCCTACTCACTTTCCCTCGTTTATTTCTGAATGACTTGAGCAAGCAGAAAATCCTGAAGCATCTGGACGATTACGATTTTGGGCTGATTGATGGCCTTCTCTCTAAGGAACACCCTAATAAAGACATCATTGATGCGTATGCGAAGTACGCCTACTGTAAGTTAAACCTAAACTACACTGCATTTCCAGCAGGAATACCAGCACAGTTCAAAGAGAAACCAATTACAACGGAAACCAAGTGCCGAGATTTGTATCTGTCTGCTAAGATTCTTTACCAACAGAAAGATTACGGTAATTACTTGTTCCGAATGTATACGTTATTGGAAAACCTGTACCGCGTAAAGTTTGATCAAATTTTGGGGAGTACAGATGGGTATTACGACAGCAAGTTTGATAGTTCCTCTGAAACGAATGTGAATTGGCACAAGTTGCTTCTAGAATACGAGCCGTCAAGGTTGGTCAACGGTAAAAGCTTATTCGATTACTTGTTGTCTGCAAAAATTTATGGAAGGTCGTTGAAAATCAACAATCCTAATCGCTATTTGTATAAATGCGGTTATGATTTTTTGATTCAGTCAAAGGCTTTGGCTGATAAGCCAGAATACGTTTCCTTGCTTGATAAAGCCGACCGAATTCTTAGTCAGTTGTCTTCTTTTCGCAATAAGTCCACTCACAATTTGGCTCCTGTTAGCATAGAACAGTTAACAAAGGCTATCGGAAAAGGCAAACTGGATGAGTTGAATAAAACGCTCGACCAACTCTTCAACATCACCAACTTCGGCATCTTCGACACCATCCAGGCCGAAATCAAAAAGCTCCTCTAACCATGCCCCAAAAACTCAACAGCCGCCAGACAATCCACCTGCTTTGGGCTAAAAGTCGAATTGAGGGCGTGACCAGTAACCTGTTACCCAACATTTGGGATGATAGTGACTCGGCTGATGCAATTGGCGAGGCCCGGTTGCACCTCCAGCAAGCCTATGACCTTCTCCAGGAAATAACCTGCCAGCCTGCCGTTGATTTCCCCGCACGGGCCATGCCCCAAACCACCGACGAGTTTCTGTCCATGCCCCTAATGCAGCATCCGGCTATGTCTGCCCGGCTGTGCAATATACTGTGGGGGCTGTCGAAGGAGTCGACCCAGAGTAATCATACCGATTTCTCGGCCCAGAACCTGCTGGATAACGGATTGACCATCAACCGGTTTAAACAATGCCGGGGAACAGGCAAGAAAATGATTACCGATTTGACAAACCTGTTCGGCACGTATGGCGTGTCGATTCCGCTGTGCTGAACGAAACCGTGACCTGCACGCATATTTGCGTCTCCTGACCGGATGATTTTCTGGCGTGTCAGTCGCCGGATTATGACGCATGCAAATTGCTGACGCATAGGAGACGCAACTATGCCGGTCTGCCGGCGCGGTCTCTACGTTTTCTTGCATATGTTTAGGCAACAATGGCAACCAAATACGTACCCCAATAAATCACGATGACCGATAACCGATTTCAACAGAAATACCGGGTCGATTCGGTACGGTTGGCAGGGTATGACTATGGCAGCAATGGTGCTTATTTCATAACCGTCTGTACCCGAAACCGGGAGAATTATTTCGGGGAAATTGACGAAAACGCAGCCTTGATTACAACCGCAGCAGCTCAAATCGTGGTGGATTGCTGGCAGGCTATTCCAACCCATTTCCCGTTTGTTGTACTCAACGCTTTCGTGCTGATGCCCAATCACTTACACGGGATTTTGTTTTTCGACAAACCAGACTATAACGACGGGTAACCTAACCAGTTTGGGCCATAGATTGACAATTTAGCTGCCGTTGTCAGGGGGTTTAAAGCAGGCGTGACCAAACAGACCCGAACCCAACAAATCGATTTTGGCTGGCAGCCCCGTTATCACGACCGGGTTGTTCGCAATGATGACGAACTGAACCGCATCCGCACCTATATCGACAATAACCCTTCCCAATGGCAACAAGATCGGGATAACCCTGAAAACCTGTATATGTAGAGACGCATATTTGCGTCTCTTATGCCGGATGGTCTCTTATGCCGGATGGTCTCTTATGCCGGATGGATATAGACTCTACTGACGCATCCGTGTTGCTGACGCATGGCAGACGCAAGTATGCGTCTCTACTGACGCATCCGTGTTGCTGACGCATGGCAGACGCAAGTATGCGTCTCTACACCAACCCATACCGCCCCGCCATTTTCTTTACCTTCTCGCCCAACTGCGCCCGCCGGTGGGCTGGGGCCAATAACTCCGCGTCGGGCCCAAATTCCAGCAAATGCGCTTCCAACTCTAAATTCCAGCGCAGGGCGTACTGAAAATCAACGTACTCGTCGGTTTGCTGCACAATCGTTTGTGAAGGGTGCAACGGTTTTGTGCTCACATATCCCACGCGGGAGCGATAGACCCGTAACACTAACGTCTCGACGGGGTTTTCGGTGATGCGCGTGACCCCGATCACGTCGGCAAATTCGGTGCCCCAATCGGTCTCGTCGGGTTGTCGGCGTTTGTTGGGCAGGGGAATGAGCTGCTGAATCCGGTCGAGGGGGAACGGGCGGCCGTCGTACCAGCCCTCGGCCCGGCCAAACAAAAACCAGCGGTTGTTGAACTCGCGCAGCAGATACGGGCTAACCTCGTAGCGGGTAGCGGTTATGGCATCAAAACCGGCGTAATCGAGTAGCAACGGGTGGTTTTGCTGCATAGCTTCATAGAGTGGCCGGAGCCATTTCTGGCCCGTGTAGCCCATATTTTTATCGGTTTGCACGGTTTGGTCTTTGGCGCGGCCCATCACCCCGGCCCGCTGCTCAAACTTGAACAGCACGTCTTCTAAGCCCGCAAAATGCGGCAAGGTGCTTAGTTGCTTCACCAACGCAGCCGCTTCGGTGGCGATGGCGGCATCTTCGGGGTTCAGTACGGCATAGAGCGAAAAGCCGGTTTCAGTGTACCAGTAAGGCTTTTCTGAACGGTCGTGGCTCTTGATGGGGGCGTTGTAGGGTTCGTTGCGGAGCCGTCTCAGGTCATTGTAGAGTGTTTTTTCGCAGGGGCGTTGTCCGGTGCGGGCTTCGCAGGCATTCATCAGGTCGGTCAGGCTGTAGTGCAGGCCGGTACTGAGCCGGTCATGAATTGCCATCAGGCGGTCGAGTTCGTTGCGGGTGGTCATCGGTTTTTTTTCGGGCAATATAGACGTTTATTGGTTCACTGCAATTACAGTGCAGTAAGGAGTGGTTGTTTTGCACAGTCAATTCACCAAAACAACCCGACTATGACACCTTTTACTGCTCTCTTTTCTACTGCCGACCGCGCTGTTTCTGCTACTGCCGACCTCGGTTTGCTGCCCGACAACAGCCGCCCCGTGCCGCCCCTGCCCGCTACCGACAACGACGATGCGCCATTGGCCCCGGTGAACCTTCACGCCATCGGTTACGAAAAAGCCGAACAGCACCGGGGCAACGCCCACGCGCTGGAAAACCTGCTGAACCGCGTGCTGCGGGGCTATTTAGTGGACGAACGAAACGACGATAGCCGCCGACTCGACCGGCAGAAACGCATCGACGCGCAGGTGCTGGACCTACAGAAACAAGCCGAAGAAGCCCGGACAAACATTCGGAAAATCAACGAGTCGGAACTGCCCGCGCTGCAACGAGCCATTGATGAGCTGGACGAGGAGATACTGGACATCCGGCGCGACGAGGCTGCCGGACTGCGGAACCCCAATCACCGCGACCGCACCCAACTCGCGCTCTATAGCTTGTTGTTTGGCCTGTTGACGCTGATTCTGATTGCCGTTAC
>JBBRUV010000255.1:0-7434 GCA_038247465.1 Cytophagales bacterium
CAGCCGGGATTCAAAAGCAAAGGCGTTTCTGGCCGCTATCCAGCGCGTAGCCGATTATAACAGACCGTCTGCCGTAGCCGCTACAACCAGCACCAACCCGGTATCAGATTCAGCGCAGACCGTTAAAAGCCGAATGCCCAACGGCACCGATACCCTTGATCCGCAAACCGAATTGCCCGTTGGTTCCGTCATTGACGCAGCTAAAGAAACGGAGTTGCCCGTCGGCAAGTCGCCCATTAGCTTATTAATTGGGGTGCTGGCACTCGGCGCGTTGGCTGGCACATTGCTGGGCGGGGCCTTGGTGTATCTGCGATTTTATCAGGCTGCCAAACGCGAAAGTGCCGACCTCCGCGCCGAGAACCAGGCGCTGAACCGTCAGATAGCCGAAAGCCGCCGAAAAAGTCCGCCGGTTGCGCCGGTCAAGCCAGACATTGAACAGCTACCCACCCCGCGAACACCCCAAAAAGGCTGGGCCGACGCTCTGGCCGGGCCACACCAACCAACCACCGATGCAGAACCCCGTATTGTGGTTGAAACCGCCCCGGATGAGAACGGCCTAACCGACACCATGCCCTCGGTGATTCCCATGGCCCCACCCCCCGCAAGCCACCCAGACGGGTTTCGTACCGCGCCTACCAATCCTGATGCTCATCCACAATAAACAGCCTTGAAATGAGTTTTCTGTTTCGGACTGCCGTTATGATTCATTATCTGGCCGATGGTAGCCCTAAAACCCAGCCGTCTACTATGGTTTATTACCCGTTTCTCCTCCGCATTTTGCTGTTTTTTGGCCTTTTTCTGGGGTTGGCTGCCTGCGGATCAGACCCCTGCAAAATACTCAACGGCCAAATTGCCGACGCGCTCGATGATGGCAGCGTCAGCCAAACCGAAGCCGATGGTTTGTTAGCCTTTGTGACTGACCCCGGCAACGAACTCGGTAAAAAATGCAGCCAACTCCGCACCGCCGACGGCCAACCCGACCCAACCGCGCTGCTCACCTTCATCAAACGCAACCCAACCTACTGGAAACTGCGCCAGAAAACCGGGCAAGACCCCGTTGTGGCCGGCTTTGGCATTGCCAGCATCAAACCACTACACGCCAAACTGTATTTAGAGGCCAGTGCCAGTATGTTTCCGTATGATAACAGCCGGGGTTCGGGCGATTTCAAACGAGCCATCGTCAACGTGCTGACTCCGTTCGAGAACGGGCAACCCGGACAAACCAAACTCGCCGTTGTGAACGACAAGGTGTATGACCTCAATATGTCGTTCCCTGATTTTATCGGGCAACCCAACCTTTATGCGCCCACAGTGCGGCAGGGCGATAAAAACTTCACGGATTTTGACCTGATTTTTCGGCAAATCCTGACCGACCTCAACGAAGACGACGTGGCCGTGCTAGCGTCCGACCTGATTTATTCGCCCAAAAACAAGGCCGGGGCCAGTACCGCCAAAGTGATGGGCATGGGCGAGAGCCTGATGACAAACGTCTTTGCCGGTGCCGCCGACAAAACGGCACTGTTGGTGGTGCAACTCTCGACAGATTTTAACGGGCCATATTACTCCGAAACAGCGCACAAATCGGTGCCATCGCCCGGCCAGCGGCCTTATTATCTGTGCATTATGGCCCGCAACGCCACCATGCAGCGAATTCTGGCCGACCCCGCGCGGTACGATATGCAGCATTTGCCGGGCTTCCAGAATTTCTGGCTGTTCAGCCGGGCAATGGCGCAGGAACTACCAACTTACACTGTGCTACCCAACGACCCGGCCCACAAAGGCAACCTCCGCCAAAGCAGCGACGAACTCAAAAGCCGGACTAAAGCCATTCATGCCATCGAAGCCAAGCCCGACGTAGTGACGAAGACACTGGTGATTCCGGTGGCGGTTGACCTCTCGGCCCTTCACCTGCCCGAAGCCACCAAAACCGATCCGGCCCAATATGAAATTTTGGGGCCAGATAATTGCCGGGTAACGCAGGTCACAGCATACGGAAAAGCCGAGGGTAAACCCGCCGGACCACAGCAAACAACACATAAACTGCTGCTAACCAGCACGAAACCCGCCCGAAACAACCGCACGATAACGATTGCGATGCGCCGAACGTTTCCGCCCGCGTGGGTCACGAACAGCCACGCCAACGACGATAGCCAGCCCGATACCGAAACCACGTTTGGCCTGAAAAACCTGCTGCAAGGCATCGAACAAGCCTACAACCCAACCCAACAACCGACATATTTTAAACTGACACTGACGTTGGAATAAGCAGTTTACCACCACGCAACCCTTAAACTCAAAAAAAATGGCACTCGAAGATTCGCTGTACAGCTTTTACGAATTTTTTGTTTCTGACGACCTCCTGCGCGACCTCTATCAGCAGGAACTACTGACCCCACTCACGGTTTCGGCCACCGCTATCGCCTTGCTTGGGATGACTTTGTACTACTACGTCCTGAACGGTAAACGCCCCAAATATGACGGCATGGGCCAGTGGCTGCTGGTTTGGCTGGTGAGTGGCGTGGCTACGTTTTTGGTCGTGCTGATCACCTGCATCCAGAAAGCAATGCAAGAAGAACCGCGTTCGGCCAACCCCGACGATGGCCTGTTTTTCGATCAGGGGACGGGCGCGTTCATCGTGTTCTCGCTCGAACTCATGGTGATTACCATGCTGCTATTTTTCATCTTTTCGGTGTTTTTGAAACGCTGGAGTACCCACGCCAAAATCCGCCCGTTTCTCTGGCCCGACCGTATCCGGTAAAAGTTTAGGATTTTTGTCATGCTGACGATAGCGGGGCGCCCCGCTATCGTCAGCATGACAAAAATCGCCACTCCTACTTCTCATGTCTAAAAAACTCTTTCTTTTCGCTATTGGCGGCACCGGCTCACGGGTCACAAAGGCGCTGACGATGCTGCTGGCTTCGGGTGTCCAGTTGCCCGACACCTCCGAGGTGATTCCGATTATTATTGATCCCCACAGCACCAACAGCGATTTGCTGCGGACAGTCGAACTGCTGGGTCATTACCAGGCCATCAGAAATAGTCTCCAAACCAAGCCCAGGCAGGGGTTTTTCGGCACCGAAATCAAAACGCTCAAACAGGCAATCGGCTCCAACGCCAACCTGCCCGATAATTATGTGTTTGAATTACAGGGCGTTCAGGAAGAAAAATTTCGGGATTACATTGACTTCAACGGCCTCGAAAAAACCGACAAGGCCAACGGAGCCTTAGCCAATCTGCTCTTCACGGAAGAAAATTTAGACACCAAGATGGATATCGGCTTCGTGGGTAATCCGAATATCGGCAGCACCGTCTTGAACCAGTTTCGGCACTCGAACGTGTTCAAAGCCTTTGCGGAGAATTTTGCCGATGGCGACCGGATTTTTATCATCAGCTCCATTTTTGGCGGCACGGGCGCGGCTGGCTTCCCGATTTTGCTGAAAAATATCCGCAATGCCGAAGCGGGCAAAATTGCCAATCCCGCTTTTCTGAGAGCCGCCAAAATCGGTGCGGTTACGGTGATGCCGTATTTCAGCATCACCACCAACGAGCAGAAACGGGTTGATTCTGACACGTTTATCCCCAAAACCAAAGCCGCCCTCAACTACTACGCCCGCAACGTAAATCAGTCGGTGAACGCGCTGTATTACCTCGGCGACGACACCACGAAGTCATACACCTACGACCCCGGCAACAATGGCCAACGTAACGACGCGCACCTGGTTGAGATGGTAGCCGCCCTCGCTATTGTTGACTTTATGGGCATGACCGATGGGCAGTTGGATTTGACAAAACCTGTCGGCAAAGACTTTGGTCTGAAAACCGATACTACCGACCTGCACCTGACGCACCTCGCCGACGAGACCCAGAAACAAATTGGGTTGCCGCTGTCAAAAATGACCCTGTTCAGCAGTTACCTCAACCAGCGACTTTCTGAAGCGGCTGGCAACATGGTATGGTCAAAGCAAACGCCCGAACTGTCGAGCCGGTTTTTGAACTCCGATTTCGTGCAAAAACTGCGGGCGTTCGATGCCGGTTTCCGCGATTGGTTATCCGAAATGAGCCAGAACAAACGCGGTTTTTCGCCGTTTGTGACCAATACCGACGCACTCAATAAAGTGATTCGGGGCTACGAACCCACCAAAAAGAACTGGTTAGGCAAAGAACAGGACGTAGTGCTGGCGTTTAAGGAAGATTATGACGCACTGCTGAACACGATTGTGGAAGGCAAAACCTACGTCAGCGAAGCCGATAAATTCATCAGCCTGTTCTCCGAAGCGACCGAACAATTTATCCGAACGCACTTCCCTAACCTGCCGAAATAACATGGAAACGACCCTTACCCTTCACGGAAAATCGAACGGCCAGCACTGGTTCGTTTATAAACCATACAGCACCGATCAAATCGAGGATATTGCCGACCCGCAAGGCGGCAAAACCACCAAAGCGCCCACCTCGATTCCCAGCCCGTTTGCCCGGTTAGATTTGGCCCGGGCCGCATTCGAGAACCTGGCCCGATTTGATGCCCTGCACGGCCCCAACACCCAAAGCGATGAGCGTACGGTATCGGATTGCTTCGACGTGGGCGAGATTTTCTTTAACTACGAGAAACTCAAAGACCGCCTGAGCATTCAGCCCTGGAGTGCGAAAACGGACCTCGACAACCTCATCAACAGCACCAATCCCGGCCACAAACGGCTCGGCGAAGCCCTGAAACTGTTTCTGGAGCAGGACACCGTGACTTATAATTTCGATAAAATCAACCGGCTGTTTATCCTAAAATACAAAGGAAAAGTGATTGGTGGCACCTCACCAGCCACCCTCTTTTTCAGTTCGGGCAATGATTTGACTTGGGTTGACCTGAAAATGGGCAATGACCAGGTATTCGACAGTGCGCTGACTCCTCTGTACCTGCGCGACATTGAGTACCAGAAATATTGGTTCGGGATGCAGGCATTCATGCCCGATTTTAGAAAATATTTCAGGGGCATTGACGACTACCTGACCAAATCGAAAAACCTGCTCGAACAACATAACCCAACCCTGTTTCACCAACATGTTCAGGAT
Source organism: Cytophagales bacterium (assembly GCA_038247465.1). Lineage (GTDB taxonomy): Bacteria > Bacteroidota > Bacteroidia > Cytophagales > Spirosomataceae > JBBRNH01. The sequence goes on from JBBRUV010000255.1 coordinate 5,065, forward strand.
CAGCAGGGCCACAGTTTAATTACGCCCGAAGGATTCAGCCAGCATTTTGATGAGTTGAACACCGGGCAATCCGGCGACGTGGTGGAAGTGCTGGGCTTCCCGCTTCGCAAGAAAAAATCGGACGTGGTGGCTATCGAGCAAATCAGCGATTTTGTGATCCGGTCGGGCAAATACAAGCAGATTCACCCCGGCGCAATGTTGCCGTTGGTGCTGCAAAACCGCTTTCATCGGCCCTTTACCTACGTGCCGCAAACGGTTTGGGACCCCAACATCGCCGTGCCATACTGGGTGAAAGAGTCGTATCAGGCCAACGAACGTACCTTGCCAGGGCAGCCGGGCCGGTATCCATACCTGACCGTCAGCGATTTTCTGGAACCGTATCTCGTGCAGGTGCCGTACCCGATGAACCGCGACCGTTTTTTTGATGGAAACCTCAGCACGGGCGACCCCAAAACGGGCTATCTGCTGCCGTTACGCCGGGCCTTTTTCGACTTTTTCAACGTCGAAGATTTGAGCAATGGCACCGTCAGAATCAAGATGGAAACGCGGGTGGGCGGGGCCATTCAGGTCACGCTCGAAATACCCGTGCGCGGGCCGGGGCAGTTCATTACGTTTGAGCGCACGTACATTCCGCCCATCAGCGACGACCAGATTGTGGTTCCTGACGAAAGCCGCAACGAAGGCGTAATCCAAAAAAAATCATTCACCGTCAACCTCTATCCGTTTATCCGGTCGGGGGCGCAGCACAGCATCGGCGGGGCCGATTACCGGCTGCAACTCATCGAATCGGGCCGCGATTCGTTTAATCAGTACCACATTGATGCCATTCAGCAGGCACAAAACACCACGTTACCGCCTGATTCTGAACACCTTCGCACGAGTCGTAGCGATAAAGTGAAGGGGTCGAGCCACTATACGGTGCTCAAAAGCGAGTTTGATTATTTGCAACTACGCATCAACGCCGATGGCCGCGACATGAGTGGGGTTTTGATTCCGCGCTGGAAACGCTACGAAGGCGGCAGCAAGGTATTTACGTTTGCCGTTGACTTTGGCACCACCAACACCCACATCGAATACAAAATCGGGGCGGTTGGCGCACCCAAGCCGTTCGATATTCCCAAAGAGTTTACGCAGGTCGGTACGCTGGTGGCGCAGGATGCGTATTCGGCGGCCAATCCGTCGCTGTTAGAACTATACTTTCTGTTCGATTTGGAGTTTGTTCCGTTGCAGTTCGGCCCCGGTCAGGCCGATAGTTTTCCGACGCGCACCACGCTGGCCGAACGGCCCAAGCTGAATTTCAACACGCCCACCGTGACGCTGGCCGATTTCAACATTCCGTTTTATGTCGAACGGCAGTCGGCGGGCGAGAGCGAACTGACCCGCAACCTGAAGTGGGCGCGGGGCAACACCGAAAACAACCGGCGGGTAGAGGCTTTTCTGGAAGAGTTGATGCTGTTGCTCAAAAACAAGGTGCTGCTCGAAGGCGGCAGTCTGTCGCAAACGGTGGTACGCTGGTTTTACCCGGCCAGTATGACACCCGGGCGCATCGGCCAGATTCGAAAAAACTGGCAGACGCTTTACCGCAAACACTTCGGCCCTGATGCCGAGGCCAACGTGCAGGAATTATCAGAATCAGTGGCTCCGTTTTTCTACTATAAAGAAGAAGGCAAGGCCAATGCGTCTAACCGCCCGGCGGTGAACATAGACATCGGGGGCGGCACCACCGACGTGGTGATTTACCAAAACAACGCGCCCAAGTTGCTGACTTCGTTCCGGTTTGCGGGCAATGCCATCTACGGCGATGCCTTCAGCGAATACGGGGCTTCGACCAGCAACGGCTTCGTGCAGAAATACCAGAGTCAAATCAGGCAGTTGCTGGAGACCAACGCCCTGAGCAAATTGGCCGAAAGCAACGCCCGCGTCATCGAAGACCGACACTCGGAAGACATCGTTGCGTTCTGGTTTTCGTTGGTCAAAAGCAGCGACGTAAAAGACAAAAACCTGCTGTCGTTCAACCGAATGCTCGCCGACGATGAAGACCTAAAAATCGTGTTTGTGCTGTTCTACGTGGCAATTCTCTACCACGTGGCGCAACTCATGAAAGCCCGTTCGCTCGAACTACCCGCCAGCATCACCTTCAGCGGCACGGGGTCTAAGCTGCTCAATATCCTGACTTCCGACGGTACCATGCTCCGGCAACTCTCGCAGTTGGTGTTTGAACGGGTGTTTGACAAAACCTACGAAACCAACACCCGCCTGACGGTTTATACCGACCCCGACCGCCCCAAAGAAGCCACCTGCAAAGGTGCATTGATGATGAACGCCACTGACCAACAGGCCCGGCCCGAAGCCGTTGTGTTTATGGGTGCA
>JBBRUV010000256.1:0-7410 GCA_038247465.1 Cytophagales bacterium
CGATATAGATGCCACGCCGAAGCACTTTTTCACCCCAAATCCGGGCGACATCAAGTATAAAGACACGAACGGCGACGGGGTGGTAAACGCCGACGACCGGCAGTTGATCGGCAACAGTTTTCCGCGCTACGAATACAGCCTGAACCTGAACCTGAACTACGGCATTTTTGACCTGAACACGTTTGTGCAGGGCGTGGGCAAGCGCGACAATTACATTTCCGGCACGGGCGCGTGGCCGTTTTTTGCGGCTGATTTTGTGCCGTCGCTGCTCGAAATGCACAAGGATTACTGGCGGGCCGACAACCCCGATGCCCGGTTTCCGCGCCTGACCCCCACGATTGGCGTAAACAGCACCAACTCGTCGTTTTGGGTCATCAGCTCGTCGTATCTGCGGATCAAGAATATTAATTTCGGGGTGAAAGTACCGCAGAACATCGTCACGAAGCTCAAAATGCAGTCGGCCCGAATTTACTTCAGCGGCCAGAACCTGCTGACGTTCACCAAGTTCTGGGAAGGCTTTGATCCTGAACTGACCAACAACAACGCCGAGTTTTATCCGATCATGAAGACCTACACGGTCGGGTTGAATTTGAAGTTTTAACCCCCCATTCACGAAACACAATGAAAAAGACACTCATTTTTCTGCTTACCCTCGCCCTATCCGGGTGCAGCGATTTTTTAGACCGTCAGCCGCTGGATGCTCCATCGAGCGTGACCTTCTACGCCAACGAAGCCGAAGTACGGCTTGGCCTGACGGGCGTGTACAATGCTGCCTTCTGGAACAACGTCGGTAACGTGCCTGACATTAAGCGGCTTGAGGGCGCAACGGACTTGCTGATTTCGCGGAAGGCCGATGCCGAATCGCTCATTGCTCAGGGCGACAACGGGCCGTTTGTGCCGGGCAATGCCTGGCCCGACCGGACGTGGCAGCAGGGTTTCCGGCTGGTATCCCGCGCCAATGCATTTCTGGAAGGCATGAAACGGGCCGAAGCCACCACGCCCAAAGCCGCCTACGCCCGGATGCGGGCCGAAGCCATTACGCTGCGGGCCTGGGGTTATTTTCACCTCCTGACGTGGTTTGGCGATGTGCCGTTTTATACCGCGCCGTTGGCCGTGAGCGAATACGAAACCGTGCCGCGCACGCCCGTTGCCCAGGTGGTGGCCGCACTCTACAAAGACCTCGACGAAGCCTACGCAGCCCTCGACCTGAACCCTGCCGAGCGCGGACGGGTTGGCAAAGGCTTTGCCTACGGCTTGAAAGCCCGGCTTGGTCTGCTGATTAAAGACTGGAAAACGGTGGAAACCGCCACCGAAACACTCATCAAAACGGGAAACTACGCCTTGAATCCCGGCTACCAAAACCTGTTTACGCTGGCCGGGCAAACCGCCAATGCAGGCCGCGAGGTGATGATGCAGATGATGTATCCTGCCGAAAACCCCAACATTGCCAACTGGCAGGTGGTGGGTTACACGCCCCGCCAAACGCTTGGTGCACAGAGTAATAACTTTCCGACGCAGGCAATGGTGGATAAGTTTGAGTGCGTAGACGGCAAACGGATTGACGAATCGCCGTTGTATGACCTCAGAAACCCCAGCCGCAACCGCGACCGCAGATTGCGCCTGACGCTGTATATGCCCGGCGATACGATGAACGTCAGGATGAGTAAAACGGCGGCTCTGCCCTACCAGAATCCCAATCAGCAATTTATTTTTAACATCCATACCGACCAGATTTTCCGGTATAACTGGAACACGCAACGGTATGACGTAATCACGGGCAACCCCGATTTTGTGACCTCGGCCAACGGCGTGTGGCAGTTTGGCGCAACGGGCGCGGTTGGGGGCGTGGGCTACGTGTGGCGCAAATACAACGACCCCGACCAATATGCCTGGGAGCTGAAAACGCCGTTTATCCTGATGCGCTACGCCGAGATTCTGCTGATGAACGCCGAGGCTAAAATCGAGCAGGGAATTCTGGACGGTTCGGTGACAGACAACATCAACGCCGTGCGCCGGCGGTCGGGGCAACCCAACACAACGGCGGCTGGTGTGCCCGCCCTGCGGCAGCTTGTCCGGCGCGAACGGGCCGTTGAATTTGCCACCGAAGGGCTGCGGCTGTTCGACATCCGGCGGTGGGGTATTGTGCTGGATGTAATGAACGGCCCCATCGTGGGGGCGGCCAAAAACCCGGCCAACGCGCCGACATTGCCATCGTTCGGGGCCAAAGGATCGGTGCAGGATTTAAACGATATTCCTGATTATTCGGCCAGCGTTGCGCTCCGCATCAGCAGCCGCAACGAGGTTCGGAAAAACTCGTCCAAGTACACGCTCTGGCCGATTCCGCAGGGCGAACGGGACAAAAATCCGGGCCTGACCCAGAATCCGGGCTGGTAGAAACCCGGGCGTAGAACAACCAATGCCGCTATGCACGCTACGAATCGCTTGCATATCGGCATTGGCATTTTAACAAAACGAGCCTGAGAAACCGCTATCTTTGCCCGCCCTGACCCGTCTGTTATGCTAATGAATTTCGCTCCGTTTTTTCGGCAACTCCGCCCACACCTCCCCTTTGTGCTGGGCTTTTTTTTACTCGCTTCGTTCTATTTTATTCCGGCCTGGCAAGGTAAAGAACTACCGTTTCAGGACGTTCGGCAGAGTTACGCATCCACGCAGGAACTCCGCAACTTCCGCGACCAAACGGGACAGTTTCCGCTCTGGACCGACGCGCTTTTTGGTGGAATGCCCGCCTACCTCATTGCCTTCGACATGACCTACACGTTTGTCAACAAGGTATTAAATGTTATCCTGAATCTGATTCCGGTGCCGGTGTATCTGCTGTTTCTGGGGATGCTGGTGGCCTACATCTGGCTGGTGGTGCTGGGCCTGAATCGGTGGCTGGCCGCGCTGGGGGGCGTTGGTTATGCGCTGGGCAGTTACGCGCTGATTTATTTAGAAGCCGGCCACGTATCGCAGATTCTGGCCCTGATTTATGGCCCCGGTATTTTAGCCGGTATCGCGCTGGCATTGCGCGGGCGGTATCTGGCGGGCGGGGCGGTTACGGCCTTGTTTATCTGTTTAGAATTTGGGGCTAATCACCTGCAAATCACCTATTATGTATTTTTGCTGGCCGCTATGTACGTCATCATCGAGGGCGTTTGGCTGGTGCGGGCCGGGCAAGTGCGGCAGTTAGCATTGGCATTGGTGGTGCTGGTTGGGGCCGGTGCGCTCGGCGGGGCTACGTTTGGCAAACGGCTGCTGGTGGTCAATCAATATTCAAAAGAAACCATCCGGGGCCGCGCCGAACTTACCGCCAAAACCACTGCTCAGGCAGAACCCGGCGCAGCAACACCACCCGCTACGGCTGCATCGGCAAAACCCAAAGACGGGCTTGATGCCACGTATGCCTTTGAATACAGCTACCAACTGCCCGAAACCTTTACCCTCCTGATTCCGAATGTTTACGGTGGCGCATCGGGTGGCGGTCTCGACGAAAAATCGGCCACATACACCGCCATGACCAACAAAGGTGTTGACCCGGCCACTGCCAAACAGTTTGTTGAACTCGGTGCGCCAACTTACTGGGGTGATTTGCCGATTGCGGGTGGCCCGGCCTACGCCGGGGCCATTCTGTTGTTTCTGTTTGTGTTGGGCATGATTGTCTCCCAAAATCGGATCAAGTGGTTTTTCTTAGCCGCAACGGTACTGCTGGTGATGATTGCCTGGGGCAAAAACTTCCTGATTCTGAACGGTTTGCTGTTCGATTATTTCCCGTATTTCAACAAATTTCGCGCCGTCACCCAGACCTTGCTGCTGGCCCAATTGTTTATCGGAGCCGGGGCAGCGTTGGGGGTTCAGGCCGTGCTTGACCGCAAAATGACCCTTGCCCAGTTGCGCCAACCGTTGTTGATTGCCTTAGGAGCAACGGCAGGACTCGCCTTAGTTTTTGCCGTGTTGGGCGGTACATTTTTTACGTTTCGCACCGAAAAAGACCTGTCGATTTTGGCGCAGTATTTTGGCGAGCAGGGAGCGGGCGAGATGCTCACGGCCCTGGTAAAAGACCGGCAAAGCCTGATGCAGGCCGATGCGTTCCGGTCGGTGATTTTTATTCTTTTAGCTGCCGGGGCGTTATGGCTGTTTGTGGCCGGTCGGATCAAAGCCGCCCTGTTTTATCCCATTTTGTTGCTCCTGACCACTGCTGACCTGTTTTTGGTGGACAAGCGATTTCTAACCAACAGCGATTTCCAGTCGAAAGCTCAACTCAATGCCGCCTACGAAGCCACGCCTACCGACCAGCAGATTTTACAGGACAAAACACTGAGTTACCGCGTTTGGGAACAAGCCGGCGACTTTATGAGCAGCAACCGCGCTTCGGCATTTCACAAATCCGTTGGCGGGTATCACGCGGCCAAACTACGCCGGTATCAGGAGTTGATTACGTATGCCCTGCCCAAAAATACACTCGGTGTACTGAATATGCTCAACGTGCGCTATGTGATTCAGAGCCAGCCCGATAGTGCAACTGGCCAGAGCCAAACCTTTGCCCAGCAAAACCCCGAAGCCCTCGGCAATGCCTGGTTTGTGCAGCAGGTACAGACCGTGGCCGATGCCGACGCGGAGATGGCCGCCCTGGCCACACCTGCCTTTGACCCGCGCCGAACCGCTATTGTTGATGCCCGATTTGCCCCCGCACTCACCGGCCTGCCCACCGTTTTGGATACCACCGGCACCATCACACTGACAACGTATATCCCCGATAACCTGACTTACGAAAGCAATGCCCCCGGTGAGCGATTGGCCGTATTTTCGGAGATTTTTTACCGGGGACAAGACGACTGGCAAACCCTGATTGATGGCAAAGAAGTAAAACACATCCGGGCCGATTATGTGCTGCGGGCCTTGCGGATTCCGGCGGGGAAACACACCCTCGAATTCAAATTCGTGCCGCCGTTGGTGGGCCTGGGAAACACCATTGACCTGATTGCCAATATCGTATTACTGGCTCTGCTGGGTTTCGCGCTGTTTATCGGCATCAGAACCGTGCCGGTGGTTGAGGAGCCGCACTCGTTTGTTCCGGCTGAACCTGCACCTAAAGCTCCTCCGACAGCAACCACCCCCGTTCAGAAACGCCCCTCCAAACGGAAGCAATGACTAAGCCAACTAATGTTACACAGACTCGTTTGTAATTCTGAACGCAAACCATCAATGAGCAAAAGATCGATTGTGTGGCTGCTTGGCATGGGAGGGTTGCTGATTGCTGAAGCAGCCTACGGTCAGTGCGGGCCATCGAACAACCTGTCGGGAGCCTTGCGGGTTCGGCCCGCAACGGGCTGTGTGCCGCTTACTGTCAGGGCGGGCAACTCCCAGGCCATCGCCAAAAACATCCGCCATATATTCATGTATGATGGGCGAGACGAATCGAAGACGACAACAGATACCGTGTTTACCTACACCAAACCGGGGATTTATTATGTTCTGCAACTGTCAGATGCCGACGGGAAACCCGCTCGTGCCTGTGCCATTATAACGGTACAGGACACCTTGCCGCCCCCGTTTGTCTATACCACTTGTGGTAACTTAGTTACGTTGATTGTTAATATGGCCCCCCCTGCCAACTATGATGGGTATCGTATTGACTGGGGCGATGGCACATCGGAAGACGTTTTGCCCGAACAGGCCAAATCAATAAAGCGCACCTACACCACAGCGGGTACGCACCGGGTCAGGGTATCGGGGCAATTTTTGCCGAGCCGTTGTGGCGGTACCAGTACCCAACAAATCACTCACGGAGCCGCGCCCGTCCTGCCAACCATCAGCGGGCTGTTTGCACAAGGCTCATCATTAGTCGTTCCCCTGTTAAATCCCGGTTTATTAACGTTTTACGCAGAAAAACGCGTTGGTTCAGAACCCTACCAGCGAGCATCTCCCACGTTATCCGTTCCGATGACCTCGTTGTTCACCACCATAGATTCAACGAAACTTATCTGTTTTCGGCTGATTATGGTTGATACGTGCATTACCAAAAAGCCGCTTCCCGAAGTTTGTTATTTTCCGCCACCGTCGGCCACCGTAACCGTTCCGCCATCGGCCACCGTAACCGTTCCGCCATCGGCCACCGTAACCGTTCCGCCATCGGCTACCGTAACCGTTCCGCCATCGGCTACTATAACCGTTCCGCCATCGGCTACCGTGACTCAGCCCCCCTCCCCTACTGTTAGCGTTCCACCGTCGGCAACAGTAACCGTGCCTCCATCGCCAACCGTCACCGTGCCACCGTCAGTAACAACAGCCGTGATTCCGGCATCGCCCGAAACAAACTGGTTTTTTCCAACGGCTTTTACGCCCAATAACGATGGCGTGAATGACAGCTTTGGCCCGGTAGGAATGCTGCCCGTTGTGATGTTCAGGCTGGTTATTTTTGACCGATGGGGCATTGCCATCTTTGACACCACCGACTCGGTTACGGGCTGGGACGGGCGCACCATAAACGGCGCACTTGCCCCGCCCGGCCCCTATCCGTACCGGGCCGACTGGCAGGAAAACGCGGATAATCAGCGGAGTTGGCGGGGTTCGGTGTTGCTGTTACGGTGATAGACCCCTCCACGAAATAAACAAAACAAAACCACCTGAAACCATGAAAACCAAAGACGACATCGTGCAAAACTGGTTGCCGCGCTACACCGGCACCCCCGTTGACCAATTCGGCGAGTACATTCTGCTGACCAATTTCGTCAATTACGTTGAGTTATTCGCCACTGAATTTGCCGTAGAAATTTTCGGCATCGGACGGGCCATGCAAACCGCTACGGCCAACAACATCACTATTATCAATTTCGGCATGGGCAGCCCGATGGCCGCAACCGTGATGGATTTATTAGCGGCCATTGAACCTAAAGCCGTGCTGTTTCTGGGTAAGTGTGGCGGGCTGAAAAAAACCCAACTCGGCGACCTGATCCTGCCCATTGCCGCCATCCGGGGCGAAGGCACGAGCAACGATTATATGCCGCCCGAAATCCCGGCTTTGCCCTCGTTCCGGTTGCAGCGCGTGGTGTCGTCAACCATCAAACGCCATGAGTTAGACTACTGGACCGGCACGGTTTATACCACCAACCGGCGCATCTGGGAACACGACGAGAAATTCAAAGATTACCTGCGCGACATCCGGGCAATGGCCATTGATATGGAAACGGCCACAATTTTTATCGTCGGTTTCGCCAATTCGATTCCGCACGGGGCATTGCTACTCGTTTCCGACAATCCAATGGTGCTGGAAGGCGTGAAAACCGAAGACAGCGACCGCAAGGTGACCACCAACTTTGTGCAGCGACACCTGAAAATCGGTATTGACGCGCTTCAGGAACTGGCCGCGTCCGGCGATTCGGTCAAGCATATGCGCTTTGAGTAGGGAATCCC
>JBBRUV010000257.1:0-7314 GCA_038247465.1 Cytophagales bacterium
ATGGTTTCGAGGGCTTTAATGTGCATATACATTTGCCCCTTGTCGTCGCAGGCACCGCGCGCATAAATCCGGTCGTTTTTGATAACGGGTTCAAACGGGGGCGAGTGCCAAAGGTTGTACGGGTCAGCCGGTTGTACGTCGTAGTGGCCGTACACAAGTACCGTTGGCAGGGCATCGTCCACGTGCTTTTCGGCAAAAACAATCGGGTGACCGGGTGTTTCAAACAGTTGTGCGTTATCTAAACCAGCCTCGGCCAATTTCTGACAAACAAAATCGGCGGCCCGGCGCACGTCGAGTTTGAATTTAGAATCGGCGGATACCGACGGAATACGAAGCAGGTCGAGCAGTTCGTTCAGGAAGCGTTCTTTGTGTTGAATTGCGTAATCGTTCATAAATCGGAGACAATTGCAAAGTACGCTATGGTACTATTGTCAATTGTTTTGGGGGTTCGGGTTTGGGATCAATGCTTTTTACAGACGTAACTTCATAGCGTCTATCTATATGCGTATTGAAGCGTTTATCATATTCAGCCACAATAGTCAAATCTGCTATCAGGCTATCACCTTGCCCAACACGTAAGCCATTATTAATCTGGGCAATAAAAGTGGTATCAGTAATGGTTGCCTTGATAGGCTTCCTATCATAAATAAACTCCCAAATGACTTTTTCCGTCTTTGGAAATAAATCAGGTTTTTTAATAAAAAGCCGCGTAGTTGGCTTTGGTTTATTTATTCTGTCGCCCTCTAAATAGCTATTTCCTGTGGTAAAATTTGAGAAATTATCACGAGTTACGTTTACAACAATATCCTTTGTTTCGGTATTAATAATCTGAATACCGTCCACACTTGGGTCTTGCTCTAAAACTTCGGCTTGTTTCCGAAAAGCTTCACTTAATGCTTGATTTGATGTATAAATATTAAAAACGCTGCGTTCTGCGACTATTACCTGACCATTTTCATTCGTTATAGCTATTTTTTCATTACCTATATTCTCGGTCTTTTTGGCTATTTTCCCCTTCAAATGAAGGTGTAATTTGTAAAGCCCGCCAACGGCACTGATCAATACGGTAGCCACACCACCTAAATTGTTCCAGTATTCTATTTTTTCCTTGACGAAAATGTCGTTGTCAACTACCCATTCATAAAGTTGTTGAAATATGAAACTGCCTTTTCGGGGAGCTTCTACCCTTATTTTTAATTCAATTTCAGGGAACAGGTTCCTCTGTACTTCATTTATAATCGTAACGAAATGAAGTTGAGAAGATAATAATGTATTTACATCAATGAACTCGTTATCACCCAAATATTGGTACTCAAACCTATGTTGACCGTTCGTTTTGAGATTTCGCATACATTCCTTAGTTTAAAGCAAGAGTAATTGACAGTGTAAAAATAACGATTCGTAGTAAGAAACAGGTGTCGAATTGCACTTTTGTTATAGTATGGTGTATTTTGACGACAAAATAAGTACTCATTCAGAATACATCAAACCAAAAAGAGAAGCCGTATTCGTACCGTTCGATATGTTTTTTGTTTATTCTTTTGCAAGAATAGTTCTAATTTTGCGACTTATATCTCGCTTCACCGACAGTCTCCTGCAAAGATGAATAACAAATGCATTTTCTTAGACCGCGACGGCGTGCTGAACGAAGACCGTACCGATTACGTCTATCGCGTCGAAGATATAATTATTCCGGCGGGTGTGGCCGAGGGCTTGCGGCAACTCAAAAACGCGGGGTATCTGCTCATCGTTATCACCAATCAGGCCGGTATTGCCAAAGGGTTGTATAGCCGCGCCGACGTGATGAAATGCTTTGATTATTTGCAGCAACAGTGCGGAAACGTGCTGGACGACATTTATTTCTGCCCCCATCATCCCGCTTACACCTCTAACTCGCTGCTTCGCAAGCCTGAATCGCTGATGCTCGAAAAAGCGATGGCAAAGCACAATATTAACCCGGCAACATCGTGGATGATCGGTGACCGCCCGCGTGATATTGAGGCCGGGCAACGCGTGGGTGTCAGAACGGTGCATATCACCAATGACAACGCAGATCAGCCGCCCGTTGCTGATGGCCGGGCGGCTGATTTACTCCAGGCATCACGGTTGGTACTCGGGCTGCATAGCTAAACCCTTGCGTGGGTTGTGGCTGGTTTCTGCACGTTGCCATACGCCGGGCAAGCACCTTTGCGGGCGCAGGAGCCGAGTGTTGTGAGGGTCAGCAAACCGATGATAATCAGTGTCTTTTTCATGAAAAGATAGACGTAGTGAGGGTATTTATTGTCAGTAGAACGAACGAAAACGCCTGACATTTTATGCGTTCTCTAATTCTTCTTCCTCTTCGCTTTCGGCAATCTCAGTGGCTTCGAGTTCAGTCATACCGGGGCCAACATCGCCATAGCCTAAGATTTTGAGCATTACCTCGCTGTTTTGCTCGGGCGCAAAGAGCCTCGTTGTAATGTTTCCGGCTTCGTCTCGGTCAACAATCACGTGCTGTGGGGCCGGAATCAGGCAGTGCTGAATGCCGCCATACCCGCCGAGCGATTCTTGATACGCGCCGGTATGAAACAGCCCGATGTATTGGTCTTCGCTCTGCTCATCGAAAATCGGCAGATACAGGTCAGCACTGTGGACTTCGGTATTATAAAAATCGTGCGAATCGCAGGTCATCCCGCCGAGGTTTACCTTCTGGTATGGGTTGTCCCAATTGTTTACCGCCAGCATAATATATTTCTGGCCCAGGCCCCAGGCATCGGGCAGTTGGGTGATAAACGAGCCGTCAATCATGTACCATAACTCTTTGTCGTTCTGAAGTTTTTGGTCAATCACGCGGTAAATTACGGCTCCGCTTTCGCCAACGGTGTAGGAGCCAAACTCGGTGAAGAGGTGCGGAACCGGCACATTGCTTTTGTTGCAAATCCACTGCACCGATTCCACAATCTGGTCAATCATGGCCTGGTAATCGTAGCTGAACTGAAACGAGGTTTGAATGGGCAAGCCTCCCCCGATGTCTATCGAATCCAGATCGGGGCAGATTTTGCTCAGTTCGCAGTATTTGTACATGAACCGGCTCAATTCGCTCCAGTAGTACGCACTGTCTTTTACGCCGGTATTAATAAAAAAGTGCAGCATCTTCAACTTGAACTTGCTGTCTTTGATTTTGCTCTTGTAGAGTTCGTTTACATCCGAGTAGCGAATGCCGAGCCGTGAGGTATAAAACTCAAAATTAGGTTCTTCGTCGGTGGCAATCCGAATGGCGAGGTTGGCCGACTCTGTGGTGACGCTCTCGGCATAGGCATCAAACTCATTGAGGTTGTCCAAAACCGGAACACAGTTGAACCCCTCGTTGATGAGTTCGCTGATATACTGCGTGTAGAGCGGGCGTTTGTAGCCGTTGCAGATGATATAGGTGCTTTTAGAAATCTTGCCCATCTTATACAACTCCCGGATAATGGGAATATCGTAGGCCGACGAGGTCTCTAAATGAATGTTGTTCTTGAGTGCTTCTTCGAGTACAAACCGGAAATGAGACGACTTCGTGCAGTAGCAATACGTGTACGAGCCTTTGTAATTATACCGTTTCAGCGCGTTCTTAAACAGTTGTTTGGCGTGTTCGATATGCTCGGTAATCTTGGGCAGATACGTGAGTTTCAACGGCGTACCATATTCCTCGATAATGTCCATCAACGGCACGTTGTTGAACATCAGGCGGTTATTCTCAACGTTGAACTCCCGTATCGGAAACTCAAACGTTTGGTCAATGAGATCGTAGTAGGTTTTCATTAGTTAAGCAACACGAAATGAGGGGTTTTTGATTCGGAAAAGAGAAGATTTGACGGCCAAACTTACAACCCGAACGCCAGCCCTTCTTCGGCAAAGTAGCCGGGGATGTTGAAGATAAGGCCGTTGAAAAGTTCGATGTCTTTATGCCAGTCAATCACCAAACAGTCTTTCTCCGGTTCTGCCATGATAACCTGTTTCGAGAATGATAGCACCCAGATAACACGCTGAACACCAAATCGCAGCAGATGGCTGGTTTTGCGCTGCATATACTCGTAATCAGAAACGGTGGTGTTGTCAATCTCTACATCAATCTCAACGTTGACGAGCGGTGGCGTATCGAAATAGTGGTTGTCAAACAGCGCAATCTGACCGCGTTGGTAGATCATCAAATCGCCCGAAAAGTTGTTGTTGGTTTCGATATGAAGGCCCGGCTCGCCCGTGAACACGTAATACTGTCGGTCATCCAACGGTTTCAGCACAATTCGCGATAAATACCACAGAATCAGGCTTTGCAGGCTACTGCTACCCACAACATCATCGGTTTTTTTCTCGTGGCGCAACACCGCCTGATGTTGTTTAGGGTAGATCGCTTCGCCATCCAGAATGTCTTTGATTAACGAGTCGGTAATGATCGGTTCCGCTTGTCTTCGCTCGATTTGTATTGTTTCCATTAGTGCTGATGATTCGTTCGTTTTTGGTCAAAACAACTTCCCCTGTTTTCCCTGCCCGTTGCTGCCCGCATTACCAACCAGCAGCCGGAGCCGGATTTCGGTGAGCCGCCGTTTGGTATCCAGCGCAAAATCACCCTTCTGCATCCAGTCGAAGAACGACGGTTCTTTTTTCAGCACCTCCAGCACCGGAATGTCTTTGTGCTTGCCGAAGTTAAAGACCTCTTCGCCTTTGCTGTTCAGGATAATCCGGCCCGCCAGGTCAACATTGCGGTTGACCGTCAGGCTGTGCAGCACGTCCATGTCATTCTGAATTGACACGTCCTGCCCGTTGTCACTTTTGCAGACTTGCCCAATGTAGCGTTGTACCTGAGCGTCAAGCACTTCGAGGGTTGCCAGTGTGTCGGCTTCGGCACTGTGGGCGTTTTCGAGGGTTTTGCCGCAGTAGAATTTGTAAGCCGCCGAGAGGTTGCGCGGCTCCATCAGGTGATAAATGCGCTGGGCATCTACGAGCCGCCTGTTCTTCACATCAAAGCCAACGTTGGCCCGCAAAAACTCCTCTACCAGCAGCGGCACATCAAACCGATTGCTGTTGAACCCGGCCAGATCGCAACCGTCCAGGAACTGCGCCAGTGTTCGGGCAATGGTTTTAAACGCAGGCGCGTCCGTCACATCGTCATCATAAATGCCGTGAATCAAACTTGACTCCAACGGGATGGGCATACCCGGATTCACGCGCTGCGACTTGCTCACGACTTCGCCCCCCGGCAGGGCTTTCACGATGCAAATGTCAATAATGCGGTCTTTGGCAGTGCTGATGCCGGTGGTTTCGAGGTCGAAGAAAGCGAGGGGCTTGCGGAGTTGCAGGCTATGGGTCATAATGCGATGAGACCGAATAGTATTAAGGTCGGGCAACAAAATTAGCCAAGTTGCGCTACATTTAGCCATGCTCCATTTCACCCGCTTCGGCAACGGCCCCCGTGCCCTGCTGGCTTTTCATGGTATCGGGCAGGATGGCTCCTGTTTTATCTCATTTACTGAATCATCCGTCAGCCACGAATACACTATTTGTGCCATTGATTTGCCCTTTCACGGGCAATCGTTCTGGACCTTCGATGCACTGCAGCCCATCAATAAATCTGACTGGAAGGTTCTGATTGCCAAGCTGTTGCTGGAAAATAACATCGAACGGTTTACGGTGGCCGGGTTCAGCATGGGTGGAAAATTTGCGCTCGTCACGGCAGAGCTTTTTGCCGACCGTATTGACGAACTGTGGTTGCTGGCCCCCGACGGCATCACCATCAGCCCTTGGTACTGGCTTGCCACGCACACAGCCGCCGGGCGGTGGCTGTATCGGCTGTTTATAGTGCGGGTACGGTTGTTGACCCGTGTCGGAAAGCCGCTGGTGCGGCTGGGCCTGATTGACCGGAGTTTATTGCGTTTCGCCGAAAGCACCCTCGCCACCCGCGAACAACGGCTGCGGGTCTATCGGTCTTGGGTCGCGTTCCGGCGCATCAACCCCGCCCTAAACGCGCTGGCCGATAGCCTGAACCGGCACAATATAAAGACCCGGATTTTTCTGGGAGCCTTTGATCGGGTGCTACCTGCCCGGTACATTTTACCCCTCACCGACCGGCTGCATCGCTACGAACTGACGGTGCTGAAAACGGGCCACAACCGGCTGGTCGAATTGGTTGGCGGGGTGCGGGATGGGATGTAGAGACGCGATCTTTGGGGGTCTTTACTCCGCCAACAGTTTATCAATCAGGCGGTTAAATTCGGCCACGTAGTCATCGTAGTAGTGGCCGGTGCCGGGGCCGGAGAAACCCGTATGAATGTGCCGCACGGCTCCTTTTTTATCCACAAAAATCGTTGTTGGGAATGCCGATACCTGATTCAGGGCGGGCAGTTGTTTGGCGGCTTCGGCGTTATTGTTGGTGCCCGCCAACACCACCGGATAATCAACCCCAAACCGTTGTTTCATCCGCTCGATTTTCGGGCCTGACTCGGCCATCACCGCCGTGCGCTCAAACGATAACCCCACCACTTCAACGCCCCGCGTCCGGTTGAGCTTGATCCAGGGAGCCAGAAAATTAGTCTCGTCCATGCAATTCGGGCACCACGTACCGAGCAGTTGCACCACCGTAACTTTTCCTTTAAAACGCTCGTCGGTCAGCGAAACCGGCTTGCCGTTTGGCTCCGGGAACGAGAACCCAAACGTTTGGCCGGGTTTGATAAACGTCATCGTGGCCGGGTCGGGGAGTTTGGCGTTGGGGTCAAACCTGGCAGTAAACGTGCGAAAACCGGCATAACCCGACCATTGTGCGCCGGTCAGGGTTCGGGTGGCGGGGTTGTGTTTGGCTTTAAACAAAAACGCATGACCCCCATCGAAGCATGACAGCAGCAGGCTATCGCCAAAAACGCTGCCATCGAGGTAGCGATAATCGCCGGTGGGCGTGAGAAAGGTGCCGGTGATGCGGTTTCCGGCCTGTTTAAACACACCAACAGCGACAGAGGAATCAGCAGAGCCGGGCCTACGGAAGGCCGTGGCCCAGGTGCCGGAGAGGTCGGCGTTGGGTTTGGTTTTATTCTCCGGGAAACGGAAAGTCTGCCCGAATCGGGCTTCAAACGGCATCTGAATATACTCGGTGGCGGTGCGTTTGGTGCGCCAGAAACCGCGCATCACATCGCCATCAACTTTACCGATGAGTTCAGTCTCAAAAATACCAATCGGAATCCGCAGCGAATCACCAGTCAGGGTGGCCGGGTCGGTCAGCAGCCGTTCGTCGCCGTTGAGGGCAAACACCGTGTAGGTACTGGGCGTGTTTTTGGTTGGTTCGATGGCAAGGCCAAACGGCAGATC
>JBBRUV010000258.1:0-7295 GCA_038247465.1 Cytophagales bacterium
CTGTTTAGGGGAGGGGTAGCTACAAATACGTCCCACTCACCAAATAATTCTGAACGTAATCCTGAATCCCGTCTTCGAGGGTGTGAAACGGGCGCTCGTAGCCAATGGAGCGCAGTTTGCTCATGTTGGCCTGGGTGTAGTATTGGTATGTGGATCGGATGTCGGCGGGGGTATCAATAAAACTGATGGCCGGTTGGCGGTGCATGGCATCGAAAGTGTTGGTAACCAGATCGGTAAAAGTGCGGGCGGTGCCGCTGCCGAGGTTATAGATGCCCGAATTACGGCGGTGGTGCATCAGAAATGAGCAGACATCCACCACGTCTTTTACGTACACAAAGTCGCGCATTTGGCCGCCATCGGCAAATTCGGGATTGTGCGACCGGAAGAGTTTCATCGCGCCCGTTCTGTCAATTTGGTGGTAGGCGTGGAAAATCACCGAAGCCATGCGGCCCTTGTGGTACTCGTTGGGGCCATAGACGTTGAAGAATTTTAGCCCGGCCCAGAAAAACGGCTTGCGTTCCTGCTCCAACGCCCAGATGTCGAAAACGTTTTTCGATTCGCCGTAGGGATTAAGCGGTTTGAGTTGCGAAATCAGCGATTCGTTATCGTCGTAACCCAATTCGCCGAGACCATAAGTAGCGGCAGAAGACGCATACACCAGCGGAATCTGGTATTCAACGCACTTCTGCCAGATGCGTTTTGAATACTCGACGTTGAGATGCTCAAAAATATACCAGTCAAATTCGGTGGTGTCGGTCCGTGCGCCGATATGAAACAGAAACTCAACCTCCTGGTAATTCTGGTCGAGCCAATCGAAAAACTCCTCGCGGTCAACGCGCTCCTGAATCCGTTTATTAGCCAGGTTAGCGGCCTTGTCGGGATTCGAAAAATCGTCAACGGCGATGATAAAATTGAAGTTTTCCTGATTGAGTTTGGTAATCAAACAACTACCGATAAACCCAGCTGCCCCCGTAACAATAATCATAAAGTGATTTGCGTAAACGTAGTGATTCTGACTATACTATCTGATTTGGAGGGACTTAGGAAGTAGTTGCAAAATTAACCGTTTCCTTTTTGTCGGCCTACTGCCGTTTTAATGAATAAATTGTATTTTTCTTATACAGATTTTCTCGCTCAATTGCTTTCAGAACTGCTTGTGTGGTCTTGGGGTTATCTTTGCCAAACAAACGGGCGTTTCTGGAAACCGCCGATAACTAACCAGACAAATGGTCTATGTCAACCGGGTTGAGCATTTCAATGCCGCCCACCGCTTATACAACCCGAACTGGTCGGACGAAAAAAACCAGCAGATCTTCGGCCCCTGCGCCAACGTCAACTGGCACGGTCATAATTTTGAACTGATTGTAACCGTAAAAGGCGAACCCAACCCCGATACGGGCTTCGTGATTGACCTGAAACTCCTCGGCGACGTCATCAAGCGCGACGTAATTGATAAGGTTGACCACAAAAATCTGAACCTCGACGTGGATTTTATGCAGGGCAAGATGGCTTCGTGTGAGGTGTTTATCATGGAAATCTGGAAAATCCTTGACCGCGCCCTCGCTGAAATCAACACCGGCGATGGTTCTGAAGCCCGGCTGCACCAACTCCGGCTCTACGAAACGCGGAAGAACTTTGTTGATTATTACGGCGAATGATCTATTATCTAATTGCCGGCGAACGCTCCGGCGATCTGCACGGCGGCAACCTGATCCGGGCCATTCACGTAAATGACCTGCAGGCGCAGTGCCGGGCCTACGGTGGCGAGCAGATGCAGACAGCCGGGGCCACCATCGTCAGGCATTATGGCGAGATGGCGTTTATGGGTTTTAAGGCCGTGATTCAGAATCTTGGCACAATCCGGCGCATCCTCCGCGAATGTCAGGCCGATTTGCTGGTCCACCGCCCCGACGTACTGATTCTGATTGATTACGCCGGCTTTAACCTCCGCATGGCCAAGTTTGCCAAACAGCACGGCATCCGAGTTTTTTACTACATCTCACCCAAAGTCTGGGCCTGGAATCCGCGCCGGGCCTTAACGATTAAAGCCGTTGTTGATCGGCTCTTTGTGATTTTCCCGTTTGAGGTAGATTTCTTTCGGCAGTATAATTACGAAGTTGAGTACGTCGGCAATCCGTTGATGGACGCAATTTCGGCCTGGCAAACCGAGCAAATCGGGCAGCAAAATCCGGCAAAATCCGGCAAACCAATTATTGCATTATTGCCGGGAAGCCGCAAGCAGGAGATAACGGCAATGTTGCCGGTAATGCTGGCAGCCTCTCGTCAATTTCCTGATTATCAGTTCGTGGTGGCAACCGTCAGCAACCTCCCCGGCGAATTATACGAGGCAATGCTGGCTGATTATCCGGCCGTGACTCGCGTAAACGACGACGCATACAGTTTGCTCAACCGGGCCACTGCCGCGCTCGTAACGTCAGGCACGGCCACGCTCGAAACGGCGTTGTTTTCTGTGCCGCAAGTGGTGCTGTATAAAACGCCCCGGTGGTGGTATGAGATTGGTAAACGGATACTGGCGGTGCCGTTTTTGTCGCTGGTGAATCTGATTGCGGGCCACGAGGTTGTTCGTGAACTGATTCACGATTGCACCCCGACCCGCGTTGCCGACGAACTGTGGTTAGTGTTGCCGGGCGGTTCTCGCCGGGAGGGTGTTTTGCGGGATTATACTCTGGTGCAGCAACGCGTTGGCGGGCCGGGTGCGTCGGCACGGGCCGGGCGAAGAGTGGTGGAGTTGACGAAAGCGGGCCGTACTATTTTGTGATTACGTTGCTAACTTGCTCTAAAAAGATGAAAATCATGCGAATCGTTCTTGATGATGTGAAGTCTCAGTATGTAGCGATGCTACGTGAATTATAATGCTCCCCAATAACTGGACAGGTAGGCTAACTTGAATCAATTAGTTTCGACCTACAAAATGTCCAACTGCGCGGGCGGCCCCGATCTTTACCTGCGGGCTTACGCTGACGGGCACGAGTTGCATGAAGGCCTGAGTAATTATTTCCGGTTTTACAATCAGGATCGGAAACATCAATCGTTAGGCTATCAAACGCCTGCGGTCTGGTACACAAAAGGAGTGAAAAGGGGGAAAAGTACAATTTTGCCCCCGGATGACACCAGTTTAAATTGACCCAAAACCTGTCCAAGATTTGGGGAGTGCCATATTAGTTTAGCTCCCGTCCACAGTGCGGGCATCGCCGACCACCGACTATGCTCCGGTTGGTGCGGAGTTGCTCCAAAAAGCCCGACGTGACGATACCCGTTGGCAGCGCGAACAGCAAAATGCCGAGGATGGCTGCCATGCCGCCCAGCAATTTGCCGAGGGGCGTGATAGGGTGCATATCGCCGTAACCAACCGTAGTCATCGCACTCACTCCCCACCACATCGTGGCCGGAATGCTCGAGAAAATAGCCGGTTGCGCCGGATGCTCCACATAATACATGACACTCGACACGATGATGAGCATGAAGACCACAAACACGAGGCTGAGAATGAGTTCTTCCTTTTTATCGTCAATTACGTGTTGAATCACCCGGAAAGCGTGCGAATAACGCGAGATTCGAAAGAGCCGAAAAATGCGGAACAGCCGAAGAATTCTGACGACAGCTAAATCGGTGGCAAAAAGGGTGAAATAAAACGGGAAAATGGCGAGAAAATCAATCAGGGCAGTCGCCGAAACCACATAACGCAACCGTCCCCAAAACCAGTGTCGGTATTTGTCATTCTCAACACAAACCCAGATCCGTAACAGATATTCAATGGTGAAGAAAATCACGGAAAACACCTCGAACTGCGCGAAAACCCGGCTGTATTGCCGATTATAATCTGGGACAGTATGCAGAATAATGGCAATGGCATTCAGGGTAATAATGCTGATTAACAGCAAGTTAAATACCAGACTGATGCCGCGCCGTTGCCCGGCAGACGTTTCTAAGATCCGGTACAGGTTTCGGCGGAGATGATTCACTGAGTTGTAGAGTTTTAGTATTGGTGTTTTTTGACATTCTTCGTCTCTCAGAATGACAAAAAGCGTTGAAATAACGTGAATTATGAATAAATGACCCGGTACGGGTCGAATATTTGCAGCAATAATTACCTGATTACCAAAGCCGTGGCGTAGCCGGGTGGTCGGCTACGCCACGGGTGGAAATTTCGCTTTTTTATGGCTACAAACATTTAGTGCCTAACGGCACTACCAGAATCGAGTAGTCATCCATAATTCAGGTCGAAATGCTAAAACTTTCTATTTCTGGGATGAAAATCGCGCAGGGTCTGGTGCAGGTAGTCGCGGTCGAGGTGGGTATAAATTTCGGTGGTCGTGATAGATTCGTGGCCCAGCATCTGCTGCACGGCCCGCAAATCGGCCCCGCCTTCGATGAGGTGCGTGGCAAACGAATGGCTAAAAGTGTGCGGACTGATGGTTTTTGAAATCCCGGCTTCGTCGGCGAGTTTTTTGATAATCTTGAAGACTGATACTCGTGAGAGCGAACCGCCCCGGAGATTCAAAAATACGAGATCATCGGCTCCTTTTTGCACATCGAGCAGGCTGCGGCTGTACTGCACATAAACGGTGGTGTAGTGCACGGCATCGCTACCAATGGGAACGAGCCGGGTTTTGCTGCCCTTGCCCACTACGCGCACAAAACCGGCATCGAAGTGACAGTTAGAAAGCTGTAAATCAAGAAGTTCAGATACGCGAAGGCCGCAACCATACAGCACTTCAAGCAGGGCGCGGTCGCGGGGGCCGCCGGGAGTAGACAGGTCAATCTGGGCCAGCAGCATTTCTACTTCGGGGAAACTCAGCGTGTCAGGGAGTTTGCGACTGAGTTTGGGGGCTTCGAGGAGTTGCGTGGGGTCGTGTTTGCTGAGGTTTTCGAGCCGCAGAAATGTGAAAAATGACTTCAGCCCCGACAGCATCCTGGCCTGACTGTGAGCAGATAGACCTAACTCGCCCAGATGAGCCAGAAACCCGGTCAGGTGTTGCTGCGTAACCATCCCCGGCTCCACGTCGGGGGCAATCAGGTCAATAAAATTGTGCAGGGTAGTAACGTCGTGCAGGTACGCTTCTACCGAATTGTCGGCCAGCGAGCGTTCAAGAGTCAGGTAATGTTTAAAGGCGGTGAGGTATGACTGCCACATAGTCAGTCGCTTACGCCTTTGCCCGTTTGTAGACGGGTACGGTGCTGCACGGTTCGCCGAACATCAGTGCTGATACAACCGGGCGCAACACCTGCGTCAGTTCAACGTAGGCTGCCGTTGGCACTGGTACTTTCGAGCAGCCTTTCACCACCACGCGGGCATCCTGATAATCGGCGGGATTGATGCGGGCAATGGCATCGAAATACAGTTTTTCGTTCAGGTCGTTGAGCGACCCGAAGACCACTACATTGGCAAACGGTTCGAGATGAACGGCCAGCAACATATAGGCCCAGGTTGGTACAATGGCATCTTCTGAACAGGTAACGGCCACGTTTTTACCCGCGTATTGGCTCCACTCGTGGGTTTTCAGAAACTCGCGGAAGTCTTTTTCGCGCAAAATCTGCCCCATAAACAGGTTGTCTTTCAGGTCATAAACCACCCGGTTGCCGGGGTGATAATAATCTTCCAGATCGAGTGTAACCAGACCACTGCGGGCCACACGGTTGATAATTTCAGCCTCCATTTTGTGAGATAATAAGGTTTTAACGCAGAGACGCAGAGATGTACGCAGAGAACGCGGAGAAAAATAATTCTGCGGTCTCTGCGTACATCTCTGCTTCTCTGCATTTCCCTTTTTTATTCTGCTTTTGCGGTCAGATACCGGGCTTCGGCAGCAGTCCAGTCAACTACGTTCCAGTACGCGCCAATGTAATCCGGGCGTTTGTTCTGGTATTTGAGGTAATAGGCGTGTTCCCAGACATCGAGACCGATGATCGGAAAGCCCTTTACGTCAGTCACGTCCATGAGCGGGTTGTCCTGATTTGGGGTTGACGACACGGCTAATTCGTTGTCGTTGGTTAGCAGCAGCCAGGCCCAACCAGACCCGAACCGGGTGGTAGCGGCTTTGGTAAATTCTTCTTTGAAGGCAGCGAACGACCCAAATTTCTCGTCAATAGCGGCTGCTAAATCGCCGGTTGGGTTGCCCCCGCCGGTTGCCGACAGTGAGTTCCAAAACAGCGTGTGGTTGTAATGACCGCCACCGTTGTTCCGAACCGCCACCGGATGGTTGCTCACATCGGCGAGCAATAACTCAATAGACTGGTTTTCGAGGGCAGTGCCGGCCACCGCGTTGTTGAGATTGGTCACGTAAGCGTTGTGGTGCTTATCGTGATGAATTTCCATCGTCTGCTTGTCAATGCTTGGTTCGAGTGCGTCGCTCGGATAGGGAAGGGGGTCTAGTACGAATGCCATTTGGTAAGGTGATTAAATGAAAAATTGTCCGCACCTGTAACACCCCCGTCCGGCCTTATGTTCTCAACCCCTTAAAAAAGTTAGCCAGCAATGCCTGAGCTTCGTCTGCCAGAAGGCCGGTAACGAGCCTGGTTTTGGGATGTAGCACGGCTGGTTGAAGGCGTAAAAATCCGCGTTTTCCGTCGGGTGCGCCGATGACCAACCGCCCCACCTGCGCCCAGAAAATGGCCCCGGCGCACATCACACAGGGTTCAAGTGTGACATATAACGTACAGTCAGTCAGGTATTTACTGCCCATAAACTGCGCTGCCGCCGATATTGCCAGTATTTCGGCGTGGGCCGTTACGTCGTTTAATAGTTCGGTTTGGTTGCGGCCCCGGCCAATCACCCGATTTTGGCAAACGACAACCGCGCCCACCGGCACCTCGCCCGTATCGGCGGCTTCTTCGGCCTGTTGCAGAGCCAGTTCCATGAAGTATTCGTCGTTCATAGATTTATGGTGGGTTGCGGGCTATGCCCAAAGCATCGTCAAAACCGTTGAAAAACACCGACGTTTCCGTTTTTAGTCCGGCCATTTTCGTGTAAAAACGTTCGCCGAAAGATTTAGGCTGGTTCGATTATTTCAATTCTATTTACCCGGTTTTTCACTTCAAAATCAGACTGCCGGAAGTGGTCAATTACGCTCACGACGTGGTCGGCTAATCCAGGTTTGGTTTCTATAATTGTTTTGGTTTGTGGGGTTATTACAGAATTGAAAACTCAGTAAAAGGTTGTCAGACCATGCTAAGTAGCTGATTCACTTGCTCTTGCGTAAGACCTTGCTGATGTATGAAGTCTTGAAATAGTATGAAATTGGCTAAGACCTTCAACCCTTCCAGATAGAAGTACC
>JBBRUV010000259.1:0-7268 GCA_038247465.1 Cytophagales bacterium
AATCGTTGCGCTGTTGTTTGTGGCAACCACCATCAATTACATGGATCGGCAGGTGTTGTCGTTCACGATGACCGACGAACTGTTTCGGAAGGAAATGCTCGGCCTGAACCCCGCCGACACGCTCACACCCGATATGGTTGATCGGTTCCGGGTCGAATACAGCAAGGTTGATTCGGCCTTTAAGTTTGCCTACGCCATCGGATTTCTGCTCATTGGCTGGCTTATTGACCGCGTCGGCATCCGGCGCGGGTTTTCGGCGGGCATCTTAGTCTGGAGCCTGGCGGCTGTATCTACCGCGTTTGTGCAGGGACTGGGGCAGTTAGGCTGGTTGCGGGCATTGCTCGGCATCGGCGAAGCGGCCAACTTTCCGGCAGCCATCAAAGCGGTGTCGGAGTGGTTTCCTCGCCGGGAACGGTCATTTGCAACGGGTATTTTCAACGCCGGCACCAACGTCGGTATCATCCTGACCGCACTGGCGGTGCCGTTTCTGATTTTGCACGTCGGCTGGCGGAGTTCGTTTCTGGTAACCGGGCTGCTGGGTTTTGTGCTGCTGGTGCTGTGGCAGCGTACCTACACCCGCCCGCAGCGAAGCCGCCACCTCTCGCCCGGCGAATTAGCCTACATTCAGAGCGACAATGCTACCGAACCCGCCAGGCGCGTGTCGTGGCTGCAATTGTTGAGCTTCAAACAAACCTGGGCTTTTGCTGTCGGCAAGTTCTTATCTGACCCCATCTGGTGGTTTTATATGGCCTGGTTGCCCGATTTTTTTCAGTCGAATGATGCCCTGGATCAAAAACTTGATCTCAAAAGTTTCGGGATTCCGTTCCTGATTATTTACATCGTATCTGACGCGGGTAGTATTTTCTTTGGCTGGCTCACCACGCAGTTTATGCAGCGCGGCTGGTCGGCCAACCGCGCCCGCAAAACCACGCTGCTGCTGTGTGCATTGTGCGTCGTACCAATTTTTTCGGCGGCTCAAACCCACAGTCTGGCCGTTGCCATCGGGCTAATTGCCCTTGCTACAGCCGCGCATCAGGGCTGGTCGGCTAATATGTACACCTTTGCATCTGACTTATTCCCGAAAAGTGCGGTGGGGTCAGTCATGGGTATCGGGGGCATGGCGGGTGCGGTGGGCGGGCTGTTACTGGCCCGTTTTTCGGGTGATTTAATCAATCAGTTCGGATACCTGCCCTTGTTTGTCGGAGCCAGTGGAGCCTACTTACTGGCTTTTATGCTGATTCACTTGATCTTACCGAATTTAGAGCCGGTAGGCATTGACGAACTGCGCCCAAAAAACTTACTTTTGCACAATACCCCATAAACAATGCCCCAACTTTCTGACGCTCTTTATCCTACCGCCTGGCTGCCGGAGCGCGTACTACAATTCGGTACGGGTGTGCTGCTGCGCGGCCTGCCCGACTATTTCATTGACAAGGCCAACAAACAGGGCATTTTCAACGGAACAATCGTGGTTGTGAAATCAACCGGCGGTACCACCAACGAGTTTACTGCCCAAAATTCCCGCTACACGCTCGCCGTGCGGGGAATCGAAAACGGACAGGATATCAGCGAAGATACCGTTATCACGGCCATCAGTCGGGTGATTTCGGCGCAGACCCAATGGCGTGAAGTGCTGAACGTTGCCAAAAATCCGGCTTTGCAGGTTATTATCTCCAACACCACCGAAGTCGGGCTGACGTATGTTGAAGAAAGCATTTTTCAGTCACCCCCTGCGTCGTTCCCGGCCAAACTGACCGCTTTTCTGTACGAACGCTTCAAAGATGTGGGCGGCTCGCGCAACCGGGGTCTGGTTGTGATACCCACCGAACTCGTGACCGATAACGGCCTGAAACTCCGCGAGATGGTTGAGGCCCTGGCAAAATACAACGAACTGGGGCGACTGTTTATGAAATGGCTCAAGTTTCACGTCCGGTTTTGTAACTCGCTCGTTGACCGGATCGTGCCGGGCCGCCCCGATGCCAATACGCTGGCAACGATGCAAACGCAACTTGGCTATACCGACGCACTGCTCACCGTTGCCGAACCCTACCGGCTGTGGGCTATCGAGGGCGACGAGCGGGTGCGCGATATTCTGTCTTTTGCCCAGACCGACCCCGGCGTGATTATCGAAGAGGACATTACCTTTTACCGCGAACGCAAACTGCGGCTACTGAACGGGGTGCATACCTTCACGGTGCCGATGGCGTATCTGCTTGGCATCGAAACGGTGTATGAAGCCAATCATAACCCGGCTACGAGCGCGTTTATCCGGCGATTGATGCAGGAAGAAGTCTTGCCAACGGTGCCAGATATAGGACTGCCCGGCATGGACGCTGCCGCCATCAGTACGTTTGCCGATGAGGTGCTGGAACGCTGGCGCAACCCCCACATTGAGCATCTACTGCTAAACATTACCCTTGAGCATACGGCCAAAATGCAATCGCGCAACGTAAAAACACTGCAACGCTACTACCGAAAATTCAATGCCGTGCCGCCCCTGATGGCATTGGGGATGGCGGGCTATCTGCAGTTTATGCGAGCCATGCGGGTTGAAGAAGGGCAATACCTCGGCGAAATCGAGACCAAAGCCGGCATGATTACCTACCCCATTCACGATGTTCAGGCGGCTTATTTTTATGACCGCTGGCAGGCCGTGAACCCTGCCGACGAAACATCGGTACGGGCGTTGGTGCTGGCGGTTTTAGCCGACGAACAACGCTGGCAGGCTAACCTGACCGCCTTGCCCGGCTTTGCCGATGCCGTTGCCACTTGCCTGAGCCAATTATTGACCATCGGCCCGGCAGCTACCCTGGCCCGCTACATGCAGCCGAGACCGTAATCAACAGGCCACTAACCCGCCCGTAAAGTATGCTTTAAAGCCGGGAAACGCATTTTAGTTGTTGGTCATATTTTTTTCATATTCGTTTTGTTGCTCACCCGTCCGTTTCGGTATAATTTTACTTCATTATTTTCGTACTGTTAACCCATTGTATAAACTTTGTATGCTTAAACAACTACTTTGCGCCGGTCTTCTGATCGGTTGCCTATGGCCCACCGTGGCTTCTGGTCAAGCCAGTCCTTCAGCGGCAGATTACTTTAACGAGGGCATTCAGAAAAGCAACGCCAAAGACTACGCCGGAGCGCTGCAGGCCTTCACAACGGCCATCATCCTGAACCCCGAAAACGCCCCCAGCTACTACAACCGGGCGTTGGCTAAAATCAGCCTGAACGACTTGCAGGGGGCCATCCTTGACCTTGACCAGGCCATCGAATTCAACCCGCAGGATGCCAACTCGTACCTTTACCGGGGTATGAACCGCACCAAACTCGATGATTTCAGGGGAGCTATGCAGGATTTTAACCGGGCTATCGAGATTAACCCCAATGACGCGCTGCTGTACTATTACCGGGGCCTGGGCCGGGCGCAGGTTAATTACTACACCTCGGCACTGAACGACTTTAACAAGGCAATTGCGCTATCGCCCGCCGACGTAAACATTCTGACCGCTCGTGGAAACTGCAAAACGCAGCTTAACGACTTTAAAGGTGCGCTGGCCGATTTTAGCTCCGCCCTCGAAAAATCGCCCAATAAATCGGCGGCATTAGCAGGCCGGGGATACGCCCGGTTTCGGATGGATGACCACAAGGGCGCACTGGCCGATTTTGGCCGGGCCGTCGAAATTAGCCCCACCGACCCCGATATGTTCTACAAACGCGGACTGGTGAAAACCCGGCTCGCCGACTATGAAGGGGCGTTGGGCGACTTTGACAAAACCATTCAGCTCGACCCGGCTAATTTCAAGGCGTTTTTCAGCCGGGGATTCTGCCGGAGCCGGTTGGGTAGTCAGCGGCAGGCCGTTTCAGACATTGACAAGTCAATCGAGATGGGAACGCTGACCGGATCGGGCAAGTCGTATTACAGCGATTTTATCACCCAAAATCTGCTGCCATTGCTAAGTTCGGTCATGCAGGACCGCTACCGGATTACCGAACTGCCCGAAGACCGCTCTGATGCATTTTTGCTGCGCGGAATGCTCAAAAATTCATCGGGCGAAGGCAAAGCTGCCCTGCTAGATCTGAACCGGGCCATTGAACTTAGCCCCACCAATGCCGAATCATACTTTATCCGTAGCACCATCCGGTCGTCGCTCGGCGATCAGAAAGGGGCCATTATTGACTGCAACAGCACCGTGAAACTAAACCCGCGCCACGCCGAAGCCTACTACCTGCGCGGGGTGATTCGCTACGATACCGGCGACGAGCAGGCGGGTTGCATTGACCTGAGCCGCGCCGGTGAACTCGGCTACGTGCAGTCTTACAAAATCATTGGTGAGAAATGCAACCGGGCTTCAGCCCAGCGATAATCAATCAGTTGCCCCGGCATTCATGCCGGGGCAACTGATTATTTTTTTAGCCGCAATGCACCTTCGGCCAGCAGCACACCAAGAAGAGTGCCAACGGTATCGGCCACGCCGTCGGCCAATTCAAACGAACGGTTAATGGGTATCACACCCTGATAGATTTCCAGAAAAAAGCCGTACAGAAATCCGGCCAGAAGAACTCGCCAGAAACCGTACCCAAGCAATCGCCAGCCTACCCCAAAAATCAGAAAAATAGCCGCGTGAACAACTTTATCGCGGCCCGATAAATCAACGCCAATCTGATTGGCAGGCAGAGCGCAACCGACGAAAATAGCGATTGTCCAGCCAATAGCCGCGTAACGGAGAAGGTTTTTGGGTACAAACACGAATACTGCGTTGATGTATTACCTCGTTAACCGGCTGATTGTGCCGTATAAGAATAGACCGATTAAACTACCGAGGTAGATCACATTGCGCGAATCTATGAGTCCCCGGCCCAGGGCGCGGTACTGCTCGTCGAGACTGAACAGGGCCATGTAATACCCAATTTTGTTCCCGTCGCCGGAGACCGCACCAGCCAGCGCACCCGGAGCCACGTATAACACGAAACAGCCAAACACACCCAATGCAAAGGCTACCACCTGATTGTCGTTCAGCGACGATGCCCACAAACCCACGCTCACAAACACACCCGCCAGCAGCAACAGCCCCACGTAACTCCCCGCCACAGCCGCCGAATCAATATTGCCTACCGGATTGCCGAGTTGATACAACGACCAGTAGTAGAGCAGCGTCGGTAACAACGTGAGAGCTACCAACAGCCAGCAAGCCAGAAATTTACCCAGCACCACGCCCCACCGACTGACCGGCTTGGTCAATAGCCATTCCAGCGTTCCGGCCCTGACTTCGCCCGCAATGGCCGACATGGTAATGGCCGGAGCCAGGAACAGCAAAACGTAAGGGGTAAGGCTAAAAAACGGGCCGAGGTCGGCATAGCCTGCTTCGAGCAGGTTGGTAGCAGGAAAAACCCAGAGCAGCAACCCCGTAGCCATCAGAAAAACGGCCATGATGATGTAGGCGATGGGCGACGAGAAAAACTGGGCGATTTCTTTGCGAAAGATGGCGAGCATAGAATTACTCAAAAACAGGGCGTTTTTTTCGCAGGATAGCGGCTATAATCAGCGACAGGATGAGGCCGAATAGCACCGCCCCAATCAGGCTGAAGGCAAACGACAGACCCGGATTTTGAAACATTTTCATGATTTCCGCTGACTGCTCGATCTCGGCATCACTGCGACCCTGCTCTTCTAACCTCTCCTGCATGGTATCAGTCAGTCGTTCATAAAAAGCTGTATCAATAAAAAAGGTATAGAATGTGCTGAACGTGGCCGAAATCAGGCCCGAAATAGCCGATACCAGCGTACCCACGCCCACGCCTTCACCAAGACTCAGGTAGCCTTCGTTGAGGGTGCGGAATTCGCGCATCGCCAGCACGATAAACGTAACCGACAAGGCCAGGCTGATCCAGCCGAGATTCTGATTTCCAGCCTGATCGGTTAAAAACAGGATCAGGGTATAAACGATAAGAACAATACCGAGAATGATGCCCCATTTCAGGGCGACGCGGGCAGTGGAGGGTTTTTCCTGCATGATTGGGAAAGGGTTAGGGGTTAAGAACGCTATATTCCTGCTTGCGGAGGACCAATGAAATGATAAATGCGGGCAAAATTGCCAGCACGGTTTTCTTGCTCACCTCGTCGGCAATAAGATCGGCGGGTTGCGTGGTTTTAAGTTTCTGGATCAGCACCGTAAACTGATCGGCACCGAGCGTTTTCACGATGTCGGCCTTGCCCTGTTCGAGCAACGCCAGCGAATTGGTAATGTATTGGGCAAACACATCGGGGTCGGCTGCGGTCACAAAAAAATAGATAAACCAGCCCGTAACCAATGCCCCCACTGTATTCACGATGTAGCAGATGCTCAATCCTTCCCAAAAATGCAGCATCCCGTGACCAGCCGTTTTGCGATAATACCAGACAGCCGTTGTCATGGTGATAACGTTAATGCCAAAATCGAGCGATTTGTGGTTGCCCAACGGCGGGATTCCCAGCGCGTACAGAGCCAGAAAATACACAAATCCCAGCACGCCGGTTGTGAACCCAACCAGCAACGGAATTTTCAGGAACGGATGGTTTAAATAGGCGATAACTTTTTTCATACTTGATTGAAAAGGCCGTTACGAACCGTTCCGACGACGCGGCCCGTGAACGATTGCCCGAAGAACGGCGAATTTTTTGATTTAGAGCGTGTTTGCTCAAACGTCCAGATTGCTGCCGGGTCAAAAACGGTCAGTATGGCGGGTTGCCCTTCCACGATACGAACCGCCGACAGCCGTACTAATCGCCGGGGCGCAACAGCTAATTTGTCAATGAGTTGAGACAATGAAAGCCGCCCGGCATTGTTAGAAATCACGGCGGCAAAGGCCGTTTCTAGCCCAATTACGCCGAAATCAGCGATGTCGAATTCAATATTTTTGCTCTCTTCGTCCTGCGGCTGATGGTCAGAAACGATGGCATCAATGCTGCCATCGGCCAGCCCGGCCCAGAGCGCGGCCACATCGTCGGCAGACCGAAACGGCGGATTCACTTTCAAATTCGTATCAAACCCATTCAGGGCTTCGTCGGTAAACACAAGTTGATGCGCGGCCACATCTGCACTAACGGGCAAGCCCCTCGCCTTTGCCTGCCGAATCAGTTCGACGGAGCGGGCCGAGGAGAGGGTTGAAAAATGGAGCGCGGAAGCCGTAGCGGGGGGGGGGGGACCCCCTGGAATAATAAAAAAGACGGGGTACACACCCCCCACCCGGAAACACAAAAAACAACAAAAGAAAAAAAACACCAAAGCAAG
>JBBRUV010000260.1:0-7194 GCA_038247465.1 Cytophagales bacterium
ATGTCGATATGGTCGCCGGCGGCTCCGGCGGTTTAACGGCAAATTGTTTCACGATGCCACCGCCCTGCCCCTCACCGCGCCCCAGATTGAACTGCTCCTCAAAGCCGCCGAAGCCGACTGGACCGCCGTTGAACCCGCCATTTTTGGCACCCTGCTCGAACGCGCCCTCGACCCCCGCGAACGCCACTCCCTCGGCGCACACTACACCCCGCGCCGGTATGTAGAACGCCTTGTGCTGCCGGCCGTGCTGGAACCCCTGCGCCGGGAATGGAACGCAGCCCAGGCCGCAGCCGCCCAGCTCCTCGACCAAAATAAACCCACCCCGGCCCGTGCCGAACTCGTCCGGTTTCTGAACCGGCTGACGAGTTTGCGGATTCTTGACCCGGCCTGTGGTTCCGGTAACTTCCTGTATGTGACGCTCGAACACCTGAAACGGTTAGAGGGCGAGGTCCTGGCCGCTATCAACGCCTACGGCCAAACCGGGATTCTTGACCTCGGCGCGGGCCTGACCGTTAGCCCCCGCCAACTGCTGGGGCTGGAACTGAACCCCCGCGCGGCTGCCATTGCCGACGTAGTGCTGAAAATCGGTTACCTGCAATGGCACCTCCGCACGCACGGCCCCACCCAACTCCGCGAACCCCTGCTCGACGAATACGAAAACATTCTGAACCAGGATGCCGTGCTGCAACACGACCCGCCCACGCCCCGGCTTGATGCTCAGGGACAGCCCGTGACGCGCTGGGATGGCATCAGCACTAAAACCCACCCCGCCACCGGCCAGCAAATCCCCGACGAAACCGCCCGAACAACGGTTTACGATTACCCAGATGCCAAACCCGCAACCTGGCCCAAAGCCGATTTTATTGTGGGCAACCCGCCGTTTGTAGGTGCAGGCAGGATGCGCGACGCGCTTGGTGATGGGTACACCGAGGCCCTGCGGAAAGCCTACAAAGGCCAGGTGCCGGATTCGGCGGATTTAGTCATGTATTGGTGGCACAATGCCGCCAACATCGTGAAAGCGGGCCGAGCCGAACGGTTTGGGTTTATCACGACTAATAGTATCAAGCAAATGTTCGCCCGTCGTGTGATGCAACCCTTTTTGGAAGGAGATAAAGCACCACTGATTCTCACTTTTGCTATTCCTGACCACCCTTGGGCAGAAAGTACTGATGGAGCAGCCGTTCGTATTGCGATGACCGTTGCTGAACGTTCTGTTGAGAACTCACATATTGGTCGTCTATTAGTTGCAGAAACTGAGACAATACACAAGGACGATGATGCTGCCGAGGTAACATTTACAGAAATGAATGGACGTATTCTTACTGACTTGACAGTTGGGGCAGATTTGGATAGTACAGGACTCCTTAAATCAAATCAGAATTTGGCTAATCGTGGCGTATGCCTATTTGGACAGGGCTTTGTCGTTGACCAAAGAAAAGCAATTACACTTGGCTTGGGAAGTATAGAAGGTATTGGGAATCACATAAAGGATTTTAAGAATGGCAAGGATATTACTGACAAGCCCAGAAAGTCAATGGTAATTGATCTTTACGGCTTGACTTCTAATCAGGTTTTGGAAAAATATCCTGCTCTTTATCAGCACATTATCGAAAACGTTAAGCCTGAACGGGATCAAAATAATAGAGCAATTCGGCGAGAAAATTGGTGGATTTTTGGAGAGCCAAACCCTAAACTGAGAGATATGTTGCAAGGGCTACCTCGGTTTATAGCTACGGTGTATGTTGCAAAACATAGAGTTTTCACTTTCCTTGACAAAGATGTTCTTCCTGATGATGCGTTGATTGCCATTGCGTTAGAGGATTCCTACCACCTTGGCATTTTATCCAGCCGTGTCCACGTTGTTTGGGCATTGGCAGCCGGAGGAGATTTAGGTGGCAATACACCCCGTTACAACAAATCCCGTTGCTTTGACCCCTTTCCCTTCCCCGATGCCACACCTGCCCAGCAGGCCCGCATCCGGGAGTTAGCCGAACAACTCGACGCGCACCGCAAACGGCAGCAAGCCCAACACCCCACGCTCACCCTCACGGATTTATACAACGTTGTCGAGAAATTGAAAAACGGCGGACCCCTCACCGCCAAAGACCAAACCATCAATCAGCAGGGGTTAGCGTCGGTGGTGGTCAGTCTGCACCAGCAACTCGACACCGCCGTTGCCGAAGCCTACGGTTGGCCGGATGGCCGTACCCCGGATGGCCGTACCCCGGATGGCCGTACCCCGGATGGCCGTACCCCGGATGGTTTGCCAAATGCCGAAATCCTGACGCGGCTGGTGGCCCTCAACCACTGCCGGGCCGCCGAAGAAACCGCCGGGCAGATTCGGTATCTGCGCCCGCAGTATCAAGCTCCCGAAACGGTGCAGATGGGCCTCGGTCTGATAACCGACACCAAACCCACTACCGAACGCGACCCACTAACCACATCAACCAGCGAGCCGCTGCCGTGGCCGAAGGAGTTGGCCGGGCAGATGCAGATGCTGCGCGAGGTGGTGCAGCAGGCGGGGGGTTCGGTAAGTGCGACAACGGTAGCCGGTCGGTTTGCCAACGTGCGGCCCGGCGCGGTGCAGCCCTTGCTCGATACGCTGGTGGCGTTGGCGTTGCTGCGCCAAACCGAGGGCGGGGCGTATGTGGGGTAAAGGGTTTTGGTTCCTAACCGGCCCTTACCCCAACCGACCTTACCCCCAACCGCCCATACCCCCAACCGCCCATACCCCCAACCGCCCATACCCCCAACCCCCTAAACAGGGGGCTTTTAAAAGCCTTCGGCTTTTCTGTACCCGGATGGTTTTAGCCCCCTGTTTAGGGGGTTGGGGGTAAGGCCGGTTGCGGTGATTGCCGAAGCCATGTAGCCCTATTCATCAGAGATTTTAGTTTCTTTGGGGTATGAAAAAAATCCTCGTTATCAACGGCCCCAACCTCAACTTAGTGGGCAAACGCGAACCCGACATCTACGGCAGCGTGTCGGTGCTGGACTACCTCAAAACCGTAGAAACGCAGTTCCCCGACGTGACGCTGCACTATTTTCAGTCGAACCACGAAGGCGACCTGCTCGACAAAATCCACGAACTTGGCTACGACGTTGACGGCATCGTGATCAACGCCGGTGCGTTGACGCACACGTCTATCGCCCTCCGCGACGCGCTGGCGGCTGTGCCGGCCCCGGCGGTAGAGGTGCATATCAGCAACGTGTATGCCCGCGAAGAATTTCGGCAACACAGCTACCTCTCGGCTAAGTGCAAGGGCGTGATTGCCGGGCTGGGGCTGATGGGTTATGAACTGGCAATCAAATATTTACTCAACAAACAATAACCAATTATCATTGATAACTGCTCATTGATACATGATCACGTTTTACCCTGGCCCCTCAAAAGTATATCCTGCCGTAGCCAAGTATGCCGCCGACGCGATTGGCAACGGGATCACCAGCCTGAACCACCGCAGCGCGGGGTTTATGGACATTGTGCAGGAAACGATGCGGCTGCTCCGGCTCAAACTCGCCATTCCCGACGACTATCACATCGCCTTCACGTCGTCGGCAACGGAATGTTGGGAAGTGGTCGGCCAATCGCTGACCCAGCAGATGAGCGGTCACTTCACCAACGGAGCCTTCGCCGAAAAATGGGCGCAGGCCACCGGCAAGCTGGGGCGGGGAACCTGGGCGTTTACGGGCGTAGAACCCAACGACTGGCCTCATCTGGCCGTTGTGTACCCCGAAACCGACACGCTTTGCCTGACCCAGAACGAAACCTCGAACGGAACGCAGTTACCGATGCATTGGCTGGCCGGGTTTCGGAAGCAGTTCACTGGCCTGATTGCCGTTGATGCCGTGTCGTCAATGGCGGGTATTGCACTGGATTGGCCCTTGGCCGATGTCTGGTTTGCCTCGGTGCAGAAGTGTTTTGGGCTACCGGCGGGCTTAGCCGTGCTGATTTACGGGCCTGCCGCCCTGCAACGCGCCGAAGCCATTGGTGAGCGCGGCCATTACAACAGCCTGTTGTTTATACACGAGAATTTTCAGAAATACCAAACCCCCTACACCCCCAACGGACTCGGTATTTACTGCCTGATGCGGGTGCTGGAAACCGTGCCGCCCATTGCCGATGTTGACGCACAAACCAAACGCCGGGCGGCAGACTGGTATCGTTTTTTTGCCGAAGACCTGGCCCATTCGCCGTTTGCGCCGTTGATTCCGGCTCAGGATAACGGCCCCGCCGAAGCCGGGCAACCCGTGTTGTTCCGGTCTGATACCGTAATTACGATTTCGGGTGGGGCCGAAGCCATTGCCGACATTAAAAAATCGGCGGTGGTGGCGGGTATCACCCTCGGCAATGGGTATGGCAACCAGAAAGAGACCACGTTCAGAATAGCAAACTTCCCGGCTATTACCGATACCGACATTGACCAGCTACAATCGTTTTTGCATACGTTTACGACATGAGACAAGCCCTGCTTTTTACGACTCTCGCGTTGGGATTCGGTATTCTCGGTTGCCAGAAAACCCCCGATTACGGCCCCCTGCCCGATTATAACCCGGTGATTGCGACCTATACCTTTAGCGATAGCACCGTTTGGCGCGACGAATTTGACTATACCGGCAAACCCGACCCTGCCCGCTGGGGCTACGACATTGGCGGCAGCGGTTGGGGCAATAACGAACTCGAATACTATACCAACAGCCTGAACAACGCCCGCGTTGACGGTGGCAAACTCATTATTGAGGCTCGCAAAGAACCGTTTAACAATAATAAATATACCTCGGCGCGGTTGGTAACGAAAAAAAAAGGTGACTGGCAGTACGGGCGCGTGGTGGTGCGGGCCAAACTACCGCAGGGGCGCGGCACCTGGCCCGCCATCTGGATGCTGGCAACCAACCAAAGCTACGGCACAGATTACTGGCCCGATAACGGCGAGATTGACATCATGGAACACGTGGGCTATGACCCCACCGTGATTCATGCCACGGCGCACACCAAAGCCTACTATTTTAAGATCAACACCCAAAAATCGGCTACCACTAAGCTACCGACGGCCTTCACTGATTTTCATGATTATGTGCTGGAATGGACACCCACCCAACTCAAAATGCTGATTGACACCACGCCGTATTTTGTGTTTGATAACCCCGGCGACGGCTGGCAGAAATGGCCGTTCGACAAGCCGTTTCATCTCTTGCTCAACATTGCCGTTGGGGGCGACTGGGGCGGGCAAAAGGGTATTGATGACAGTGTTTTTCCGCAGCGGATGGAGGTTGACTATGTCCGGGTCTATGGCTTGGTGAAAAAGTAAGTTTGGCCCGCCTTTAGCCCCGCGCGTTTTTTAGCCCCAACTTTACGGCATCAATCAGCGCGGGCGGGGCGTTTGCCACTGCCCGCATCACAGACGATGCTCGACCTGAGAGAAATTTTCTCGATTACCCTCATTCTGTTTTCAGTCATTGACGTACCCGGCTCGCTGCCGGTGCTGGTGGATTTGCGCCGAAAAACCGGCCATATTAAGGCCGAACAAGCCACGCTGGTGTCGGGCGGGCTGATGATTGCGTTTTTGTTTGTGGGCGAGAGCATCCTGAGACTGTTCGGCGTTGACGTGTCGTCGTTTGCAGTGGCGGGTGCGCTGATTATTTTCTTGCTGGGTTTGGAGATGATTTTGGGGCGCACCATTTTTCAGGCCGAAGAAGAACACGGCGTGGGCGCGGTACATATTGTGCCGATTGCGTTTCCGCTCATTGCCGGAGCCGGTACGCTCACTACCATTATTTCGCTGAAAGCCGAATACGATACCCTGAATATTGTGGTGGGCATCCTGATAAACCTCGTGCTGATTTACGCGGCCCTGCGGTCGGTGCCGTGGCTGGAACGGAAGCTGGGCATCGGCGGGCTGAACGTTCTCCGTAAAATCTTCGGCATCATCCTGTTAGCCATTGCAATCAAACTGTTTAAGAGCAACTTTTAACCACAGATTTCACTGATTTAGACGTGATTTCGCTGATTATTGACCGTTGATTATGATGACTTTGATTAACACTTTATTGATTTTTATTGCCGATTATGCACCTCTAAGATGATTGATGAACGGTATAAGTTTTCGGATTTGACAGGGCGTGTGATTGGCTGCGCTATGGAAGTTCATCGGCGGCTGGGCGTGGGTTTCCCGGAAGTGATTTATCAACGGGCCTTGTCGTTAGAATTGACGAACATGGGGATTCAGCATGAGCGCGAAGTTGAAACGGGAATTATGTACCGCCATGAGCGCGTTGGCACCCGCCGGGTGGATTTGATGATTGACGGTAAAATTTCTGTTGAACTCAAGGCAGTTAGTCAGTTAGAGGACATTCACCTGACTCAAGCCATAAATTACCTTGAATCCTATCCGCTCGAAATAGGATTACTCATCAATTTTGGTGCAAAAAGTCTCCAGTTAAAGCGGGTTATCAACTCAAAAAATGACCGCTCAATAAACCGCTGATTCCACTGATTTAGAAGTGATTCCACAGATTCTCAGGCGAATCAGCGAAATCATCTTTAAAATCAGTGAAATCAGCGGTCTAATTAACGGAATCACAGTTCAGAAACAGTTCAGAAATGATCTCTCCCGACTCCCTCAACGCGGTGGCCGAATTTCACCGCACCTTTCATCACCCCATTCTCGATACGCCCCGGATACCGGTTCCGGCGCGGGCCGACCTGCGGGTTTCGCTCCTGGCCGAAGAACTCGACGAACTCCGCGAGGCCATTGCCGATAACGATATTGTGGCCGCTGCCGATGCCCTCTGCGATTTGCAGTACGTGCTGGCCGGGGCCGTTTTGGAGTTTGGTTTGGGCCATCAATTCAAGGCGTTGTTTGACGAAGTCCAACGCTCTAACCTCTCCAAAGCCTGCCTGACCCTTGCCGAAGCCGATGCAACCGTAGCGTTCTACGCAGCCAAAGGCGTTGACTGTCATTACGTTGCGTCTGACGGCAGGTATCTGGTGTATCGCACAACAGACAACAAAACGCTCAAAAACGTTAATTACTCCCCGGCTGATTTAGCCAGGATTTTACGACGTATCGCGTAAAGCCCCGCGCCTTTAGGCCGGGCGGGGCGGCCCGTGCCGATATAAGCGAACAGGCGGGTCGCCAAGGCCTTGTGCGGTTGGTTTTGTGCGCTTGACTACTAGTTTAATTTCTGCTCCTCAAT
>JBBRUV010000261.1:0-7170 GCA_038247465.1 Cytophagales bacterium
CGTTGGTGGGGGATGTATTGACCGTCAAGCTAAAGGCCGTACTAGTAACCGAGTTACACGCCCCGGTCACCACCACCGAATAGCTGCCCGCATCGGCAGTGACAAGGCCCGTCAGCGAGAGTGTGGCGGTGGTTTGGCTGGCAACGGGACTGGCAAAGCTGTCTTTGTACCATTGGTAGCCCGTAACTGTTCCCGTCACGCTGACCGAGACTGTGGCATTACCGCCGGCGCATACCGCCGACCCCGCTGTGGGCTGGCTGGTGAAGGCTACGCCAGGTGTACTCTGAGATTCGTAGGCCCCCATATCCACCCGACCGCCAAAAATGCGGGGGTTTCCGGCCAGATCGGTAGCGGGCAGCGTTGTGGCCGAATAGGGTCCGGTAGCTGCGGTCACGCTGGCCGGGTTTCCGGCGTTGATGGCTGGCGAACAGGCGTTTAGTTGGAGGTTGGCCGTAGATATAAAGGGGTTGGTGGTGGTGGTGAGGTTGCCCGGCCCGGTCACGGTCACGTTGGCGGTGTTATCGAAGAGGCTGTAGGTAGCCGATGCGCCCGAGGCAACGTCATTAACAAACGTATTACCCCCGCCATTGCCAAACACCACGCAGTTAGTCAGGCGGGGGCTGCTGGTGCCTTGAAACCCATTGTTGAACATCGCCCCGCCGAGGTTGGTAGCTGTATTTCCCTGAAAGGAGCAGTTTGTCAGGATGGGGCTGCTGGTGCCACTGCCACTCCCATCGTTGTACATCGCCCCGCCGAAGGTAGCGGTATTTCCCTGAAAGGAGCAGTTTGTCAGGCTGGGGCTGCTGGTGCCTTGAAACCCATTGTTGAACATCGCCCCGCCGAGGTTGGTAGCGGTATTTCCCTGAAAGGAGCAGTTAGTCAGGCTGGGGCTGCAGACATTGCCACTGCCCGATCCATTGTTGTACATCCCGCCCCCGAAGTTATTGGGAAAGGACCCATTGGCATTGCCGCCGGTGATGACAAAGCCATCCAGCACGGCACTGGTGGTTAGGCCCGCTGGGTTGAAGATGACGTGGTAGCTATTGTCGGCAGAGTTACCCACCGTGCCAATGTCGCCACTGAGGGTACTACTCGATGGGCTACCGCTCACCGGGTTGATGGCAGGTCGGTCGGTCAGGGCCGTTTCGGTACCGACAAAACCGCCGTAAATAGCCACCCCGTTTTTCATGGCAAAGCTGATGGTGCGGTCGGTATTGGCATTGCCACCGGGTTTGTAGGTGCCGGTGGCCACCCACACCTGGTCGGTGGCCGAGCTGGCATCAATGGCTCCCTGCAAATTGGTGGTGCTGGTGGCCCAACTGGTGGCACTGGCCGGGTCGGTGTTGGTGCCCGTGGTAGACACGTAGCGGGTGGTCTGGGCCTGGGTGGTCAGCCCGGTCAGTAGCAGGGCGAAAATCAGGAGTGCGCTACGGCATTGGGTAGCAAGCGAGAGGGGGGTACATGAATGATTCACAGCAAATTGGGATTTGTTAAAAACAAGGAGATAAACTCAATCAAAGTCGGGGCATTTGCCCGCACGCCAAAATAACAACATTGGCGTGTGGAATCCAACGATTCAGTGACAAAAAGGGGTAACTACTAGCCGACGGGGGGAGTTTATTTACCGGATAATGAAAAAGCCGAAGCCATATCGGTCGAATGGTTGTGTAATCAATACGATGACGATGGTGCCGAAAATTAGATCGTCGGGTTTGACGTATGTAATCTTGGCAAGGCTCAGTTCAACTATGCCAACGCAAGGCATTATGTTTCTCCCATAGTTCAGTCCCGATCCAATGCCAGAATGGTTTGCAGCAAGACAGTGGCCCCGTTGCCGATATCAACGCCTTTCGAGAATTCTTTGGGCGAGTGGCTGATACCGCCCACACTCGGAATGAAAATCATGCCCACCGGCGCGATCTGCGCGATTTCCTGCGAGTCGTGGCCCGCGCCACTCTGCATATACCGATACGAAAACCCCAAGGCTTTGGCCGTGCCGATGATTTTATCCTGAATCGGTTTGGCCGTCAGCGCGGGCGTGGTCGGCACTGACGACTGCCGGAACGTAATGGTTGTTTCAGATGCGTTGGCAATGGCCTTGGCTCGGCCCTCCACTTCCCGGAATAGCATCAGGAGCTTATCATACGACAGATCCCGGATTTCCAGGCCCAACACCACCTTGCCCGGAATAACGTTGTAGGCACCGGGCTCGACCATCAGTTTACCGATGGTGCCAACCTGCCGCCCTTCGTGACTGGTAATCACCTCATTCACGGCCACAATCAGTTTGGCGGCTGCCAACAAGGCATCGCGTCGCATAGCCATTGGGGTGGTGCCGGCGTGGTTGGGCGTACCCTCAACCGTTACGTCCCAGTGTTCGATGCCCACGATGCCTTCGACCACGCCGATTTGTAGGTTTTCGGTTGCCAGAATGCCCCCTTGCTCAATGTGCAGTTCGACAAAAGCCGCCAGATCGCCTTTTTTTCGGCGCACTTTGCTCAGGCTGTCGGGGTTGCCGCCAATGGCGCGGATACCATCGGCAATGGTCAATCCGCTCTGACTGACCGATTTCAGGGCGGCTGCGTTGATTTTGCCAATCATGGCTCCGCTACCGACCGTGCCGCCTTCTTCGTTGGCAAAAATGAGGAGTTCGAGCGGGTGTTTGGTTGTGATGTTGTTTTCGTTGAGGGTTTCAATCAGTTCCAGACCGCTGATTGACCCGACGGGGCCGTCGTAATTGCCGCCGTTTGGCACGCTATCAATATGAGAGCCAAACGCGATGGGTTTCAAGGCCGGGTTTTTTCCGGCGCGTCGGCCAATGAGATTCCCGGCAAAATCTATCGTAACATCAAGGCCCGCTTTTTGCATCAGGCCCATAAAATAAGCGCGGCCTTCCTGATCGGCTTTGCTGTAGGCTACCCGTGATACCCCGCCGTTGGGCAGCTCGCCTATTTTCGATAATTCCAGGAGCCGGGTCAGAATCCGTTGCTGGTTGATTTTCAGGGTATTCGTCTTCGTTTGGGCTGTTGCTATGGACGAAGCCAGCAGCAGGAAAAAGAAAAGTTGGATGGCTTTAGTAGGTTTCATGGGCATGAAAGAGACAGGTTCGTGATATATACCCCGGCTATTTTCGACGCTGTTAATAAAGGCCGAACCACCACCGTTGAGCGTGATGCCGGTGGTGGTGGTAGAGGGGCCAAGAATCAGCACGTTTTTGTCGGGGTAGCGGTACGTGTCATTTTGGGATATCAAATAGAGGATTAACTACCGGCAAATCTCCGCGAACCCGCACCGGTATGCTGTCACTTTTTGGACAAATCCTGCTAATTTTCGAACAATCGGTATATTTTAATGCGCTGTCGGCAAGAGCGGGAAAGCCTTTCGATGCCTAAAAAAGTTGTTTTACCCTATAGTCGCCTACTATTATTGTTGATTTTAGTACTTTTCCGCATACTGAAATTTATAGAATGTTAATAGACAGAGAATTAGATAAGTTATTGCTTATCTGGAAAGATGAACCCGCCCGAAAGCCATTGATGCTTCGCGGAGCCAGGCAGGTAGGGAGGTCAACGGCGGTCGAAAAACTGGCCCGCCATTTCGAGTATTTTTCTGGCCCTGTACACCAACACGCCCATCATTCCCGGCAAAACGCTGCTCTTTTTCGATGAGCTACAAGCCTGCCCGTCCGCCATTGCATCACTCCGTTTCTTCTACGAAAAGTTACCCGATCTTCACCTGATTTCGGCGGGGTCGTTGCTGGAATTTGCCCTCGAAGAACTTCCCTCTTTCGGGGTGGGCCGGGTGCGGTCGGTGTTTGTTTATCCGCTTTCGTTCGATGAATTTTTGGGGAGCCTGGGCGAACATGGCCTCATTGCCCTCAAAAAAGAAGCGACTACCACAAACCCCCTGCCCCTGCCTTTTCACGACAAACTAATTGACTATCTCAAGCGATTTCTGATCGTCGGCGGAATGCCCGAAGCGGTGGCCCGGTATGCCCAAAACCGGAGCTTGCTCGACGTGCAGGCGGTTTTGGACGACCTGCTCATTTCGGTTCAGGCCGATTTTGCCAAATACAAAAAGCGTGTGCCAGCCCTGCGAATCTCCGACGTGTTTGCCTCCGTTATTGAGCAAACAGGGGGCAAATTCACCTTCACAAAAGCAGCCCCGCATACCAGTTTGGTTCATAGTAAAGAAGCCGTTCAGTTGCTGATTATGGCCGGTTTGGTGATTCCCGTCACCCACACGTCGGCCAATGGATTACCACTCGGTGCCGAGGCCGACCCCAAAAGACGCAAGCTGATTCTGTTAGATACAGGCTTATTTCAACGGGTTTTGGGGTTGAACATTGGCCAATTAATGGCCCAGCGCGATTTTGATGCGATCAATAAAGGAGCCATTGCCGAAATGTTCGTTGGCCTGGAGTGGCTCAAATATGGCAGCCCATTTCAGGCGCAGAACCTGTACTACTGGCACCGGGAAAGTGCCAACAGCAACGCCGAACTCGACTATCTGTTTCAGCGGGGAGAAACGCTGTTACCTGTCGAAATCAAAGCGTCGAACAAGGGGGCTATGCAGAGTATGTTTCGGTTTCTGAGCGAAAAAAACAGGCCGGTTGGCGTTCGCTTTTCGTTGGAAAACTTTTCGGCCTACCCTCCCGTTCTGGTTTACCCCCTCTACGCGGTTTCGACCCTACACGACCGTGTTCTCCTGTGAGAAGATGTTTGTATGGGCGATTTAAGCAGAAAGCCGCGTTTTTCGGCCAAAGCGATTAACTCAAACGACTTCTGCCCCATACTCATAGGGGCTTTTGCCGTACTGCTCGCGGAACACCCGGCTGAAATAAACTTCACCGGGCGTTTTATCACGTCAGTTGTTGACAGCCGTTAAAGTCCCATCTGTAGCTTAGCTCCCGCCTGATACGTCAACTGCCCGGTCAGACCGTAGCGCACCGTGCCGGCCTGAGCCACGTAGTTGTCGGGCAAACCGATGGCGTGATTGATCTCAACAACGGTTGTTACCGATGTTGGCACGATACCACAAGACCATACCGTCGGGTCGTTCCACAAACCGGCTTTCAGCGTCGTGAAAACGGTGCAGGCAACCGCCTGGACGGTGATCGTGGCCGAGGCCGTTGCCGGGCAACCG
Source organism: Cytophagales bacterium (assembly GCA_038247465.1). GTDB lineage: Bacteria > Bacteroidota > Bacteroidia > Cytophagales > Spirosomataceae > JBBRNH01. Next base: position 5,146 of record JBBRUV010000261.1, read on the forward strand.
CCAATTACGCCCGTTACGGAGTAGGTTCCTGCCGTTGCTACAACTACGGCAGCCGTTGTTGCGCCGGTTGACCAGCTAAAACTATCGGCTCCGCCGGCGGTGAGCGTGGCCGTTTGGCCCTGCGTGATGGTTGGCGACGGGGCCGTGCTGATCGTTACGGCTGGCGAAATCACGGTGAGCGTAAAACTGGTGCTGGCCGTCTGACTGGTGTTGTTGGTAACGGTTAGCGTAATCACTGCGGTTCCGGTCTGGCCGGGCGCGGGCGTGGTAACCACCGTTCGGTTGGCTCCGGTGCCGCTCAAAACGATAGCACCCGGCGGCAGCAGAGCCGTGTTTGCGCTGCTGACCGTGAGCGTAACCGAACCCGGTTCGGCATCGGTCACGGTCAGGCTCAGGGCCGCCGTTGCCACACCCACGCAGGTTGATGCGTTGCCGATGCTGCTCAGAACGGGCGTGCGGGTGATACCCGTGGCGAAGATCGAAAACCCCTGCGGGCCTTGCTGCAACGTGCCTTTGTTGGTTACCTGAAGGGCGTATTGACCGGCGGGCAGGTTATCAACAACAATCTGCTCCACGTTATCAACCACGTTATCGCCCCGCGTGGCGGCAGTTGTTGGACTGGCCGGGTCTAACCGCCAGGGCAACTGAGCAACCGGCTGATTGGTTGCCCGGTCAATCACGCGCAGGTCTAAGTCGTTGACCAACACCGGCGTTCGGTTGTTGATACCCCCATTCACCAACGGTGTTCCCGGCACATCCGTCCAGCAGATAGTGGCCCTGAACGGCCCGCCCGGAGTCATGATTGGTTTCCGGTAGGTGGTTTTGTCGGCCAGCGAGGTTTCTTCCATCAGGTGCGCCCCGCCCGACAGGTTGATGACGTTGATGCTTTTTTCGAGGTTCAGCAAGCCCCAGCCAAACGCATAATCGGGGCCGGTGTAGCCCGCCGACCCCAGATTTCTGACGGCTCCCACCGCCACCACGTTTTTGCCCAACGCCCCCCAATCAGAATGTCGTAGGTAACGTTGTTACCATCGTTGCGGTCATTACCGGCGGCATGAAACTGGAGGTAGTTGCGGTTCTGGTATGTAATCTGATCGTAGATGCAGCAATCATGGTACCGGCCACGTGAGCCGCGTGGTCGGCATTGCCAGTTGATTCGGTAGAACCGGCGGGGGGAGTGGTGTAGAGGGGTAGATCGCGGGTGATGGCCCGGCCCCCAAATTCCTGGTGGGTGGTGCGGGTTGACCCCGGCTCCCACATCCCCAGCCGCGAGCGGGTCGCGCTGACTTGCATTCCCTGCCCCTGCAGGTTCAGGCCGAGGCTGCCCCCGTTCCAGAGTTTGCTGGTGCCGATGGAGGTGGCTAAGGCGAGGTTGCTGCGGGTGTTGTAGTAAATGGGCGTGCCGTCGGGGTCAATGTGGTGCAGGAAGTGGAAGGCCCCCCGCGCGTCGGTAAACGACTGACGCACACCGGCTTTGCTGGCGAGAAACCGGGCAACGGTCTGTTTGCGGGCGGCTTCGTCCTGGATCAGACGCTGGCGGAAATCGGCAACGGCCTGCCGTTGCGCGGCCGTTTGCTGGGCAACGCCAACCCGCACACAGCAGGTCAGCAGCAGCAGTAGGAGAATGGTACAGGAACGCATGGCGAATTGGTTAAACTGGTTGACAGAAAAATTGAGGAATGTTGCGTAAGACTAACTTTTTAAATAGCATTTAAAAAAACCGGAAACCTACAAAACAAACGCCCGCCGGAAACCAGCGGGCGTTGTGTGTACTATTACTTTTATGCACTTTCTTATTTCGTTACGCTGGCCGTTTTTGGCTCGCACGCCCCGTCGCTGGCCGTCAGGGTGTACTGACCGCTGCCCCCGGCAGGGGCTGTCAGACTATAGGTGCCGCTGTTGCGATAGACCGTGCTATAAACAAACCCGTTTGGCCCCGTCCAGACAAAAACCCGGCCCGTAGCCGTGACCGATAAGGTGGTGCCGCTGCTGATGAGCGTACCGATGGATGCCCCCAACGCACAG
>JBBRUV010000262.1:0-7117 GCA_038247465.1 Cytophagales bacterium
ACGCCCCCAGCCGACCAATGCGCCGGGTGGCCAGCAAATCGCGCAAGACAAGCATCACCCCAAGCGGAAACCACGCCAGCACGGCGTTCCAGGTGAGCATCACCAAAAACCAGACATTGCCCGTCAGCAGCCAACGCGCCAACACCAGACACAGCCCCAGGGCCGTTAATGCCACCAATGCCCGAAAGCCCCGACCAGACGCGGGTTTAACGGTGAGTGGACGTTGATAAAGTGGAAATGAACCGGTGTATTGCATAAGATAAAAGTACTTTGTGGTGCAAAGTAAATGAGAAGATTCTGAACTTGTCAAGTGTTCGCTGAGTTTTTTCTCAAACGGCCCACAACTTTCTTATCTTTGGAAAAACGATTGACGCTATGGAAGCCCTCACAGTTGATGTAATCGAAGAATTTCAGTCGGAAGATGTGATGTCAGTGAACCACTCCAGAATTATCAATCGCGTTTGTGTCACGCTCGACCGCTACGATGCCGAGTATGAGGTGCTACCCGAATTAGAGTTAGAACTATCAACCGGCAAGTGCAAACCCGATGTGTGTGTGTATCCTAAACTGCCCGAAGATTGGGACAATGATATTATTTTTTATACCCAGCCACCCCTGATTGCCATTGAAATCCAGTCGCCAAAACAAGCCACAACCGAGATTACGGCCAAAATGAACGCCATTTATTTCCCCGCCGGGGTTAAATCCGTCTGGCTCATTGTGCCGGTCTTACGCCTTGTGCAAATCAGAACGGCAACGGGTGTAATGTTGACCTTTACCGATGGCATTATCAAAGACCCGGTATTCCCCATTGAAGTCCCGTTTCGGGCAATTTTTCGGTAAGATTCGTGGCAATGCTTGTCATTCTTGGCCCCACGGCATCGGGCAAAACGCGGTTGGCGGTGCAGGTAGCGGCCCGGCTCAACGGCGAAATAATCAGTGCTGATTCGCGGCAGGTGTATCGCGGGATGGACATCGGCACGGGCAAAGACTTAGCCGAATACACGCTTGATAATCAGCCGGTTCCCTACCATCTGATTGATGTTCTTGACGCGGGCGACGACTATAACGTGCATCGTTACCAGCAGGATTTTAGCCGCGTCGTGGCTGAGATCACCGCCCGAAACCGGGTGCCGGTGGTCTGTGGTGGCACGGGTTTGTACCTGAGCGCGGTGTTGAACGATTTTCAGTTTACAGCCATCCCAATCAACGAACCCCTCCGCGCCGAACTTGCTCTCCTCACCGACGACGGCCTCCGCGCCCGCTTCGCCCAAATGCCACCATCGGCCTATACGCCACTCGCCGATACCAGCACCCGCAAACGGCTCATCAGGGCAATAGAAATCAGTGAACAGTTGCGGTCCGGCGTTGCGGCAATTATCAGTAAACAATTACCAATGAGCAGTGAACAACCACAAACTACAAACCGAACGTCGGCCCGGTACGAACCGAACGTCGGCCCGGTACGAACCACGAACTTAATTTTCGGCCTTGACTTACCCGTTGACATCCGGCGGCAGCGCATTACGGCGAGGCTGCACCACCGGCTCCAGAACGGGATGATTCAGGAAGTGGAGCAATTGCTGGCCGGGGGTGTTCGGGCAGAGAAGCTGATTTTCTACGGTCTTGAATATAAGTTCATTACGCAATTCTTGACCGGCCAACTCGATTATAACACGATGGTCGCCCGGCTCGAAACGGCCATTCATCAGTTTGCCAAGCGGCAGATGACCTACTTCCGCAAGATGGAACGCGACAGCCACCAGATTCACTGGCTCGATGCCCAACGGCCCACCGACGAATTAGCCCGTGAAATTGCCGACTAATGGCGCGAAAAAACACGGACTGCTGTGTAGATTTACCGTTCATCTCAACCCAATGTCATCATGCAACCCCAAAAATTGATACGAACCGGATTTTTAGCCCTTGCCCTTCTGACGATTCAGGCCGGGCTGAGTCCACTTTTCGCGCAGGAACCGGCGGGCTACCAAACCCCGCCCAAAGCCCTCGCCGATTTGGTAACGGTAGCCCCTACGCCGTCGGTCAGCGTGTCGGGCAAGGGCGAATACCTACTGCTGATGGAACGGGCCGCCAACCCCACCATCGCCGAATTGTCGCAACCCGAACTGAAATTAGCCGGGCTTCGGCTCAACCCCGCCAGCAACGGCCCCAGCCGCCAGAACTACATTACGGGTCTGAAAATCAGGAAATTAACCGGCGTGTTGATTGCTGGCACTGCCGAAACGCCCATAACCGGCCTGCCCACCGGCGAAGCGGCCCGAATCAGCTATGTGTACTGGTCGCCCGACGAAACCAAAATTGCCTTCACCAACACCACCGACAGCCGCATTGACCTCTACGTGGCCGACCTCGCCACCGCCACCGCCCGCAAACTCGGCAGCGTGGCCCTGAACGCCGTGATGGGCGCACCGTTTGAGTGGGTTTCTGACAGCAAAAGCCTGATTGTCAAAATAATTCCGGCTACTCGCGGGGTGGCCCCGGCCATGAGCCGCGTACCAGCCGGGCCAACCGTGCAGGAGAACGTTGGCGGGCGCAAGGGACAGGCTCCAACCTACCAGGATTTGCTCAAAAACCCGGCAGACGAAGCCCAGTTTGCCTATTACGCCACCGCGCAGGTTGTGCGGCTCGGTCTGGAAGGCACCATGCAACCGCTTGGGAAGCCGGGCCTGATTGCGACCGCATCACCCTCGCCCGATGGCCGGTTTGTGCTGATCGAAACCACCCATAAGCCATTTTCATACCTGGTGCCGGTGCGCCGATTTCCACTGCTGACGGAGGTGTTCGGGGTTGATGGCGCATTGGCAAAACTGCTCAACGACGGGCCATTGCAGGAAAACGTGCCGTATAGTTCCGATGGTGCGCCCAGCGGCCCGCGCGATTATTCGTGGCGAAATGACACTCCCGCAACGGTTTATTACACGGTTGCTCAGGATAACGGCGACCCCAGAACCAAAGCCGACATCCGTGACCGGGTGTATGCCCTCAACGCGCCGTTCTCTACCGAACGCGGCCCGACCCCGCCCAAAGAGATTTACGCGGCTGCGTATCGTTTTGCCGGATTCGATTGGGGCAACGAAACCACCGCCCTCGCTACTGAACGCTGGTGGCAATCGCGCAAAAGCATCACCAAACTCGTGAACCCGCAGACGGGCCAAAGCAGTGTCTTGTTCGACCGTTCGTTTGAAGACCGATACAGCAACCCCGGCCAACCCGATATGCGCCACAACCAGTATGGCCGTGAGGTGCTGAACTTGTTGCCCAACAACGAACTGCTGATGCTGAACCCGCAGGGAGCCTCGCCCGACGGCGACCGCCCGTTTGTGAACGTGCTGAACCTTGTTACGAAACAAACCCGCGAACTCTGGCGGTCACAGGCTCCGTATTTCGAGCGGCCCGTTGCCGTGTTGGATGCCGCCAATCAGGTGCTGCTCACCAGCCGCGAATCGCCGGAGGAAAACGCGAACTATTTTATTCGCAACCTGAAAAAACGCATCGCGCCGATGCAGATTACTGCCTTCCCGCATCCGTATCCGCAACTGAAAGGCATTCAGAAACAGCAACTTCGCTACAAACGCGCCGACGGGGTTGACCTCACGGCCACGCTGTATCTCCCCGCCGGGTACAAGAAAGAACAGGGGCCGTTGCCAACGTTTTTGTGGGCCTACCCCGCCGAGTTCAAGAGCAAAGAAGCAGCAGGACAGGTGCAGGGATCGCCGTATCAGTTTAACCGCATCAGCTACTGGACGGGCGCGGCTTTTGTGACGATGGGCTACGCCGTTCTCGAAAACGCGACCATCCCCATCGTGGGCGAAGGCGACAAAGAACCGAACGATACCTACGTGGAGCAACTCGTGTCGAGCGCGAAAGCTGCCATTGACGAAGGCGTTCGGCTGGGCGTAGTTGACGCGACCCGCGTGGGCGTGGGCGGCCACTCCTACGGTGCGTTTATGACGGCTAACCTGCTCACATACAGCAATTTATTTCGGGGTGGCATTGCCCGGAGCGGAGCCTATAACCGAACGCTGACCCCGTTTGGTTTCCAGAACGAACAGCGCACGTATTGGCAGGCCCCGGAGGTGTATAACAAAATGTCGCCATTTATGAACGCCGACAAGGTAAAAACGCCGATTCTACTCGTTCACGGCGAGGCCGACAACAACACCGGCACCTTCCCGATTCAGTCGGAGCGGTATTACAACGCGCTGAAAAGTTTCGGCGTGACCACCAAATTTGTGCTGCTGCCGTATGAATCGCACGGCTACACGGCCAAAGAATCACTGCTGCATATGCTCTCGGAGATGAACGGCTGGCTCGACCAATACATCAAAAACCCGAAGGCGACGGCAACGGATGGCAACGCGCCGGGGAAAGTAGGAGGTGGGAAGTGAGAAGGTGTTGAGGCTTGGCTTACTTTTCGGCCTAACCCGCTTTCTATTCTATGGACTACCATAAACTAAAACTACCGTTTTGGGACTCGATGGAGCTTATGCACATCACCGATTCGAGTCAGACTTACCCTGCTCATTATCACGAAACCTACTGTTTGTCGCTAATTGAGCAGGGTATCTTTATCGAAAACGGGTTGATGATACCGGCGGGAGCTCTGTTGATAACTCCTCCCGGTGACGTGCATCAAAACAGTAACTATGGCGACCTTACCTACACCCTGACCACGTTTTATGTCAGCCCCGATGTGCTGAAAACGGCAACGAGCCATCCGCATTTCGCCAAAAAGGTCATTCACGATGCAGCCTTGTTTGGCCAGTTCAGAGATTTGTCGCAGGCACTTCAGACAACAGGGACGGGGCCAGAAGGAGCTGATTATCAACAGGCATTTACCCGGTTGGTGGCCCGTTATGGGCAAACAGAACCAGCCGGGGAGCCAATAACGGGCATTGTTCCCGTTGCTATTCTGGACAGTCAGGCCGTGATTCGGAGTCGCTATGCCGAGAAGCTATCGGTTGATGAATTGGGTCTGAAACTTGGCATGAGCCGGTTTAAGTATATTCGCTGGTTTCGGCGCAATACCGGGCTTACGCCCTACGATTACCTGCTGTTGTGCCGGGTCGAAGCGGGAAAACAGATGTTGGCCGATGGTAAACCAGCAATCCTTACTGCCCTGGATGTAGGCTTTTATGACCAGAGCCACTTTGCCAATACCTTTAAACGCTATGTGGGTGTAACGCCCAGACAGTATCAGGAAGCCTGCACGATTTTCCAAGACTTGGCTTAGGGCCGGGCCTACCTTTGGTGAAAATTTTAACCACCTTGTAGCCATGCGTATCCTATTGCTGTTTGGAATGGGCCTGATCTTGTTCGTAAGTTGTTCATCGGTCGCGCCCATTACCAACACCGACGACCTGACTGCCCGCTTCCAGAAAATTTACAAAAAGTCGCTCTTTCCTGGGTTTTCCCTCACAATTGTCAAGCGCGACAATATCGCGTATCAGCAAAGTTTTGGTCTGGCAAACGTAGCGGGTCAAACGGCCTACACCAACCAAACAACCCAACCGATTGGCTCTGTCAGCAAGTTGATGATCGGGCTGGCGCTCATGAAAGCGGTTGAAAAAGGGCTGCTGACCCTCGATACGGACATCAACACCGTCTTGCCGTTTCGGGTCATAAATCCCAATGCCCCCGGCACGCCGATTCTGGTGAAACACTTGGTAACGCATACATCGGGCATTCTCGACAGGTCGGCGGCTTACCTGAGTTTGTTTAGCATTTTGCCGGGCGAATCGCTGACGACAAGCGAAGCCCGCCGGATGCAAACGGAGTTGAAAGCCGCCACCGATGGCAAAATACAGCCCCTCGGCCAACTATTGGGTTCATATCTGCTGCCGGGTGGGGTATTATACAGTGCCGACAATTTCGGAAAAACCGCCCCCGGTATCACCTATGCCTACAGTAATCTGGTCTCTTCGCTGGCCGCATACATGGTGGAACTGGTGACGAAACAACCCGTTGCCGAGTTTACCAAAGCGGAGATTTTTGAGCCGTTGGGTATGAAAAATACAGCCTGGTTTGGTAATGATCTGCCCGCAAGCCAGCGGGCAATCCTCTATTGGACGAAAGAAAAACCCTTGCCCCGCTAATTCATGCCTCGTATCCTGACGGGATGCTCTATACCACCAACGAAGACTTGGGCCGCTTTTTGCAGGCCATGATGCGGGCTTACGCCGGGCAACCGGGCATACTGAGCAAAGCAGGGTTTCTGCAGTTATTTGCCCGGCAGTTTGCAACAGCCCCGGTGGGCTTAAACGTTAAAGAAGACAATTATGGGGTGTTTTGGGTATGGTTCAGAAACGGACGGGTGGGACACACGGGTGGCGATTTGGGCCTTGCTACCCTGTTTGCGTTTTACCCGGATAAACTGACTGGTTTCTGCTTTATGACCAACGTGGACATGGAGGATGGTGCTAACAGCTACAAACTGAGCGAGTCACTTCAGGAAATAACAACGGCCATCAAAGAGTTTGAAGCCCTGAACTAATCACGCATCCAATTTATCTGTCGGCCCATTTCTAAATCCCCTGAGGAGTCTGGTCGCTACCTGGCTTTGCTTACTCACGGACAAGGTTTCCGGTCGCGATACGCGAGCGAAAACGGAAGTGTTGGGGTGTTTATGAAACAAAAACTGACCGCCTGATTGATGCGGTCAGTTTTTATTATTCGTCAATTTGGGGGAAATCAGAGAAGTCGGAAATATGTTTGGTCAAATCAAGGCCCGAACATTCTACTTTGTGGGGTGAAAACGAAAAATACAAGTTCAAATTCCCTTCATATATAGAACCAATCTTCTTGTTTTCCAGGTAGTCAAGTAAATAATCTTGGCGAACAACGATTGGCTTAGTCCATTGATTGTTATGCCTGACAATGAAAACGCAATGAACGAGAATAGTAGTTATATTTCTTAGCTGAGTTATAGGAACATTGAATTGTCCGCTAAAACTATTTTGTCTTACTATTGATGTGGGTGCAATTCAAATTGTCGCTTCCAGATTTCAGTAGAGTAATCTTCTTTTAATCAATGAGTTATATTCTCAAGATAGGGCCATAGCTTCTCAGAACATGCCTTGTCAGGCCTGTAACGGGA
>JBBRUV010000263.1:0-7079 GCA_038247465.1 Cytophagales bacterium
GAAACAGCCCGCGCTCTGACCGCCACCGGAGGCACTGGAAACGTGCTTAACTGGTTCGATGGAGCCGGTGCCGCTTTGCCCGGTGCGCCTGTACCGCCTACCGCAACGGCCAATACGCAGACCTACTTTGTGAGCCAAACCACGTCTGATGGTTGTGTGAGTTTGCGGGCAACGGCTACTGTGGTTATCAAACCCACACCGGCCGCACCAGCCGCCAACAGCCCGGTGGTTTTTTGCCAGAACTACGGCGCACCGCAATTGGTCGCAATCCCGTCGGGAGGAGCCTCGCTGCAATGGTACGGCCAGAGTGCAACGGGCGGCTCGGCAACGGGAATAGCCACAACACCAGTCAACAACGCATCAGGCACATTCAATTATTACGTGAGCCAAACCCTGAACGGCTGCGAAAGCCCCACCCGCGCCAAGATTGATGTGGTGGTAAAACGCACACCCGGCGCACCCAATGTAGTTACGCCGGTGGTATTCTGCCAAAATTCGTCGGCTCCGATTCTGAACGCAACGCCCGAAAACGGCGCGGCCCTGCTCTGGTACGGCCAAAATGCCACAGGTGGCTTGGGGGGCAGCAACGCTCCTAACCCGCCTAACAACGTTGCCACGTCATACAATTACTACGCCAGCCAGTCACTCGATGGCTGCGAAAGTCTGCAACGCGCCAAAATTGACGTGACTGTAAAACGTACTCCTGCGGCTCCCGCCGTGACTCCGGTAACGTTTTGCCAGTTTACCAACGCGCCAACGCTCACGGCAACAGGCGAAAACTTCTCAACGCTGCGCTGGTACGGCCAAAGCGCAACGGGCGGCAATGCCGCTGGCAATGCCCCCGGCCTACCCAACGATGTGGCCGGTAATTTTTCGTATTACGTTAGCCAGAGCGTCAACGACTGCGAAAGTCCCCGCGCTGGGCTTGCCATTCGGGTAAAAGCCAAACCCGGCTCTCCCGGCACCACCGCGCTTACCTACTGTTTGGCCCAACAGGATCAGCCGGGTCAGAATATTGCGCCACTCACGGCAAACGGTCAAAATCTGCGGTGGTTTAACGCCGACGGAAATGGTTTTCAGAGCGCACCGACACCACCGATCAATCAGGTGCAGGCGATTAATTTCCAGGTTTCTCAAACTATCGAAGACTGCGAAAGCGACCGGGCTACCCTCCGCGTAACCGTGCAAACCGCAGCTACACCTGGTATTTCATCGTCACTGGTGTCCTATTGCCAGACTACCCAATCTGTTCCCTTCACGGCTACATCAGAAACGGGCGGCAGTCTGCGTTGGGTTGACCCATCGGGTGTGATAACCAACAACGCACCCACGCCCATTACGCTGAACGCGACCAAACCGGGTGGTGAGTTTTTCTATGTCTTTCAGGTGGGAGCGAATGGCTGTTACAGTGCGCGGAACACGATCCGGCTCGTTGTCAACAGCACACCAACGCTCTCGCTGCTGGGTTCTACAACGGTGAATCTGGGCCTGAAAGCCAACCTGCAACTGCGGTTTACGGGGGTACCGCCATACGGCTATGTATTGACCGATGGCACCAACGTAATTGACTCAGGAGTGGCCCCGGATACGCTGGCAACGGTGGCCGTGATGCCCGCCCGCACCACCATCTATCAGGTAGCGAGTGTGACTAACATCTGCGGCAAAGGACTTCCCGGCAATCCGGCAACGGCAACGGTTTCGGTGGCTATTCCAACCATCATAACCGGCATCTTAACCAGTTCGGCCCTGTGTGCGGGTGCTAATTTTTCGGTGCCATTCTCAGTAGCCGGTACGCTTAATCCCGGCAACGTATTTCAGGTGCAAGTAGCCGATACACTGTCTAAAGTCTTTGTACCAATCTCGGCAACAACAACATCCACCGGCCCCATTGTGGCATCGCTACCGGCCAGTTTAACCGCCGGGTACTATTTTGTGCGTGTTACAGGCTCAAACCCCGGCATTGCCGTTGCGGGTCGAAACAGTTCTGTGGTGTTGCTGGTGCGGGGTTTGTCAACGGCGCGGTTGTCAGGCAGTCAGGATGTATATCAGGGCAGTTCGGCCAAACTCAGTGTGGCCTTCACCGGCGATTCGCCCTGGACGTTTGTCTGGACCGACAGCACCGTGCAAAATTCAGTTTCGACAGCGGCCAACCCGCATTTGATCGACGTGACTCCCGGCCGAACCCGCAGTTACAGCCTGATTTCGGTTGCCAACAACTGCGGCAATGGAACCGTTAGCGGCACGGCCACGCTCACCATTTTGCCGCTCTTAGCCGTTGACGACCCGCTGACCGAGTCTGTAAAGGTCTATCCGGTGCCAACCGGGGCCACGCTCACTGTTGACATTGACCGGAGTTTGCTCACTGCCCCGGCCACCCTACAACTCACCGACATCACGGGCCGCACCACGCTTAACCGCATCACCCACGACCGCCGTACCGACCTTGATCTGAGCCAGCAACCCGCAGGGCTGTATCTGCTCCGGGTGCAGGTTGGCGAGCAGACGACGATAAGGCGGGTTTTGAAGTTATAATCGTAATGCCCAGCAGATTCTTAATCAGGTCGGGCATAGCTGCTTCCATATTCTCCCGAAAATTCTTCGGTCCGTCGCTACGGTCGTACTGGTTGACCTGCGGTTTGTCGGTCATGGCCGCAAGCCAACGACAAAATCTCAAAATTTTAGCCCAATCTCAACCGCCACCGTCCGATTTTTGGAAGTCAGGCTGCTACCCCGCGCCACGTCGAACAGGCCGCGTTGGTAACTCAATCCGATGTTTAGAGCGTTGGTGCCGCCGATGGGCAATTGTACCCCGGCGCCAACCAGCCACGCGAAATCACCGAAGCCGTATTGCCGGTCGCGGCCCGTTTTCTGAGCGTACTGATACAGGCCGTTGCGTTCTTTGAACAGGGCGCGTTCGGCGAGTTTTATATCGAGTAAACCACCCGTTTGCACATACAGTCGTCCGCTGTTGAGCAGGTTATTGGCAAACAACTTCACCGTAAGTGGCACCTGCAAATATTGCAAATTATACACCGACTGCTGGGCTGGTGCGCCCGTCGTGAAACCATCGGCACCGAATGTGCCGGGCATCTGGTAGCCCGTCCGTCGAATGGTGTACCATAGGCCCGAACTGAAGGCGTAGCGATTTTTGTAGAAAAAATAATCGAGCGAAATACCCACGCTGGGCCGTAATCCGCTGCCGTTGTTGCGAAATCCGGTGTAATCTCCGGTGCCGTCTGCCGTGTTGCTGTTGAGCGACGGAGCCACCCGCACACTCATCTCGATCAGGTTTGCCGGTGCGCTGTAGTCAGGATACGGGTCTTCGGCATAGTCGCGCCGGGCTTTTTTGCGCCTTTTGCCGGGTTTCTCATCGTCGCGGGCCTGGTCGGGCCGCGTTCGGTCGGGCCGCGTTCGGTCGGGCCGCGTTCGGTCGGGCCGCGTTCGGTCGGGCCGCGTTCGGTCGGGCCGGTATTCTGAGCCAGGCCGAACGTCGTAACTCTCGCCGAGGATTTTGCGGAACCGTTTTTCTGATTCTTTCGAGGGTGTAAACTGCACGGCCGGGCTAACCGCGCTTTGCCGGGCCGGTGTTTGCGCCAATGTATCGGCTACCGGCATCAACAAACACAGGCCAATACCGGCGTAAGCCACCGCGTTTGTACTTTTGTATGGTATCAACATTTGCTATGGGTCTGAATCGTCTGTTTTTCCCGCTCGCCGGGCTTGTTATTGTCCTTCTTCTCAATTCCTGTACCAAACCCGAACCCGTTGTCATTGATCGGCTCGATGAGCGGCTCTTCGCCCAGAAAACGCCCGACGCTATCCGGGCCGCGCTCAACCAAAACCCGGCTCTGACCCGGTTGTATTTTGGTGAAGCATCTGATTCACTCGCTGACGAACTCGCCCGCCGGTTTAACGACCCCGAACTGAACCTATTGCACCAGCAGGCTCAAACCGAATTTGGTGACTTGGCCGATCTCCGCACTCAACTCGGCGAGGGTTTTGCTAACATTCAGAAAGCGTTTCCCGATTTTAAACCGCCCCGCGTCGTGACCATGTTCACCGGCTTTCTGGGCCCTGATTTAGTCGTGACCGATTCTTTGATTGTGATTGGGCTGGATTGGTTTATTGGCCCCGGCTCCAGCTATCGTCCGCAGGGAGCCGCGTACCCCGATTATATCCTGCGCCGATATGCCAAACCATTTATCGTACCGGCCATTATTACGACTATTTCGGCCCGATATAATGCTGATAACAAACAGGATCAGACCATCCTGGCCGAAATGGTATATTACGGTAAAAGCTATGTGTTTACCAAAACCATGCTCCCCAACGCACCCGACAGCACAATTATCGGCTATACCGACCGCCAATTGACCGAAACCTACACCGCGCAGGGCATCGTGTGGGCGCACTTTATTGACAAACAATTGTTATATCAAACGACTCCTGACCTGAAAAATCGCTATTTAAATGAGCGGCCTTTTACCGCCGAAATCGGGCCGCGCTGCCCCGGAGCCATTGGCCGCTGGGTGGGTTGGCGCATCGTAAGTCGGTATTTTGACGAACGGCTAAAGGGCAACATCGCCGGACTGATGCGTACCAGCAATGCCCGGCAGGTTTTTGAACAATCGGGATATCGGGGGGAGTAAACGTAATATAGTTCGAGGTTCGAACTACGAACCAAAATTATGGCAAAACGAGGTAGAAATTTTGGCGAAGAAGCCACCGACGACGATAAAAAACGATTGTCGGGCGAGGCATTGCGCCGGGCCGGGCGCATTTTTGAGTTCGTAAAACCGTATCGCTGGCAATACGTACTGGGGTTTGTGTTTTTGATGCTTTCCACTGCCACCACGCTCAGTTTCGGCTTGCTCGTGGGCCAGATTACAAGCGTGATTCAGGGGAAATCGGCGTTTACACTCAACCAGATAACGCTGTTTTTTGGTGGGGTTCTGGTGGCGCAGGCCGTGTTCTCGTTCTTCAGGATTTACTTTTTCTCGCAGGTTAGCGAACGGGCAATGGCCGATGTCCGGCGGGCTACATACAGCAAAATCATTACCCTGCCGATTCCGTTTTTCGAGGCCCGGCGCGTGGGCGAACTCACCAGCCGTATCTCTGCCGATGTATCGCAATTGCAGGATGTGCTGACGCTGACGGTGGCCGAGTTTTTCCGGCAGATTGCCACGCTGCTCATCGGCACGGGCATTATTTTTTACGTGTCCTGGAAACTGACGCTGTTTATGCTGGCAACATTCCCGGTTATCATCATCGCGGCCATGGTCTTCGGGCGGTTCATCCGCAATCTCTCGAAACAGGCGCAGGACGAACTCGCCAATGCCAGTGTGGTAGTCGAAGAAACGCTGCAATCGGTAAATGTGGTGAAGGCCTTTACCAACGAACGCTACGAAATCGGGCGGTACGGCACGGCGTTGCAGCGCGTAGTGAACGTGGCACTTCGGGCCGCCAAGTTTCGGGGGGCGTTTGTGTCGTTCGTGATTTTCGCGCTGTTTGGGGCCATTATCGGGGTGGTCTGGTACGGCGGAACGCTGGTGATGAATAAGGAAATGCCCTTCGCCGACTTGTTGACGTTTATTATTTACACCACGTTTATCGGTGGTTCGGTGGCCGGCATGGGTGATTTATACGCCCAACTGCAAAAGACAATCGGCGCGTCGGAACGGATTCTCGAAATTTTGCAGGAACCGTCCGAAGTTGACCCTACCCGCGAACCATCGGCGGTGCCCGTACCGATTCGGGGCGATGTGGTGTTCGATAATGTGCAGTTTTCGTACCCATCGCGGCCCGATGTTGAAGTCTTGAAAGGCGTGTCGCTGTCGGTTAAGTTGGGCCGGAAAATCGCGTTGGTTGGCCAAAGCGGAGCCGGTAAATCAACTATTGTTCAGTTGCTGATGCGGTATTACCCGCTAACTGGCGGCCAAATCACGGTTGACGGACGCAATCTGACTGATTTCGACATCACTGATTTGCGGCAGAACATCGCCGTTGTGCCGCAGGAAGTGATGCTCTTTGGCGGCACGATCTTCGAGAATATCAGCTACGGCAAACCTAACGCCACCGAAACCGACGTGCTGGAAGCGGCCCGGAAAGCCAACGCATCCGACTTTATTATGTCGTTTCCTGATGGTTTTCAGACCGTTGTGGGCGAGCGGGGCGTAAAACTGTCGGGTGGGCAGCGGCAGCGCGTCGCTATCGCCCGCGCCATTCTGAAAGACCCGGCGATTCTGATTCTCGACGAAGCCACGAGTTCGCTCGATGCCGAATCGGAGCGGTTGGTGCAGGACGCGCTTGATGTGCTGATGCAAAACCGAACCACAATCATCATCGCCCACCGGCTGGCAACCATCCGCAGTGTGGACATGATTTATGTGCTGCGCGAAGGCCAAATCGCCGAATCGGGTACGCACGACGACCTCGCCGACCGCGAAGGAGGTTTGTATGCCAACTTAGTGCGGTTGCAGTTTGAAAATGTAGTACTCTCGTAGCGCGGGTAGAAACCCGCGTTGGGCTAAAAATCGCGGGTTTCCACCCGCGCTACCACTAAAAATGACTCCTTCCCAAACTCTCAAAGCCTTTGACCTTCGGCATACGGCGGGCCGCGAAACGGTGCTAAACCTGTTTCTGAACGCCGACCATGCCCTTGCTCATGCCGACATTGAGAACGGTCTCGGCCCGGATCATGACCGGGTCACGATCTACCGGACACTGCGGACGTTCTTAGACAAAGGACTGGTACACAAAGTGTTGGACGATGAAGGGAACCCAAAATACGCCCTTTGCCGTGATGCCTGTACTGACGGTCATCAACACGACCACGTACATTTCAAGTGCCAGGCTTGTGGGCAAACCACCTGCCTGAACGCTGTCAGGATTCCGGCCATCGCCCTACCCGACGGTTACACCCGGCGCGAGACCAACCTGCTTATTCAGGGCGTTTGCGTTGACTGTAGTGAGTAGCGCGGGTGGAAACCCGCGTTTAGCAAAGTAGCGCGGGCGGAAACCCGCGTTTAGCAAAGTAGCGCGGGTTTCCACCCGCATTCGGCAAAGTAGCGCGGGCGGAA
>JBBRUV010000264.1:0-7044 GCA_038247465.1 Cytophagales bacterium
CCTTATCGCCTACAGTTTTATGGATGCTTTTCCAACGATGCCTGTATTCGTACCCAAGCTGGGCAAGAGCGACGTGTGCCAAATTGTAATTATCTAAGAGACATCCCCAAAACTCGCATTACTGAACTTTCCACTGGACAACCCAACCCGGTTTTACGGTTTTAGGGAAGGCTACACCCGTCAGGCCGGTGGCTGGGTTTTGGGCCAATAGCGTAATCGAGACGGTCTCGCCAGTGGCTTGCAGTACGGCTTTGGTGGTGCGGAGAAACAAGGTTCCCCGGTTGTCGAGGTCGTCAACGAGGGCGTAGAGCGCGTCGCCGGGGTGCAGGAGCGTTTCGCCAATTTGCGTTTCCTTCGTCACCACAAACGTCCAGCTTTGGCCGACTTTTGGCTTCCCGGCGCGGGTTAATTTGGCTTCTGCATCGCTCGTAAACAACGCGGGAGTCGTTGATTTTTTTACCAGCAATGCCGTCAGCATACTGTCAATAAACACGGTCTGGGGTTGGTTGGCGAATGGATTCGCAGCTTCGATGGGCATCCCGATTAATTCCGGTTCGTCGTCCACGAGCCAGCCCATGCGCCGGGCCTGGGCGCGTTCGCGGTTGTAGGATTCAGCATCATAGGCCAGCATACCATCGGCTATCCCGTTGGCGTATAGTGGGTTTGTAAACAGTTCTTTCACCGCCAAAATCCGGTAGAGGTAGTAGGCGGTTTCTTCGTTCAGGGTCATGGCATAATAATCCCGCACCCCGTTTTTGGCAATTTTCCGTTGCATCATGCCCACGCCCCCGTTGTAGGCTGCGGCTACGAGTGTCCAGGAGCCGAGGTTTCGGTGCAGAATTTTGAGGTATCGGCAGGCGGCTTCGGTTGATTTCTGGATGTCTTTGCGCTCGTCGGCTTCGGGCGAGATGTTCAGTCCGAGTTCTTTGGCAGTTTCGTCCATAAACTGCCAGTAGCCCGTTGCGCCTTTCACCGATACGGCATCGGCTTTGAGGTCGCTTTCAATGAGCGGCAGGTACTTAAAATCATTCGGGATACGGTGTTTTGCCAGAATCGGCTCGATGATAGCCCAATGCGGAGCCACCCGTTGTTTTAGCTGCTGAATGTGCTTGCCATACCCATACCCGCTTGCCAGAGCCACTGCCAGCTTTTGCGATACGGCGGCTTGCTCGGTCGGTACTGACTCTCCGCAAAAATGGGGCGGCAGATGAACAGGTGGCTTTTTTGGGGGTAGCGCAAGGGCCTGAAACGTAATGAAGAACAAGACGGCAAACAGGGCGTTGCGCAACGGCACAATGGCACAAAAGCGTGTTGAGCAAGTAGGCAAATCGGCCGTGTTTTTGCGTCTCTGCACGAACTGTTGATTTTGTTGTACCAAAACAGGTATCGGATGATTCAACCCTACAAACGTTGTGGGGTTTGCGATGGTTCGGACGGGTCATCTCACGGGCCGGTCACTTCTCCAGAATAGCTAAGGCTTTTTCGGCGGCTGCCTGTTCGGCTTTCTTTTTACTGTATCCGCTGCCCGTCGTCAGGGGTTCATCATCAACCGAAACCTGGGCCACAAACTCGCGGAACTGGGCCGCGCCGATTTCGCGGATAATATCAAACCGAACGTCCTTGCCCGTCCGTTGCGCCCACTCGATCAGGCGGCTCTTGAAATTGGCGTTGTTCTGAACAATGGCTTCGATGTCGTAATGAGCCAGAAGTTGTTTGAGAACAAATCGGCGGGCCACCTTGAAGCCTTTATCCAAGAAAATTGCACCTACTAAGGCTTCGAGCGCGTCGCCATACATAGAGGTGCGGGTGGGCAGGCTGCGGGTGCGCTGCCCGTCGTATTCAATGAGCCGGTCGAGACCGATTTTGCGCGAGATGCTGTTGAGCATTTCGCGGTTCACAAACCGCGAGCGGATGTCGGTCAGGAAGCCCTCGTCTTTGTAAGGATACCGTTTAAAGAGATAATCGGCGATAACCATGCCCAGCACGGCATCGCCGAGGTATTCGAGCCGTTCGTTTGACTCCCGAAACCCAGCAATACCCGTCTCGCGGGAGGCCGATGAATGGCGCAGAGCCAACTGATACAGGCCCAGATTGGCTGGTCGCTCCCCGATAATGTGCGCGATGGCCCGGCGGAGTTTTTGTCGGTCGGAGGGTTGGCCGAGCCGAAAAAAACGCAGAAAAGGGTTCACAGCGATGGGGGGTATGGCGACCTGCACTATTCAGACAATTTGCGGAAAATGACTGATGCGTTATGACCACCAAAACCAAAGCCGTTGCTCATCACCGTTGTCAGGGGGCGGGGCTGCGCCACGTTTGCTGTGAGGTTAAAGCGGGGGTCAATGTCGGGGTCGGGTGTGGTAAAGTTAATAGTTGGCGGCACAAGTTGCCGGTCAAGAGCAAACAGACAAGCAATGGCTTCAACGGCTCCGGCGGCTCCGAGCAGGTGGCCGATCTGCGATTTTGTTGAGCTGATGTTGATGTCAAACGCGTGATCACCAAAGAGCCGGTGAATGGCTTTCAGCTCCTGCGGGTCGCCGATGGGCGTTGAGGTGCCGTGCGTGTTGATGTAATCAATCTCGTTGGGCGAAATACCGGCATCGTCGAGCGCGTCCTGCATACCGAGCAAGGCACCGACACCTTCGGGGTGGGGCGCGGTGATGTGATAAGCATCTGACGACATCCCGCCACCAATCAGTTCGGCATATATTTTGGCCCCCCGTGCTTTGGCGTGTTCGTATTCTTCGAGAATCAACGCGCCCGCACCTTCGCCCAGCACAAAGCCGTCGCGGTTTTTGTCGTAAGGCCGCGATGCCGTTCCGGGCGATTGGTTGTTTTCTGACAGGGCGCGGTTGGCATTAAACCCACCGACCCCGGCTTTGGTAATAGCCGCTTCTGAACCGCCCGTTACGCAAAGCGTCATGCGGCCAGTGCGGATGTAGTTGAAGGCATCAATCATGGCGTTCAGGCTCGACGCGCAGGCCGACACCGTGACGTAGTTTGGGCCCCGCAGCCCGTAGCGCATCGAAATTTGGCCCGGTGCGCTGTCGGCAATCATCCGAATAATAAAAAACGGATTGAGCCGGGGGGTGCCGTCGCCGTTAGCAAAGTCAATCACTTCGTCTTCAAACGATTTCAGCCCGCCAATACCCGATCCCCAGATTACACCGACTTTGTTGAGGTTTATTTTATGCGGATTTGCTTTCCCGACCAGCTCGTTACCAGCCTGTTGGGGTTCAAAGCCCAGCCCGGCATCCCGAATGGCTTCGTCGGCGGCAATAATGGCATAATGCGTAAAGGGATCCATTTTCCGGGCATCCTGACGGGGAATATAGTCGGTGATGGTCAGGTTTTTGAGTTCACAGGCGAACCGGGTGCGAAACTTGGCCGCATCGAACTTCGTGATCGGCCCGGCACCGCTTGCGCCAGCCGCTAATCCGTCCCAGAACGTGGGTACATCGTTGCCGATGGGCGTAAGTGCGCCGATACCTGTTACAACAACTCGTTTAAGTACCATAAAAAACGGACTCCTTGATGAAGAAAAAAGGGCTTTTTAAGCCCGACATACTTAAAGTAGTTCGTGGTTTACGCGGGGCCGCTGGTGCGGTTCGTGGTTTCTATCAATGGAAATTACCAACCGCACCGGCGGCCCCGTACGAACCACGAACTAATCTACAACCCATGCTACTTGCTGATATTGGCTTCGATGTAGGTGATAGCCTGACCAACGGTGCCAATGGTTTCGGCCTGATCATCAGGAATCGAGAGGTTGAATTCTTTTTCAAATTCCATGATCAATTCGACCGTATCGAGCGAATCGGCACCGAGGTCGTTGGTGAAGCTTGCTTCGGGCGTAACTTCTGATTCCTCAACGCCTAATTTCTCCACGATGATCGCCTTTACTTTTTGTGCAATGTCTGACATTTCTTTAGCCAATTGGGGTTAAAAACGGCGCAAATAAAGCATTTTCCCCCGGCATTGACAAACAATCTTTTTGAGGACTATGCCAACAGGAGCCGTAAAAGACTATTGACTATCAACAGGTTGTCAGGCATTTTGGCTATCCATTGGGGTTTGGTTATTGGCAATACCGGCCCGCCGAATGCTCATCTGCCCGGCTTTTTTTACGTTTAGTAAAGAATGGGCGGGATTTTAACCGTTGGCTAACAACATTGCTTCTGTTGCCTGACAGGTTGCCTACTTTGGCGGTAGAAATCAATAATTTTTGTCTAACTCCGTACTATGGGACAGCCTGCCGCCCGCGTCGGCGACCTTCATCTTTGCCCGATGATTACGCCCGGTACACCGCCTGTACCACACGTTGGCGGGCCAATTTTACCACCCGGAGTTGTTACAGTACTGATTGGCGGTATGCCGGCTGCCGTAATGGGCAATATGTGTACCTGCGTTGGCCCACCCGATATGATTATTCGGGGGTCCTTTACAGTGCTGATTGGTGGCCGCCCCGCTGCCCGTATGGGCGATATGACCGCACACGGCGGCATGATTATGATTGGGTTTCCAACGGTACTGATCGGCGATGTAGGCACGTCTATCAATGGAATGTTGGCTTCGTTGGGCGGGCTGCTTAATGACCTCATAAATGTAGCTGCCGATTTAGCCCGGGCCGTCGAAGAAGCCGTTTCGCGGTTAGTCAATCAATTGGCCGACATTGCCAATCAGATTGCCAACGTGGTGGTTACCGTTGCTAACCGGGTGGCCGATTTGGCTGCGGGAATGTTCGAGATAGCCGCTGCACTACCCTTTATGACCCGTCTTCGGCGGTACTTGGGTTTTGACGCAGGCTATGATGGTGAGGGCTACTGGGGAACCCGGTATATTGGACCAACGTCCAACTTCACCCAAATGCGTGATGCGGGTGTACAACCCGTTGATATGGTAGATGCTGCGGCCTTCAGACACGATCAGGGCTACACAGATGTAGGAGCCGCTGGCATACACGGAGCCTTGATTGACCCGAATGCTCTTCCTGCCGACCGTCAGTTGGCTGCCGATGCCGCTCAGGTGATGGATGCCTATCACCGGGGCGAAATAGACCCCTATACCGGACAGCCAATTTCCCGACGAACCTACACCGAAGCCTTTTTGGTGTATCATCTTTTTGATACAATTGCAACTGGAAAAGAAACCGTAGCGACCGTGAGCGATGTTGCCGGAAATGTGACTGATGGTGGCAGAGACGTTCTCAACGGAGCCGTTGACCGAATAAGCAACTTATTTTAACCCAGACACTACGCCATGAACCCCTGGTTTAACCACATAATGACGCTCGTTTATCAATCAGAAGAAGGCAAACAGCTCGTCAGCCCGGATGATTATGTAACCTTGCCCATTCCATTCATCAATCAAGGGTCTATATTTTTGGTTGTCAGTTTTTGCAATCAAACGTTTCTGCCCGACAATCCCGTGCCTTTTTTGTTTGCGCCTAAAGCAACCGTTTATATCGCGCCGACTGATTATGACCTGGCTTGGCGGCAACATTCCCCGGCTCATTTTGGCCTGAACCTACCGCCGACTGGCGGATTGGGCATGCCAGATCGTAGCCATATTCACTCGCCCAAAGAATGGGAAATTGTTGAAACCGTTTTTTATGAAAACCTGCTCGATTTGGTTGCCAATGATTGGTTACTGGGCAGAAAACCGAACTTTGCCTTTGAAAAACGGGTAGCCTTTGATTTGCGGGGAAGTCTGACGATTCTGGAAGACGATGTACTCCAACCCTACTATCAGAGAGTCCGGCATGACCTTAACCTGTGGATAAAACGTCTTTTAGGCTGATTCCCTGCTGTTTTCTACTACTTGTTGCTGTCCAATCGCTCCTCGCTCAAACCGTTCAGATTGCCTTTCCGGTGGCGCGGCTGGTTGTGCAGCGCGGGGCCGATGGCAACGGTCGGTTGTACGTTTCCGGCCAATTTACCGGCCCTGCCGACCGGGTAGAAGCCCAACTGACCCCCGTCTCGGCGGGTGTTGGTACCGCAACGGGCTGGCAAACGGTGCAAAACAACCCCACCAATAATTTCTTTGCCGGTAGCATTGCCGGGGCTGGTGGGTGGTATGTGCTGATCGTCAGAATCATGCAGGGCGGCAATGTTCTGACGCAGACAGCGGTGCAGCCGGTGGGCATTGGCGAAGTATTCGTCACGGCGGGGCAGAGCAACGCGCGGGGCTTAGGTATTGGTGATAACGACCTCGGCACCGCCACCGACCGTGTGAGCGCGATTGATACCATCAACCACTATTTTCCTCCCTCTGCTCCGGCCAATCCTCCCCCTAGCTCGCCACCTTACAACCCGTCTCTTATCTCGTCGGGAGACCCATTGCCGTACCCCACGCTGAAACCCCTCACGGCGGGCAAACGCATTTTCCCGATGGCCGAAAGCTCCTGGGGATGGGGCGAATTAGGCGATTATGTCGTGAATCGGTTTAATGTGCCGGTGGTATTTTACGTGGCCGGTTGGGACGGCTCAACAGTCGAGAACTGGATAAATACGGCCAACGGTATCCCGACCGCCAATCGGTATAATGACCGATACAACTGGCCCAATCTGCAACCCTACACCAACCTCAAAAACGTATTGCAGTATTACGGCAACATCGGCGGGATGCGGGCCGTGCTGTGGCATCAGGGCGAAGCTGAATACGGCGATGCCAGTAACGGCAGTATCCCCGATTACGCCAACCGCCTTACTAACCTGATTCAAAAAACGCGGCAGGATTTTGGCGGGCGAACGCTGCCCTGGGTGGTGGCGCGGGTCTCGTTTGATGGCAGCACCAACCGCCCCGACGTAATTACCAAACAGCAGGAAGTTATCAACTCAATGGCGGGCGTGTTTCAGGGGCCGCTCAACGACACGATTGTAAACCGAAACGCGGGCGGGGGAGGTGTGCATTTCGGGAATAACCAACGACCCCAAACCCACCCGCAGTACTACCTGAATCCCAACACTATCCCGGCAGATATGGGATTATCGCGGTTTGCCCGCAACTGGAACGCCAGTTTAGACAATGCCTTTTTTCAGAACGCCA
>JBBRUV010000265.1:0-6998 GCA_038247465.1 Cytophagales bacterium
GCCCGGCCAAAAACACGCTCCGCTTTTTGCCGCGCTCGTTGCCGGGCGACCCGGGCTGCCCTTCGCCAATACCTTTCCCGAACGCGACTCGGTGAACGTGCTGAGTTATTACTATTGCTACAACGGTGGGGGCGTGGCCGTTGGCGATTTTAATAATGACGGTCGGCCTGATCTGTTTTTTGGCGGTAACATGGTCTCCTCGCGGCTGTATCTGAACACGGGCAACCTCCACTTTCGCGACGTGACCGAAATGGCCCGGCTAACCACGACCGACTGGATTATGGGCGTGTCGGTAGTGGACATCAACAACGATGGCTGGCTCGATGTCTATCTGAATGTGGCCGGGCCGCAACGGGCACGACCGGGCCGGAACCGGCTGTTTGTCAATGGCGGAGTAGATAAAGCGGGCGTTCCGACGTTCACCGAAAAAGCGGTGGAATACGGTCTCGCCGACGGTTCGTTTAACGTGCAGTCGGCGTTTTTTGATTATGACCGCGACGGTGATCTGGACATGTATTTGATGACGAATCAGGTCAATGGCGTGGACAAAAACATGGTCATTCCGCCCGATTACGCCGTGACGCGGGGTGCGACGACCGACCGGCTGTATGAGAACCGGGGCGTAGCCGATTCGCTGGGGCATCCCGTTTTTGTGGATGTATCGGCCCGCACCGGGATCACCCATGAGGGGTACGGCCTGGGACTGAGCATTGCCGACCTGAACGCCGATGGATGGCCCGATGTCTATGTCGCCAATGATTTTATGACCAACGATCATCTGTATCTCAGTCAGCGCACCGGACAGTCCGGCGCACCGGCTTTCCGTGACCAATGCAGGGCGAGTCAGCGGCATCAGAGTTACAACGGCATGGGCGTTGACGTGGCCGACATCAACAACGACACCCGGCCCGACGTGCTGGTGGTGGATATGCTGCCGCAGACCAACGCCCGGCGCAAAACCACCATTGCGGGGATGAACTATGAGAAATTTCTGCTCGAAACGCAGGCCGGATACGTGCCGCAGTTCATGCGAAATACGCTGCAACTCAACCGGGGCAACGGCCCGACCGGGCTGCAGTTTTCCGACATTGGGCAGTTGGCCGGCGTTCACGCTACGGACTGGAGCTGGGGGCCGCTGCTCGCCGATTTCGACAACGACGGGTTCCGGGATTTGTACATCACCAACGGCTTCGCCAAAAACATCACCGATCTGGATTTTGCCAATTACCAGGCCGCCGAAACCATGTTTGGTCCCCAACAGGCCCGCAATGACCGGCAGCGGGAACTGACCAAACGGCTTACGGGCGTGAAGGTCTCGAACTACGTATTTCGCAACACCGGCCATCTGACGTTTACCGACGAAACCCAAAACTGGGGTATCAGTCAACCCTCGTATTCAAACGGAGCGGTGTATGCCGACTTGGACAGCGATGGCGATCTGGACCTCGTGACGAGCAACATCAACCAACCGGCATACCTGCACGAAAACCGGGCCAACAAACGACCCGGTACCGCTAACTTTCTGTCTATCAGCTTAGTGGGCAGCCCGCAGAATCGCCGGGGAGTCGGTAGTACCGTTACGGTGTATGATGGCAGCCGGAGCCAGGCCAGTTATGTCTCGCCGGTTCGGGGGTATTTATCAAGCATCGAAACACCACTGCACATCGGAATGGGCCGGGCAAGCCGGGCTGATTCGATAGCGGTGGTCTGGCCCGACGGTCGGCGGCAGGTGATGAAAAACGTTCCGGTGAATCAGTCAATTACGCTCAATTACCGGAACGCCCGTGCGGAGAAAATAGCCCCAAAATCACCGGACAAGCCGCTGTTTGTGGGGGCTAACGACGCGCTCGGTATTCACTACAAACACCTTGAAAACCGGCATAACGACTTCGCCGAAAACCCGCTCTTGCTCCGGCAATACGACCGCAGCGGCCCGGCCCTGGCCGTTGGTGATGCGGATGACAAAAACGGCGACGATTTTTTTGTGGGCGGTTCGGCGGGGCAACCGGGAATGTTGTTTCGGCAACAGGCCAACGGGACGTTCGTTGGCACGGCCATAAACCAAACCGAAGCCCGGTGCGAAGATGCCGGGGCGTTGTTTTTTGATGCCGATAACGACGGGGACGTTGATTTATACGTGGCCAGTGGCGGCAGCGAGTTCAAACCAGAATCGGCTGATTATCAAGATCGGCTGTACCTGAACGATGCCGCTGACAAACATGGCAACGGGCAATTTACGCTGGCTCCCAATGCGCTGCCCATCATGCGAACCAGCAAAAGCTGCGTGGTCGGCGCTGATTATGACCGCGACGGTGACATTGATCTGTTTGTCGGGGGCCGCTACGAGCCGGGGGCCTATCCCAAATCGCCCCGCAGCTACCTCCTGCAAAATGACGGCGGCACCTTTCGGGATGTCACGGCGCAAATTGCCCCCGAACTGGCGCGAATTGGTATGGTAAGCGGGGCCGTCTGGACTGATTTTGATAACGATGGCTGGATTGACCTGATTGGCGTGGGCGAATGGATGCCGGTTACGTTTTTTCAGAATCGGCGCGGGGTATTGGTAAACATCACGGCAAAAACGGGTTTAGGCAAAAGCCAGGGCTGGTGGAACAGTATCCTGCCCGTTGACATTGATCGCGATGGCGACATAGATTACGTGGTTGGTAACGCGGGTACCAACGTGGATTACGCGCCCAAACCCGGCCAGCCGTTAGAACTCGTAGCCGGTGATTTCGACCATAATGGACGCATTAAACCCGTTGTGTTTCAGTACGTTCTGACCGGCAATAGCAACTACCAACAGGTGCCGTTTGCCGGGCGCGACGACCTGCTGAAACAGTGGGCCGGTCTGCGAAACGTTTTTCTGGATTATGCTGCCTACGGACAAGCGACCCTAACCCAATTGCTGACCAACACCCGCCCTGACGAGATCACCCGCCTGAAAGCCTGCACATTCGAGACCTCAATTGTCGAAAACCTGGGTGGTGGGCGGTTCCGTAGAAAGGCGTTGCCGGTAGAAGCTCAGTTCTCGGCTGCGTTCGGAATCCTGGCCGACGATTTTACGGGCGACGGCCTGCCCGACCTGCTCCTAACCGGCAATAATCACGCCGGTGAGGTGTTGTATAGCTGGGCCGATGCCTCGCTGGGAATATTGCTGGCGGGCAACGGACGGGGCAATTTTCGGGCCGTTTCGCCCGAACAAAGTGGCCTTTTTTTGTCGGGCGACCACCGGAGTCTGGTACAACTCCGCAGTAATCGGGGGGGGACGGTGGTGCTGGCCGCGCCCAACGCCGACGGTTTGGTGGCACTTAGGCAAACCCGAAAAGGCAGTATCATTCCCACGCGGGGCAACCGGCGCGTTATCCCGGTTGCTGATTTACAGCGTATTAACCCAACAAAAGCCAAATGAAATCAATCAGTCTATTCTTACTTTTCGCGTTGGTCGTTGCCGGGCCATGCCGGGCGCAGACACCACCCACCCGCTACGATACTACGCAGACTTCGATTAACCGGCACCCAGTGCCAGCCTGGTTTAACGATGCCAAACTCGGTATTTTCATTCACTGGGGGCTATATTCGGTGCCGGGCTGGGCCAAAGGCACCAAAAAACCGTTGCAGGAAATTCTGGCAACTACCCCCGGCGAAGAATGGTTTGCCAACAACCCCTACGCCGAATGGTATCTCAACTCCCTCAAAATTGATGGCAGCAGTACCCAGCAACACCATAAGGCTACTTACGGCGAGACGTTTAGCTACGATGACTTTGTGCCAGTCTTCAACCGCGAAATCAAGAAATGGAACCCTGACGAATGGGCCAAACTTTTCAACGACATCGGGGCTAAGTATGTGGTGCTCACCACCAAGCACCACGACGGATTTTTGCTCTGGCCCAGTCGCCAGCCTAATCCGTCGAAGAAAAATTACCAGGCCAGCCGCGACATTGTGGGCGAACTCTCGAAAGCCGTAACCGGGCAGGGTATGAAAATGGGGCTGTATTATTCGAGCGGGTTAGACTGGACGTTTAACCCCAAAACAGTCAAGAATTTTCCCGATTTGTTTCGGGCCACGCCCCAGCAACCCGAATACGTGGCGTATCTCGGCAACCACTGGCGCGAACTCACCGAACGCTACAATCCGGCGGTGCTGTGGGCCGATATCGGCAGTCCGAAAGCGTATAACCCGGTGCCGGTGATCGCCGAATTTTACAATAAAAACCCCGACGGTGTCGTCAATAACCGGCATACGTTTGAGTTTGCTGGGCCCAAAGATAAACCCGCCGTACATGCTGATTTCACCACGCCAGAATACCAGGTACTGGACTCGATAGCGACCCAAAAGTGGGAAACCTGCCGGGGTATCGGCTTGTCGTTCGGCTATAACCAGACCGAAGATGCCAACACGTTTTTATCAGTAGATGCGCTGGTGGACTCGTTTGTCGACATCGTGAGCAAAAACGGGAACCTGCTGCTCAACGTCGGCCCCGAAGCCGATGGCACCATTCCGGCGGGGCAACTTGACCGGCTCGAAGGCTTGGGTAAGTGGCTGAAAACCAACGGAGACGCTATTTATGCCACCCGCCCCTGGACGCAGGCTACCGCCAAAACCACCGACGGCGGGCGCGTCCGGTTCACGACCAAAGCGGGAAAACTTTACGTCATGTTGCTGGACGAGCCAACCGGGAAGACCGTCACTATCGCTGATATGCCGTTGGCTACTGTGAAAACCGTTACGGAGGTGGGCACGGGCAAGGTTGTGAAACACACGTTGACTAATCGGACACTAACCCTGACGATGCCCAAAAACCAGCCCAAAGCCGTAGCGTATGCGTTTCGGATTGAGTGAAAGCATGATTTCCAACCACTTAGTCGGACTGAGAAAAACGTATCGGCCCAAACCGCTAAGTTGGTCTGAGCCGATACAATAACTATCACGCATCATAGCCTATCAATTGAGCAGTCTCAGTTTGTAGAAAAGCCAAATCAGCCGTGTATGGATTAGCCTTCAGGTAAGAAATCCGGAAGGTAAGAATGGCAACGGCGGGTGGGTTTGCGTGGCGGAGGGCTTTGAATAACTGCCCAAATTTCTGCACGTTTGGGTCGTCTCTATCACTTTTTGCTGTTTTGGTCAAGTAACACAATTTCTCCAGTTCACTGGGTAAGCCAAAGTTTGTGATTGATACATTGGCATCGCTGGCCGTGTTCAAAATCCACCGTTTCATGGCGGGTTTTATCAGTATCAGGTAATGATGTTCGTTTTTGTGTTTGAGCAATTGTAGGGAGCCAATGTGTTCACAAACAGGCTGACATTCGTCCAGATACTTGAGGGCTTTTTTGTCTTTATCAACGATGCCCAGCGCGAAATCACCCGTTAATCGCTTAATTGCTTTTTCAACATTAGAACAGCCGTGCTGATGGTTATATCGTTTAGTAGGCGGTTCTAACGTTTTGACCAGATGGGTGTCAATATAGCATTCTGGAATAATGTGCTGGTCCATTAATCGAAATAAGAATCGCCGTTAAAAAATAAGTCCATACCATAGCGATAAACTTCCCGAATTTCGTCGGTCGTAAGTCCTTTTACAATGGTTTGTCCGTCCTTAAAATCAACCATAAAAATCCCCAGATCATCAATGGCTTCGGTCAGGAATTGTTCAACAATCAGCGGGCTATGCGTTACGATAAAGAATTGATTTGACCTTGATTTAACTACTTCCTGCGTAAACTCAGCGATATAAGGCGGATAGGCGATAGGCGTGGGCTTCCGGTTCCTCAAAGAGCAGCACTGAGTTTTGATTGGATGCAACGGCAGTTTTGTAGAAAATAATACGCTGGAGCGTATCAGCAATAGAGGAATATGGGAGCTGAAATACTTCATAATCACCCTTTTGCTTTTGAATTTTAACCGAATTGCTCGCCCGGTCAAGTACCAATTGTAAGCCATACTGCCCAAACCATTGAGCATACAACTTGCGGAGTTCAGGCATTAATTCGAGAATATATAAAAGATTGGAGCCAAAAGGAGGTCGAAGAAAAGGGATTACTTCTTTTTCGTCTTCTTGAATTCTCCTTTTTTCGTTAAAAATATACGACTTTAAAGAATTTTTATGACAGTAAACTGCCGAAAACTTAGCGTAGCCTATATTAAGCAGCCCATCCGTCCTAAACTCTCTATTCATTGTGTAACTATATTTTTCTTCGGATATGTATTGGCTAAATGTCTCGCTCAGTGAAAAAATAAGTCCTCCAAAATCTTTATTAAAGCTAATTTTACAATCTAATCTCGTATCATCTTTGCTAATTTTACACTGTATTAGTATATCATTTTTATGTTCTCCATCCCAAAAAATTTCCAGCGAATTTTCCAACCGCACCAAATCAGTCAATTTTTTCGAGCCTTCCCACACGTAAGGTAAACTAAACAGCGATAACGCTTCCAGAATATTTGACTTGCCGACGTTAGGCCGCCCGATGAACAGATTTAGTCGCTTCAATCTGGAAATGTTTAATTCCCAGATTGATTTAAAATTGCGGATTTCGATGTGTTCGATAAAATGTTCCATGCGGCAAGATAGTAAAAACTACTTTACCTTTTGAGTAATCTCGTAGTCATACATCCGGTCGGGGTCTTCTAACAACTTCAGCGAAATCAGTCAATCAACGTAATCACACCGGGTCGCCGGGCGGTTCAGATGTACCTTTGCCACAATGAAAACCTATTTTCGCTTACTGGCCTACGCCCGGCCGCTTGGCTCGTTTTTGGGGCCGTTTTTAGTGCGTTACAGAAAAATAAATCAGGCCGCTAATCGACCCGCGTCAACTAGCGGTTCCACGTGTATCACAACAGTACACGTTCAATGCCGCCGTTACGGGCGGTTTCTACATAATCCGGTAACCAGTTTTCCCCCAGTTTGGCTTTGGCCATTTCTACCACAATGTAATCGGCTTCGGTGCCGGAATCATCGTTGAAGCGGCTTAAGCCCTGAAGACATGACGGAC
>JBBRUV010000266.1:0-6977 GCA_038247465.1 Cytophagales bacterium
AATTTGATAGTATTCAAGACAGTAGTCATGGTCGTCAATCTTGGTAATGTGCAAGTTCAAAGATACGACTATTGACGCTGTCTTGTTTTATTGGCAATAATTATCTGAAAATCAATTAGATAGACCCAAAATTCGCATTATTACTAATCACGAAATTTGCCCCCCCATCAATGGCACCATCAATGAAATTAT
The DNA here is from genome assembly GCA_038247465.1 of Cytophagales bacterium. GTDB lineage: Bacteria > Bacteroidota > Bacteroidia > Cytophagales > Spirosomataceae > JBBRNH01. The sequence continues at coordinate 193 of JBBRUV010000266.1, forward strand.
TCGTAATCGTTGCGTTGTTGCCGTTAGTAAAAACGCCCCCCACTAAGACGTTGCTGCGGGCCATCTGAATGTTGTTCGTGCGACAGCGCGTGACCGTAATATTCACATCACGAATGTCGAGGAAGCTCCCATTTACCCCCGTTATCACACTGTTCGCGCTGCCGTTCTCAAAAGTGACCGTACTCAGGGTTGGCACACGCTTATCGAAAAACGTGTTCGGGTTTTTATCCAGGAAGTACCCCGGCCCCACAATCGTTACCCGCTTTGTAATGGTCAGCGTGCCATAGTTCGGGCTGTCAGACGGTTCGAGGGAGATAATATCACCAATCGCAGCCGCGTTGTGGGCGGCCTGGGCGGTGGCATACACGTTGGGGTCGTTCAGGCCGGGGGTGTTGTTTACGCGCCGGATGGTCTGGGCCAGCGTGGGCAACGCAACAAGCCCGCCAAGCAGGGTAATCAGCAGAAACAGGGTAGTGGTTTTCATTGGGTTTTGTGTTTGTTTGGTTTTAATACTGGTTTTAAAGCGTGTGAACAGAGCCGGAAAGCCGCGTTTGAACACCACAAAGGTCGCCCGGCCAAATGCCCCTCCGCAATACCCCAAAGGGGGTATATTTCAATGAAATACGAAACAGATAGGGTGAAAGAGTAGCGTTAGGTCGACTTTTTTTGGGGTGCGGGCAAAAATTTTTCTGTCGCTGTGCGCGGGTAGCAACAACGAAGGCGTATATTCCTCTGTTGGTACAGGTGAAACCGCTATCAACAATAACGATTATGGCAACGATCCAAAAACAAACTGAACTGGCAGTTCCGCGCCAACGCAAAAAGCGTGAGCCACTGCGGGTGAAATTGATTAACTCAAAAGGCCAGGAAATAGAAGGCATCATTTTGTCGGGCAAGATGCCCACCGAAGACCCCGGTTTGGCTATTGCCAGAGAATTGGGAAAACACAAGCACATTGAACCAACCCCAATACCTTGATTGTGGCGTCTAAGCCCCCGTTACTGATAGATACAGGCCTGTTGAGCCGTGTCTTTGCCGATAAGTCGCCATTTATTGAGGCATATACTATGGCTCTACAGGCTCATCAGCCCGTTATCAGCACCTCGGTTTTTATTGAGATGCAACACTGGCTTTTGATACAGCGCGGTTTGTAACAACCCATTAGCCGGGCTGAGTATGACCGGCATCGTAAACGGCTCGAAAGTTATGTAGTTCTCAACAGCGACAACGTAAGCCAACAGGCATTAGACATTGCACGGCGATGGCCCGATACAGGCGTGGGTGACTGCTATACGCTGGCAACAGCCTTGGTGTTCGATGTATTGGTCTTTACCCTGAATCCCAAACACTTCAGCCGGGTGAAAGGTGTTGAACTTTATAAACCAGACAATTATACCGATTTGTTGGGAAGCGTCAGACGGATTGTATCAACAAAACCAACGGGCCAAAAAATCATAACTTGCTACCAAACATAAAAATCGCTGAACCATGCAAACCACGTACCGGCTCAACACACAGGAACTTAGTATGGCATTTGTGCAGTCGCTGAAAAGCCTGCTGCCTGACCAGGAGGTTGAAATTGTGGTCTCGACGTTGCCAAAGACCGACCCTATTGACGATGCCGCGTGGCTTCGTGTGGCCGCGTCCAGTCCGTCTTTTGCGTTTCTGAATGATGAATCAGAGGCTATCTACGCAGCAACCGATGGCACTCCGATAAACCATGAAAAATAAAATCGTATTGGTTCCCTTTCCTTTTGATGATTTATCGGGGGCCAAAGTCCGCCCGGCACTGTGCCTGACGAACTCGATTTCGACCTACGACCATGTTGTGATTAGCTTCATAACCAGCCAGATAACAAAAGCCACTGAACCCACCGACTTCCCATTGCTGACAACTGATGCAGATTTCAGGTTGACTGGCCTAAAAGTTGATTCTGCTATTCGTCTCCACCGTTTAGTTACCATGCCAGCATACCTCATTCAGCGTCAGTTAGGTTTTTTGCCCGCATCGTATCAGTCTGTGTTAGAACAAAAGCTGAGAGTATTATTTTCACTCTAAACGCCCGGCCAAACGCCCCTCCGCAATACCCCAAAGGGGGTATATTTTAGCGAAATTCGAGACAAATAGAGTGAAATAGTAGCGTTAGGGCGAGTTTTTTTGGGCTAATCGTGCGGACGGCTGCATCTTTCGCACCAATGATTTCATTTGATTATTGGTTACGTTTGAAAAAACAAATCCGGTTTATGGAGACCCTCACTATCGAAATCAGCACCCCAAAAGCCAGAAAACTCATTGACGATCTGGTTGATCTTGGCATCATATCCGTAAAAGCCCCGGAACCTGCCTGGGCCGACTTGTGGAATAGATTAGATGCCCGATTGCCCCAAACAGACCCCGATATAACCGAAGCCGAAATCACAGCCGAGATTAACGCCCACCGGCTCGAAAAACGGGCCGCCAACGCCGAATGAGAATTGTTGTTACCCCAGATAATTATCTGCTGGCGTTGGCTGTAGATGCCGGGGCTGACTACCTCATCACAGGTGACAAAAAAGACTTGCTGGCCCTGAATCCGTATCGGGGTGTCCAAGTCATACGCTTGCAGGCGTTGCCCGATAGTCTCGTGGTTTTGTAAGGCCGGTGGTTAAGGCGGCAACGAAGACCAGAAGCGAAGGGCATTTTTCATTGGCACTGGTTTTAGATTGGTTTAAACCGTTTTCAGAATCCGATCCGTAGCCGCCCACCCGCGCCATAGACCAATCTGGCCCCCGCCCCAACGCTGATTTTCAGCGCATTGGCTGTGTAGCTGGCCGGAATCGTTACCACGTGGTTGAGCGTAACGGGGTCAGTAGCAGCCGGTACAGAGCCACACAGCCAAACGGTTGGGTCGTTCCAGTCGCCGGATTTAACGGTGACCGCAGCCGGGCAACCGCCCGTTGTGGTGAAACTAACCGGGCCGATATAGGGCGTTACGCTGCCATCCGAACATCGGCTGCGTACCTGCCATTCGTAGGCCGTGCCGGGCTGTAAGCCGGTGAGCGAGTAGGGAGAATACACAGCAGTGGCCGTTGAACTGGCAATGGTCGTCCAGGTGGCACCACCCCGCGCCCGCCACTGAAGATCGTACCGTGGGTCTGAATAACCACCCAAGTACCGGCTTTGCGACGTCCAATTGAGTATAGCCGAGGTACTGGCAATGCCCGTCGTCGTCAGGGAGTTGGGTGGCAACGTGGCGCAGGAAGCTGGCGTAAGGTAGGTCAGTGAGGTATAGGGCGACAGGCTGCCGTTGCTGCACCGGCTCCTGACCTGTACACTGTAAAGCGAATTGCTGACATAATAAGGGACTGAATAGCTGTTTGTCGTCAGTCCTGTTTCGCTGCTTGGGTTATCAGGATAGGTCAGTAGAATCCGAGTTATATCATACGTACTTGCCCCGGCTACGGCATTCCACGTAACCGAAATAGGCGCGTCAACTATCGTAGAAGCCACCGCCAAACCCGTCGGGGCCGAACAGCTACCACCCGTTGTCGTAAACTCAACCGGGCCGACCCAATCCGTGGCTTCGTTGGCATTGCAGCGGCTCCTGACCCGCCATTCATACTGCGTTGCCGGTGCGAGGGTCGTTAAACTATACGCCGATTGAACTAACGAAAGGCCCGTCACATCGTTCCAGGCCGGTGCATTTTTCACGCGCCATTGCAGGTCGAAACCCGCCGGATACGCCCCCGCCGGACTGTACCCAAACTCCCAGTCGAGCAGGGCCGAACTGCTACTGATGCCAGTGGTGGTGAGCGAGTTAGGGGCTAAATTGGGGCAACCCAAAGTGGTACTGAAACTGCTGAAACCCGTATAACCCGATGATTGGGTTGGCGAACAGGCGAGGGCAATTTGCCATTCGTAAGCCGTTGCCGGGCTAAGCCCCGTGAGAGTGTAAGGTCGGCTGCTGATGCCCGTGATTTCGGTTGTATTCACACTGCCGACAACTCGCCATCGAAGGTTGTAGGCTACCGTGGTTGGCCCGGCCCAGGTCAGATTAACCGCGTTGAAGGTGGCTCCCGAAGCCGATAAGCCCGTCGCCACATTGACGCAACTCGTGGTTGTGAACGAGTTGGATGCTGAATAGGTCGTGCTTTGGCTGGGGCCACAGACGGCGGCCAACTGCCATTCGTAAGTAGTTGTTAGGTCAAGGCCGGTCAGGGCGTATGGGCGCGTAGTGATGCCCAATACATCTGTCCAGACCGTACTGGCCCTGGGTTTGTAGCGCAGATTGAAGGGATTTGTGGTGAAGCCCTGCCAACTTAGGTTCGTGGCGTTGAAGGTGGTGCCAAACGAAAACAACGCGCTGGCCGAATTGACGCAGCCGGTAGTGGTAAAGGAAGCGGGCGTGCTATACGCCGTAATCTGCGTTGCCGAGCAAACCGAGGCCACTTCCGCTTCGTAAACAGTGTTGGCGGCCAACCCGGTTAGGGTAACGGGGCGGCTGACGGGCGTGGGTACATCCGTCCAGGCCGTAGTGCCGGCAAGCCGGTAATGCACCGTATAAGGCACAGTCGTCAGTCCATTCCAGGTCAGATAGGCCGCGTTGAACGAACTGCCCATGTCCCGAATATTCGTCGCTACGTTGCTACACGGGGTGGTGGAGAACGAAATGGGAGTGCTGTAACTCGAAGATTGCGTAGGTGTACAGACTAAGCCAACCTGAAACTCATACACGGTGGCAGGCGATAATCCTGTGAACGAGTACGTTTTACCAAAGAAAAAAAATGAATCTCCGTTATACCTATAAAAAGAACCATCGTTTATCAGGGCATTGGGAATCGTAGTCCAGGTTGATACGGGCGTAGTCTGGGGCCGGTATTGTATGTTATAGACGTTTATAGTGTCGTCTCGTAGGCGCAGCGTGGCCGAGCCAAATGTAATATCAGTGACCGACAAACTGGTTGTGGGGCTTGCACAGGGCAGCGTCGTGAAGGTGGCGGGCGTGCTGAAGACCGACGATTCGGTGGCCGTGCAGGCAAAACTTACCTGAAACTGATAGGCCGTGCCGGGTTCGAGTCCTGTAAGCCCATAGCTTGTAGTGAGAATCTCCGTTACAGAACTCCAGCCGCCGGTAGTGGTGCTTAAACTGGCTGGCCGGTACTGCAACGTGAACGGCTGCCCGGTAAATCCGTAGTTTTGGCCATTCCAGTATAGTCCTGCCCGGTTCACACCAAGATCAAAAGCGCCCAAAGACGTTGGCCTTTTGCAGGTTTGAGCGGTAAATGAAATTGGCGACGTAAATGCCGAATAAACCCCACTGCCGCACGAAGCCCGCACTTGCCATTCGTAAGCAGTGCCGTTGGTGAGGCCTGTCAGCGAGTAGAAATTAGTACCATCGCTACCCGGAATATTGTTGATTAGACTCCATGAGGTTGTGCCGGTAGGCCGGTATTGCAACTGCACCGACGCGGGTGGGTTACCGTCGTAGAAGGTGTTCCATCTTAATCGGGCCGACGAAGACAGTATCTGGTCTGTATTAGGGGAATTTGGCGCGTTACAACTGGTAGTAAAACTCTGCGGGCTGCTATAAGGCGAGGATACGGTGGTGCCACACGCCTTGCTGACGGCCCATTCGTAGGGCGCGTTGGTGGTTAAGCCCGTTAGTGAATACGTGTAGTCAGTCAGGCCCGGAATGGTTGTCCAGGTGCCGCCCGCTGGCCGCCATTGCAGGGTATAAACACTCTGTTCATTATCGTTCCACCTTAGGGTAGCCGCATTATAAAGGACCGTGGCAAATGGCGTTGGCGCGTTACAGGCGGCTGTTGTTACTGTACTGATTGTGCTAAACCCCGAACAATCGGCCCGAACCCGTATCCGGTAGGTCGTTGATGCCGATAGGCCGCGAAGTGTAGTTCCGGTTCCGGTTATGCCCGTTATGCTCGACCAGGACGTGGCCCCGACCAGCTGAATTTGTACTTCATAGACTTTATTGGGATAGGCCGCTTCAAAGGTTGAACTCCAGTAGATGCTGGCCGAAGTCGTGCGGGGAGTGAAGAAACCTAACCCGAATGGAACACTGCACAAACCGGGTGTAGAGAAAGCTACCGGGCCGTTGTAGGAGCCACTGGTGGGAGCCGTTGGCCGCATCTGCCATTCATAATCAGTAATCGGGGTCAACCCCGTCAATGCGTAGGTTGTGGATGTGATGCCCGAAATGGTGGTGTAGGTACTGCTCAGGGGCGAGGTAACGGGTCGGTATTGCACTTCATAGGCCGTGGCCGTGCCGAGGTTATTCCAGTTCAACTGTGCGCTGGTGCTGCTGATGTTGCTGGTGTTGGGGCTGTAAGTGGGCGAGCCAACGGTAACATTGTAGTCTTCGGTCTCGCCATAGATAACGTTGGCACAGGGATCGCCGGGTGATGGTACGTCATAAACTACCCGAACGCGTAGCCTGAGTGCCCCGTTTGCCGTCCCTGCCGGAATGGTGATGTTACCCGCAACACTGCCCTGCACAATGGCGGTTGTCTGGAACAGAATCTCCGATGTCTCAAACGTGTTGTTCCGGTTCAGGTCGCCCCAAATCGTTACCCCCTCCCGGTCTGTACTGAGTGTCCCGAAAAAAGCGGTTAGCTGACCAGGTATAAGAGTGGTAGATGTGCTGGTGTACGAACTGTATCCCCCTGAGGCACAACCCGAATTTTGACTAAGCGGAATACCATTCAGCGAGAACGAAAACAGCGCGTCGCCTGCATTACAGTTCGAGGACGGCTGGCAATATTGCGCGCGGCTGGTTTGCAGCGTCAGC
>JBBRUV010000267.1:0-6967 GCA_038247465.1 Cytophagales bacterium
TCATTAGTCATTCGTTGCCGATCATTCGTATTTTTTGTTAGTCTGACAGTACCAGTTGTCATTCCGACGATAGGAGGAATCGTAGGCATGGCAACCGTCAAGATTCCTCCTATCGTCGGAATAGCAGCAGACAACACCAGCACGGCCCCCAGCAAGGCACTGATCCAGAGTGGGTTATCATAGCCAAACGCAGCCGCACCTGAATACGGAAACGGGTCGGCAAAGCCACCGAAAAACACGAAAAACGCCTGAATCCAGGCCGTAAACGGATAATTAAACGGTGACGGAAAGAACGTAACGCGCTGATAACCGTAGAAATACCCGCCGATACTAACGACAGAAACCACTGCCCAGACTGCTACGAAAATCCACGATGTCTGCTTTCTGACGGCCTGCCACGCCAGCACCAGCCCGCCCACAATCAGCACCAAAGCTCCATTGCCGCTTGTGAACGTTGCCAGCACTGCCAATGCCAGCGCAACCGCCCGCCAGAAACCCTGCCCGGTGCGGGTGTTGCCCGGTTGTGCCAACGCCCAAAACGACCCCAGCGCAAACACCAGCACCCAAAAATTCTGGATAGAAGCCATTCCCCACAGCAGATTCTCGTGCGATTGCAGGGTGAAAAGCCAGAACGGAATTGGCAAAAAATACCAGAGTGGCAGCCGCGTTTGCCGAAATACACCGAATAGAATGGCTGCGATTCCGACCAATCCGCTCACCCCGATTACCGTCAGCCCGACGTAGTTGAGGGAGCCGTTGAGTTTGAAAAACGCGAAGAAAACCGCCCGCGTCCAGACGATGCGGTGTTCCCAGTGCTGATCAAAAAAGTGAATGAGTTTCTGACTACGAGACCCCTGGGCGTTGAGCATCGCGAGGTGTTCCTGCACCAGATAATCGTCCCAATACGGCAGATTCAGGGCGTATCGGCTCACGACCCAGGCCACAATGGCAACCGGAACCAGCATTACCAAGACAAGAAGAACGCGACGTATAGTCATCAGTTACCAGTTCTTTTTCAGCACGGTTTGTTTGGCGGGCAAGATGGTCAGGGTTTGGCCCGTTGCCGATCTTGTTAGTTTTCCCGATCGTTCAACCTGCAGGATTTCAACGGCATACTTGCCCGGATCAATTTCAGAGTCACCGATTTGTACTGAGAACCCCGTTGCCGTTGGCATCGCCAGCCCCAGCTTCGTCCGCGCCGATGATTGCAAAGTCGGGGTGGTGCTGAACAGATACAACCGCCGGTCAGACCGTAGCAGCGTGTACATCCCGGCATCGGGACCAATGGCAAAAGGCAGTTGAGGCTCAGCCAGTTTTACCGGATTTGTACTGACGTTAATAGGCTTGGTTTGCTCCTTGGCAGGCTGATAAAAACCGCCTAACGCCCGGTCATAAAAAGCCGGAGCATTGGTAATCCAGCGGGCAGTGGTTGCATCGAGGGTTGACACAGGGCGGTTGGTTGTGTAGGTCCAGTTGAATTGATTCGTCAGCAGCCATTGCCGCCACCAGATCACCTCGTCTGCAAAAGCCGGGTACGACAATCCCGCCAGCCCCGCACTTACCAGCAGACCTGCGCCCCCGGCCAGCCACCGCCCGCGCCCCGCCAGCCGACTCACAACGGCGACATACACCAATGCCAACAACGTGAGCGAATACAGTTTATACCGGCTGGTGATGAGGGTATCCAGTCCAAAACCCACCCGCGACCAAGCCACGATTACTGCCGTACCAAGCAAAAAAGCTGCACTGCCCAGAAAAAAAAGAGTTAATTGATTGGCAGACTGTGTTGAAACAGAGTCAGCAGCAACCAACGGAGATCGAAACAGGTTTTGAACCGAAAACCCGATCAGTACGGTCACAGTCAGCACCAACGCCACGCCCAGCACAACAGAATTAATCAACGCCGACCCAACCGGCAAGACCTCGGCGGCAGACCCCAGAAACGCCAGCCACCCCGTCAGCAACTCACCCACACTGCCCCGAACGGGTGGGTTACCCTGCGGTTTTTCGTAGCCCACAAAATACAGTCCGATGGTGATAACGGCGCCGATGAGCCAGCAAGCGAAGGGTAAAACGATTTGGCGGTTTAGGGCGGGCCGTTTCCAGTCTAAATCCCGACGAGCCAACGCCAGCAACCCCGCGCCGATGGGCCAGATAGCCAGTCCGTTACCACTGGTGATGGTGGCAAGAACGGCCAGTACAATGGCTAACGGCCAGTTTTGGGTGAATGTTAGTGCGTAGATCGCCCATAACGCCCACAGCACAACCGTGAAATTTTGGAGCGCAGCCATGCCCCAAAACATATTTTCCCAATGCGACAGATTGAACAATAAAAATGCAATTGGGGGCAAAAAAAACAGCCACGATGTCTTTACAGATGGGATTGACCGGCGCAATACGCTACCCAAAACAGCTAACAACCCTATCAGACTCAGATTGCCCGACATCATCAGATGCCGGTAATCGAGTTTACCGAAAAGGGCGAAATCAAGCCACGTCACCAGCCGGTCCAGCACAATGCGGTGTTCGTTATGCTGCCTGACCACCTGATAGACCCGTTCGGAGAACGAATCGGCCTGTTCGAGATGGAGCAGGAAGGTTTTCAGCGCGTGGTCGTCCCACTTTGGTACATTCACGGCATACGTAGCCCACGTTTGCCAGAAAAAGACAACGGGCAAAGCAGTAAGGAAAAGAGCAAGAAATTTTCGTAGCATCTGTGCCTAAACAGCGTGTTTTAAATAAACTCGCTCAAGCAGGCCGCAATATTCCCCGCATCAAGCCCGGATTGCTGCTGATGATACGCCTGACTGCCATACAATCCGTTGGGGTATCCTTTGGCAGCCAAGCTCATAAACCGCCCCGGAGCCATGCCTGCTTCCAGAAGTTTTACCGAGAGTTGCTGCGCCAATCCACCGATAGACACGTGTTCTTCAACGACCATCAACGGCTTTCCGGCAAAATGTTGTGCCAGCGAAACCGGCAAATCAAGCGGAAGATTCGTAGCCGTAAACAAATCAAAACAGCCCGATAACTCACTGTTTTCCAATGCTTTCAGGGCGTTGGCAGCCACCGGCCCAAGTGCAACAACCGAGCCAACAAACCGGCTTTTTTCGGCCGAGACGATGTGTTTGAACGAACCCATCGTCTCGGCTCCGGCGGGCGTATTGGGGCCATAACCAAGCCGCAGGTAGGCCGGGCCAGCCTGGGCCACAATCTGATCGAGCATCGGTTCTACCTCGTCGGCGAAGGCCGGCACAAACGTATTTATATTTTGTAAACTGCTCAGGCACGCCAAATCTTCGATGGCGTGGTGTGTGCTACCCATAATGCCATAGCCGTAGCCACCGCCATTACCGACCATGAAAACGGGCATGTTGTGCAGGCATACATCATTCCTGAACTGCTCCAGACACCGATACACGGCAAAGGGTGCAATGCTGTAACAGAACACTTTATAGCCTTTGTAGGCCATGCCAGCCGCTACGCCCACCATGTTTTGCTCGGCTACGCCCGCGTTGATAAAACGAGGGCCCATGCTGCTCTGGAGGTTTTCGAGGGCGTTGTAGCCCAGGTCGCCGGTGATAAACACCACTCGCTCGTCATGGCGGGCAATGCGTTCGATACCGGCAGAAAATTGATTTCGCATCGTGTTGATACCCGGCGTTTCAGGCCGTTTAGTGCCGCAAAGTTACCCCAAAAGCCCAAACACAACCCGCTGACTGTGGTGTTGCTCTTATTACAGGCCCGGTAGCCAATCGCTAACTACCAAAAACGCGCCCTGCCGGTGTTGGCAGAGCGCGTTTTTGGTCTGTACTATACGGGATTTACACCAAACGGCGGGTTCTGATTTAATTGCCCTGGCGCCGACCGCCCATCAGAATACTCACGTAGTATAGCAGCGTTGCCAGCGAGCCAAGCGCGGCCACCACGTATGTGGTTGCCGCCCACCACAGCGCGTCTTTTGCCAATGGGTACTCCCGCGAGTTGACAATGCCACGCTCTTTTATCCAGGCCAATGCCCGGTTACTGGCATCAAACTCAACGGGCAGCGTGATGAAACTAAACAGCGTGGTGATGGCAAACAGCCCCACCCCAATTGCCAGCGGAATCGGTGTGGTATTGAGCAGGAAAACCCCGCCCAGAATAATCCACTGCATCCATTGCGACGATACCGACAGCACCGGCACCAACGCCGACCGCAGTTTCAGGGGTGCATAGGCCCCGTTGTGCTGCACAGCATGACCGCACTCGTGGGCAGCTACGGCAGCAGCCGCCACACTACGACCATAAAACACGTCTGGCGAGAGATTCACGGTTCGGTCCTGCGGGTTGTAATGATCCGTCAGTTGACCTTCTACCGATTGCACCGTTACGCCAACCACGCCGTTTTCGCGGAGCATTGTTTCGGCGATTTCGGCCCCGCTCATGCCGTTGGTCAGCCCGATTTGCGAATATTCGTTGAATTTTCTCCGCAACTGCCAGCTAACCAGCGCACTAATACCCGCGAAGACGATAAAAATAAGCCAGGAACCAGCCATAATTCAGTTACAATTAACAGTTATCAGTAAACAATTAAACTTGTCAGTTGCTAATACCTAATCAACAACCATATAGGAACAGAACACAAATTCGAGGTAAAATGTCTTTGTTTTCACCGCCTAAACGTACCGTCCGGCCACGCCACTCGCCAATCATACAAGCTGCTTATCCGTAACTCTCCACAATTTTCTGGATGAGTTTACTGGTTGAGTAGCCCGGCACGAGCGCGATTGTCTCGACGCTGCCCCCGTGCCGGATAACGAAATCGGCCCCCACGATAGTTGCTGCCGTATAATCGTCGCCTTTAACCAAAATATCGGGTCGGAGGGCTTCAATAAGTTCGAGCGGGGTTGGTTCATCGAAGAGTGTGACCAAATCAATAAATTCCAGGGCGGCCATGAGCCGGGCGCGGGCATATTCATTCACAACGGGCCGGAGCGGGCCTTTGATGCGGCTCACAGACGCATCGGTATTGAGACCCAGAATAAGTCTATGGCCGAGGGCGCGGGCTTTTTCGAGGTAGTCAATGTGGCCCAGATGCACAATGTCGAAACAGCCGTTGGTGAACACAATACACTGGTTATCAGTGCGCCACTGGTTGGCCCGATCAACGGCTTCGGCGCGGGAGAGGATTTTGGAGACTGTCATTCGAGACGTTAATCGTAATTAAGGCGCTCTGTGATGATGTTCGGATTTTGACGCTGGTATAAAACGGCCAATACGTCAATGACTCCATTAATTTCATCAAAAACGAATAAAATTTGATGCTTGAATATCTTCATCAAAGCCCGGCGCACGAATAGAAAATGGCAGGGAAACATTTCTGGGTTTACGAGTGCGTAATCAATAGTTTTCAGAAAATTCCCAAAAAATTCGCTTCCTAATCCTTCTTGTTCAAATTCATAAAAGTCAACTGTTCGCTCAATATCAGCCCGGGCTTGGTCAGAGACGTGTAGGGTATATTTAGAAATTCCAGCCATACTTTGCATTTAATTGCGCCCTTAATTCGTCGCCAGTGATTGCTTTTTCTGGATTAGCTTTATGCTGTTCATAACGTCTCAGTAGTAGTTCTTTCAACGGGTTGTCGTATTCGTTAACATCGGCCTCTGTCAATTTTTCAGACAGAAAAGCAACGTGGTTGGCATATTCCAGTAGTTTCAGTTGGTCGGGTTCACGCATTTGGCTTACCCGTTCCTGAAGGGCTTCAACAATACTCACGTCCGATTCTGGTTTTGGTTTACACAAAGATACTCGATTACCGGGCCTGAACCGCGTTGTTTTCGGCTACAATATCGCTCTGTTTTGGGACTTTTTGGCCGCGCACCAGCACATACACGAAACTCGCTACGCCGAGCAGAATAATCATAATCGTTGACACGCCGTGAATAAACGTTGCCAGAATCTGCCCGTCCTGCGCCGTGAGGCCATACAACAGCAAGACCTGCCCCACCAGCAAGTGAAATGAGCCGATGCCGCCCGGCGTGGGGGCCGTCATACCGAGCGCACCGACCACCAGAATCGTGAGACCGGCCAGGGGGCCGAGGTTTTGGGTGCCGGGCAGGGCCAAAAACAGGGTGTATGACATGAAATAATACAGCGTCCAGATCAGGAGCGTATGGAACACAAACAGCCCCGGTTGTTTCAGTCTGCGAACGCTCAACAGCCCGTCGAGCAGCCCCTTGGCGAACGTCATAATTTTTTGATAGACCGGCCTGGCTTCGAGTGCGGCCTGGTATCGGCGATACAGCAACCACGCCAGTACCGCTCCGCCAATAAGCACCGCCCCGGCAATCAGCAACACCCCCGAACTGCCCGAACCGGCGTTAGCTCCCGGTACTTTCGCACCCAGAAAACCCATAAAAAACCCGCTCAGACGGTCGAATTCAAGCAGAAACGTGGCTCCGAGCAGCAACGCCAGCATCAACACATCAAACAGCCGCTCGGCCACTACGGTACCAAAACTGATGTTCACCGGCACGTTATTGAGCCGGTAGAGTGTGCCACATCGGGCTACTTCGCCGGCGCGGGGCAGGGCTAAGTTTGCCAGATAACCCGTCAGCACGGCCACCGTTGCGTTGAGCGGGCTGGGCCGGTAGCCAACGGGTTCGAGCAATAGCCGCCAGCGTTGCCCCCGGCTCCAGTGGGCAACAATCGTGAGCAGGGCCGAGAGCAACACCCAGCGATAATCAGCCTCCGCGATTTTGCGGCCCAGCTCGGCCACGTCTAAATGGCTTTGTTTGAAGGTAAACCATAACAGCCCGCCCGCCAAAACAACCGAGATCAGGTATTTAAGAATAGTCTTGATGTTCATAAGTAACGCGGCTGGAAAGCCGCCGATTTGTATTGGTAACGCGGCTGGAAAGCCGCCGATTTGTATTGGTAACGCGGCTGGAAAGCCGCCGATTTGTATTGGTAACGCGGCTGGAAA
>JBBRUV010000268.1:0-6960 GCA_038247465.1 Cytophagales bacterium
CCACCAACGATTCGTGGTGCCGTGATCATGGCCCGGCCTTTTTGATCAACCCCGACCGCAACGAGCGGATGATTGTGAACTGGGGCTACAACGCCTGGGGCAACAAATACCCGCCCTACGACCGCGACGATCTGATTCCGGTGCAGGTAGCGCATTCCCGAAACCTCGATTATGTGACTCCGGGTATCGTGATGGAAGGTGGTTCGGTGGAGTTTAACGGAGCTGGCACCGTGCTGACGAGCCGCGCCTGTTTACTCAACCAAAACCGAAATCCGCAGCTAACTCAGGCCCAGATTGAGCAGTATCTGATGGATTTTTACGGCGTTCAGCAGGTGCTGTGGGTTGATGAAGGCATCGTGGGCGACGACACCGACGGACACATTGATGACACCGTGCGGTTCGTGAACGAAGACACTGTGATTGCGGCCTACGAAGCCAATCCCAACGACGATAATTATCATTTTCTACGGGACATTCACCGCGATCTGCGGCAGATGCGGCTCCTGAACGGCAAGCAACTCACTGTGATTGAGTTACCTATGCCCGATCCCGTCATAAGCGATGGGTTGCGCTTACCCGCTTCCTACGCTAATTTTTACGTCTGCAACGCGGGCGTTATCGTCCCGACGTACCGCTGCACTCAGGATCAAACGGCGTTAGATTTAATCGGACAGTGTTTTCCCGGCAAAAAAATCATCGGTATTGACTCGACCGATATTGTCTGGGGTTTGGGCAGTTTTCACTGTTTGACCCAGCAGGAACCCGCTGTCTGAACAGGGGCTACCGAGTGGGTTGCGTTGCCTCACTGCTACCCGCGCCAGGCTGCGACGTGGTGGTGGACGTAGCCGGTGGGGCTGTGCGATACACGTAATATAGGGTGCTGTGTTGGGACAGTTCGGCCCGCTCAATGCGATATATGCCTGATTGTGAGTTTCCACCGGGGTCATGCACCCAAAATAACTGCCGCCCGCCCGATGGCGCGTCTAAGCCCGTCAGCACCATGTAGTGACCGCCATAATATTTATCAGGATCACCTACCGGGTTGCCATGGCTGCGGCTATAGCCGGAGCAGCGATGGCAACCCAAAATAATCAACTCGCCCTGCCGGAGCAGTATTTCCGCTTCCCGAAGCGCAACGACACGCCCGGCAAAACCGGGCCATTGGCCAGGAATACCAGCCATCATTTGTTCACCGTTGGTGCCTCTGCCCCGGTGCAGGCCGTGTGTAGCAGCATACTGAGCGGTTTCGGTAGGCAAAATGTCCCGGTGTTCGGGTGAGTTATTGACAATATACTGCATCGCGATTGCCAGGGTTGTAGGGCCGCAGCCCGAAGCCTGCATATTGGCATAGCCACTCCCACCCGCAGGCCCGTATGTAGTACGCGCCCATTGACTATCAAACTGCGTGTAGGCTACCAGTGTATGATCGCGGGTTTCGGCTTGACGCAGGGCCGCCAGCATACCATAATTTAACTGACTTTCGTTGGCAAAACGCTCGTGCCGGGCCACCGGAGAAGCCCTTGAACGGGGGGCTGTCGGCGACCGACGCAAAGCCCGGATGGTTGGATTTGTCTGGGCAGGGCTGGTTACGGGCTGCGCCGTGGGTGGCGGAGGTGATGGCACTGGGTAATTCAGCGTCCAGGTTGGCGTGGTGCCGGGGTTGTGATCAATCGTAAAGCCCCGGCGATAGAGTCGTCGGCCCAGTTCGCGGAGGTTTTCGGGAAGTTCTTCGGGTTGGATTGTCATTTGACAATAGTTTATCGTGTTTGGCCTGAAAAGTACGCGGGATCACAGCGTAATGCTCCTGGCTTTTGAGCCAGTGGTCGGTTTATTGATTTTTCGCTCGGTGGGGTACTGAAAATAGAGCAAGACAAACCCGTTATAGGCAACCTGGACACGAAATGCAGACCTAAAGCCGTGCTAATTCTCCCTGTTTTGGGTAAATTTGCCAGTCAAACCGAATACAATAGGGTTGATACACGTTCTTCCAAGACGTGATGTTAAGAACTATTAAAATCCGGTTTATCTGCCAATAAGAGGTTTTATTGGTCGTTGAATTAAGAACGCGCTACCCGCGCCCGCAGCTATTCAGTATGATTTCAGTCAGATTCTCCGGTTTATGCGTTGTTAGCCTGCTCCTGTCGGTAGCCGTGCTGACGGGCTGTAAAACCACCGCTCCCGTTGTTGTTCAGGCCGCCCCGCCCGAACCCGTTATTTTGACGCTGGGCAATAAATCATTCTCGACCAACGATTTTTTTCAGTCGTTTACTAAGAACCAAACCTCGGCAGACTCTGCCCAGCGCACCGATCTTAAAGAATACCTTGACCTATACACCAACCTGAAACTCAAGGTTGTAGCTGCCGAGCAGGAAGGCCGTGATACCACCGAGGGATTCCGGGAAGAGATAGCCACGTATCGCAAGCAACTCGCACAGTCGTACCTGACCGACAAAGCGATGGTAGAAACGCTGGCCAACGAAGCCTGGCAACGGATGCAGCAGGAAGTGAGTGCGTCGCACATTTTGCTGGCCGTATCCGAAGACGCAACGCCCGCCGACACGCTGGCCGCGCTGAAAACCGCCACCGAACTCCGCACCCGCCTTGCCAATGGCGAAGATTTTGCCGCCGTTGCCAAAACGGCCTCGAAAGACCCCGCTACGGCTCCTAACGGTGGCAACCTCGGTTATTTCACGGCTTTTGCCATGATGTATCCCTTCGAGACAGCCGCCTACCAAACCCCCGTTGGGCAGGTGTCGCAGCCGGTCAGAACACGCTTTGGCTATCATCTGATAAAAGTAAATGACCGCCGACCCAGCCGGGGCAAAATCCGGGTCGCTCATATCTTAGTCAGAATCAGCCCAATGGCCGACACTGCCGGACAGCAAACCGCCCAAGACCGCATTAATCAAGCCTACGCCCGGCTGCAAAAAGGCGACGATTGGGCCAAACTCTGCCGTGAAGTCTCAGACGATGCCACCTCGCGCAGCAACGGGGGCGCGTTGCCGCAGTTTGAAACGGGCCGCAACGTACCGGCGTTTGAAGAAGCCGCTTTTGCCCTGACCATACCCGGTCAATACAGTCGCCCGGTTCGTACCAACTACGGCTGGCACATTTTGCGGCTTATCGAGCAGAAACCGATTGAACCATACGCTGAACTGGCTTCGGCATTGCGCCAGAAAGTAACTACCGACACCCGCGCCGGGGTATTACGGCAGGCAACGGTGGCCCGGCTGCGCCGGGAGTATGCCGTACAGGAAAACCGCGCCGTGCTGAACGCAGCCCTCGCCAAAGCCGATACCAGTTTGCTGTCGGGCCATTGGAAAATCCCTGATTTGCGGAATGTAGAACTGTTATCGTCTATTGTATTTATCGCCGGTAAGCCCTTTACCGTCGGCGAGTTCTTGGGCTATGTGAAGCAAAAACAAACCCCAAAACCCGCCGGAGCCGTGCCAACAGTGGTAATGGCACACCTGTTTGACCGCTTTGTGGGCGACAAACTCTTGGCAACCGAAGAGACTAACTTAGAGAAAAAATACCCTGAATTTCGCGCTTTGCTGGTTGAAATCAGGGATGGCGTACTGCTTTCGCAGGGCATGGAACAGAACGTCTGGGAACGCTCAATGGCCGACTCGACCGGGCAGCGGGCCTACTTTGAGGCCCACAAAGACCTGTATCGGTACCCCGAACGGGCCGTAGCAACGGTGATAACGGCTCAGAACGATGCCCTGTTGAAACAAACGCAGGAGATGCTGAAAACCATGCCGTATCAACTGCGCCGGTCGGCTCCGTCGTTAGATTACACCGCTAAACAGACCGCACTATCGGAAGAAAACCGCGAAGACCTGTTCGATGTGCTGGTGGTGCTGGTCAAAAACCCGGATTATGTGGTCGAAATTTCGGCTTCGCACGAGGGGGGCGAACCGGATTCGGTGTCGGCGGCACGGTTGCAGAGCGTAGTTCGTTACCTGCGTACCAATGGTATTCAATTGCCCCGTATCATCGAAAAAGATATGGCGGGTTTCCGCGAAGGTGTTAAAGACCCGGCAGCGTTGCGTCAGGTGTCGTTTCAGTATTTTTCGACCAGCAAAAAAGACGTAGAAAAGGTGCTGAATGTCAGTGCGCCAAACTCGGTTTCTATTCTGGAAGGCATCTTTGCCGAAGGGATAAATGCTTATGTTGACAGTGTGGACTGGAAACCCGGCACCACCGTGTTGCACCCCGACGCTAAAGCCGTACAGGTAACGATTCTGCAGGTAGAAGCCCCGCGCCCCCGCACGTTTGAGGAAGCGCGGGGTAAGGTGATTAATGCCTATCAGGCGTTTTTGGAAAAACAGTGGATTGCCTCGCTCCGGCAGCAGTTTCCGGTGAAGGTGAATGAAGACGAAATGAAGAAACTGATTAAGTGATGTATTGTGTATTGAGTATGATATACAGTAAATCATATTCATTACATAATACATCATGTACAACACATTCTATATCACAATGAAACACATACTTGCCATTGCCTTAGTTGCGCTGACGCTGTTGTCTGCCCGCGCCCAACAACAGCCGCAAACGCTCAATAAAATCATTGCCAAGGTTGATAATTACTACGTGCTGAAATCCGATCTGGAAGAAGCACTCCAGTCTTACGTGGCCCAAAATCAACCCGCCCCGCAGAAGTGCCAGTTGCTGGAGAGCTTGGTTGTCAATAAAATGATGCTCGCCAAGGCTGAAATTGATTCGGTGGTTGTAGAAGATAAGCAGGTCGAAAACCAGTTAGAAGGCCGTATGTCATATATGGCGCAGCAATTTGGTTCGGAGAAAAACATTGTTGAAGCTTACGGTAAGAGTTTAGAGATGCTCAAAAGCGAACTGCGTCAGCAGGTGAAAGATCAGTTGCTGGTGCAAAAGATGCAGCAGAAAATCACGACCGACACAAAAGTTACACCGCGCGAGGTTCGGAAATTCTTCGATGGTATTCCCAAAGACAGCCTGCCCTATATGCCCGCCGAAGTGGAAGTAGGCCATATTGTCAGAATTGCCAAAGTTACCATCGAACAGAAAGACGTGCTGAAAGCGCGCTTGCAGGGTATCAAAGAACGGGTTACGGCGGGTGAAGATTTCGGTAAACTTGCCAAAGAGTATTCAGAAGACGTTAGTTCTGCCGAAAAAAACGGTGATCTTGGCTACGCCAAACGGGGTATGATGGTGGCCCCGTTTGAAGGCGCGGCTCTGAAGCTGAAACCCAACGAGATGTCAGACATTGTTGAGTCTGACTTCGGGTTTCACCTGATTCAATTGCTCGAAACGCGGGGTGCTGAGTATCATGCCCGGCACATTCTGCTCCGGCCCGACTATAACCGGCTCGATCTGACGGAACCAAACCGTTTTTTAGACAGTCTTCGCACGTTAATCGTGGCCGATTCGGTGAAGTTCGATAAGGCCGCCAAGGCCGTATCAGACGATAAAGGCACTGCCGACGCGGGCGGTCTGCTCCGTAGTCCGCAATCTGATACGCCCCGTATGGCGATGGACGGCACGATGGAATATGCACTGTTTACGATGTTAGACACAATGAAAGTAGGAACCGTAACCCGCCCTATGCCCTACCGCACCGAAGACGGTAAGAGCGCGGTACGGATTTTGTACTACAAGTCGCAACAGCCGCCCCACACTGCCGACTACACAAAAGATTTCGAGAAGTTGCAGAACATTGTGATCGGCAACAAAAAAAACCGCGCCATTGACGAGTGGTTCCGCAAATCTATCTCGGAGGTCTATATCACCGTTGATCCTGAATATCAGGGTTGTAAGGTCTTTGGCACCACCCAGAATAGTGCAGCCACAGCCGGGGGTGGAGATTAACAGTGAACAGTTATCAGTAAACAGTTATAGTCATTTCCGTAGTTTGTGACTCATTTCTGTTTACTGATAACTGCTCACTGAAGCCTGTTTACTGATAACTGTTTATTGATAACTTAAAAGATGCCATTCACCTCTGACGTTGCGGCTGCCGAAGCCCTCAATGATTCGTACAAAAAGTTGAAAGCCGAAATCGGCAAAGTCGTTATCGGGCAGGATGATACTGTCCGGCTGTTGCTCACGGCTATCTTTTGTCAGGGCCACTGCCTGTTGGTAGGGGTGCCGGGGTTGGCAAAAACGTTGTTGATCCAGACCATTGCGTCGTCGCTCCATCTGGATTTTAGCCGTATCCAGTTCACGCCTGATCTCATGCCGTCGGATATTCTTGGTTCTGAAACCCTCGATCAGGAACGTAATTTCAAGTTTATCAAAGGCCCCGTGTTTGCCAATATTATTCTGGCCGACGAAATTAACCGCACACCGCCCAAAACGCAGTCGGCTCTGCTCGAAGCCATGCAGGAATACGCTGTCACTATTGCCGGTCAGAAGTATAATCTTGGTCGCCCGTTTTTTGTTCTGGCAACGCAAAACCCCATTGAGCAGGAAGGCACCTACCCGCTGCCCGAAGCCCAGCTTGACCGCTTTATGTTTAATATCTGGCTCGATTATCCGTCGTATCAGTCGGAATTAGATATTGTGAAAAGCACCACCTCAGACCGGAAACCTGTTGTTAATCAGGTGGTATCGGGCGAGCAGATCATGGAGTTTCAGCAGTTGGTACGCCGGGTGCCGGTGGCCGATAATGTGATTGAATACGCCGTGAAACTGGTTCATAAAACCCGGCCTAACACCGAGATGGCGGCTGCCGAAGCCAATCAATACATTGAGTGGGGAGCGGGGCCGCGCGCGTCGCAGGCCCTGATTCTGGCGGCCAAATGCAACGCCCTGCTGAACGGAAAATACTCGCCTGATATTGAAGATGTGCGGGCCGTGGCGCTGCCAATCCTGCGGCATCGGATGGTGCGGAATTTCAAAGCCGAGGCCGAAGGTATGACCGTTCAGAAACTGATTCAGCGGATATTATAAGTTGCCCCTTTAAGGTCTGACGTTGAA
>JBBRUV010000269.1:0-6927 GCA_038247465.1 Cytophagales bacterium
CAATATGTTTCTGGAGTTGGTCGGCGGCTTTACTCTTGCCAAAGATAAATCGTTTGCCATTCGCGGTGATACCGCTGTTTTTAGCCCGTCCGTGGGGTTTCGCGGCTGTGGTATCTGATTTGTTCTCGGCAGTGGGCGCGGTGCGGCTGGTGGCGGGCTGAGTCAGGGCTTGTTCCCGTTTGTCGAGAGCGGCTTTAATGGTGTATAAAATCTCGTCTGGGTAAAGCGGCTTTGTCACGTAATCGTATGCGCCGTACCGAACGGCCTGCACCGCTACTCGCACGTCAGAGTAGCCGGTTATGATAATTACCGCCGTTGCCGGGTTCAGCACTTTTATGCGCCGGAGCATTTCCAGGCCATCAATATCAGGTAGTTTAAAGTCACAGATAACCAACTCGAACGACTCCCGCCGAATCAGGGCCAAGCCGTCTTCGCCCCGCAACACCGATGCCGTTTTGTAGCCCTGCTTACCGAGGTAACGTTCGAGCAACAGACAGATGTCGTTGTTATCATCTACGATTAGTATTTTTTCCATGTTGGTCGTGTCTGTACGGAGCGACTGCCGCCCGGCTGTTGATAACGGGGTGTCAGTGAACTATAGAACAGCATAAGGCATGGCCGGAGCTGCCCGTGCGGTTCGGCAGTTAACGGGCGGGGTTCTCTAACCGTCAACTGCCGAACCGCACAGGTGGCCACGGCCAAACCTCAACTGGTTGACAAATTTACCTAAACCTGAATGGTTTGTAAAGCCGCTTCAATGGTTTTACGGGTGAAGGGCTTCCCAATAAAGTGATCGGCTCCCTGATCGGTAGCACGTTTGCGTTCGGCTATCCCGTCAAAAGCACTAATCATCACCACTTTAGGTACTAACTCAGCCGTTTTGATCGTCGGCAGAAGATCAAAACCGAGTCCATCGGGTAGGTTGAGATCTAAAAATATTGCGTCGAATTGTTGGGTGCGAATATACCTCCGGCCTTCTTCCAGAAAGTGGGCGCACGTTGGCTGATAGCCTAACCGGCGGAGCAGGCCCGACAGCAATAGACATATATCCTGCTCATCGTCAATGATCAGGATTCGTTTTGTACTTAGTATTCCCGTCATGGCGGCCGGTCTGTTTGTATAGAGCTGAGCCGCACCATTTCCCGTTGTCGTCACCGGAGTAAGAGATTTCAATGTTACGTCGTTGATATAGTACTATACAATATAGTGCCGAACCCGAAGCGGCCACAGCATAATCGGTCACAGGTGCCTTTAATGTACGGTATTAGAGTCAGTTAGATAAAAAAAACTATTTGTCTTAGCCGATCAACATTGGTCTGGGACGAAGCGGTCCGGGTCAATTTTCCCCATTGGCCTCTACACTTGTAGATTTTTTTCTACACTTTCCCTGCTTTATTAATGACTCATAAACTGATTTCTGCGGTTAAGTGAGTTCCCTTGTGGTCTCATTTACAGCCAGTAACGCGCATTTATGCAGTGATATGCGCGGTGGCGATAGTATCTGGCACAGATTTTTCAGTATCAACATCAGAACGACGAATACAAAGCGATTCTCGGGCAACTTCTGATTTACTCAACAAACACAACAATGGGAAACATTCTTTACACAGTGGCCGTGATATTGGTTATCATCTGGCTCCTCGGATTTTTCGGCTTTGGCAGTTTCGGGCTGGGCAATATCATTCATATCCTGCTCGTGATTGCGGTCATAGCGGTTGTTTTGAGACTCATTCAGGGTAGGGGGGTTTGACAAGAGACATTTTGGTGCAACCTGTTGCATTAGTCATTTTAGGTTAAGTACAAGTTACGGTGGGTACGGAATCCCGACATCAAGTTGAATGTCGGGATTTTTCTTTTTACCTCAAACACACCACCACCTATCAGTGTGATACAACCTGCCACGCAATGGATTTTATTAGCACCTTGCTTGAGTATTGAGGAATTAACTGACCCCATCGGGGAAAAACTTACTCAAATTATTGTCTTGCCAATTGGCTTAAAAATCATAACTGTCTGATTTTTAAGATTTTATTTAAAATAGCCGAATCTGGTACGAATTTTTCAATATGAGTTGCTATTACCATCAGCGTTTAAAACAGAGAAACATGAAAGCACTACCCGGAATTTTAGTGGGATTAGCCGTTGGCGCAGTAGTTGGCTTGCTACTGGCTCCAGAGAGCGGTAAGAAAACCCGCAAGAACATCTCGAACGAGTCTGACTCATTTTTTAGCGACTTGCAGGATCAACTTCAGTCTGGTCTTGACAATATCCGCAGTCAGTATGACGATTTCGTAGAAACATCAGCCAAAAAGTCAAAGGAGGTTGTTGGTGAGGCCAAACGGAAAGCCAAATTTTAGTGCATCTAAGCAAATGCGCAAAAAAGTTTGATTATACATACTCAACAACTCAACATTCAGTTCATTAAATTTTCAAATACAAAACAACAAACAATCATGCGTAGCACACGAGATTTTCTGACCGGCATCCTGACGGGTGTAGCCATTGGCATCCTGACAGCTCCCCGGAGCGGCAAAGACACCCGCGACAAGTTGACGGAAGAGGCAAACAAGCGGTCTGCCGATTTGAAGGATCAGTGGGAAAAGGGCGTTTCCCAAGCCAAAGACACCTTTGAGCAGACAAAATCGCAGGTGCAGCAAGGTTTTGAGCAGGCCAAAGGGCAAGCTGAATATATGGCTGACAAAGCCAAGTCTGACTTCGACACGATGAAAGACAAGGTCGCTAACAAAGGCGAGCAGGCAAAAGACAACTACAACGATAACGTTGATGAACTGGCCTACAAAGCAAAAGGTGGTATCGAAGATGCCAAAGATGCAGCAAAGGCTTATTAATCAGCCCCGTGTATCAATTACTCAACGCTATGAAAGAAACCCCGGCCTGCAACAGGTTGGGGTTTCGCTTGTCTGGGTACTGACTTCGTAGAACAATGCGGATGCCAATCCGCCGATTATGTCTCAATTTTGGGTCAATAAGTGTTAGTATTGCGTAAACAGGCAACAAAATAGCCCATCACTGCGTTACACTTCAAAATGAGCTACAACAGGGCTATTTTGAATGATGCAAATACGATTGGGCTGCTATACGGTATTTTCACAAACAGCTTTTCTGCTTCTGCAACATTTCAATGTTAAATAATTTTTAACACTTAGTATTGGGATTTCAAAAAATTAGTGCCAACTTTGCATCGTAAATCAAAAGCCAAATTTTGGTAAAGCATCTGGGGCAGGCAGGTTTTTCTTGCCAAGCATTTAGCAGCAAACGCGTAAAATTCCTTTACAAAGGGAAGGTTGAACATCAAGGTAGGGTAGCTCCTTAGCTGCCCGTCTTGAAATGGTGTGGATAGAAGCGGAAAGCCGCTCCGATATTCGGAGCGGCTTTTTTGTTTTTACCTATCATGTTGAAAACTCAGTAAAAGTCTTATTTCACTGATAGGCAATGACTTACTTTAATAATTAAAACTTGCTTTCATGGAATGTAGTCCTAAAAAGCATAGAAAATTTGGTGCTTAGGAACAAGGGTCTTAAGAAGCCAGCTACAAGTAGTTCAAAAGTTAATTTTGAAGTTTCTAACCTCCCTCAAAAGTAAGTTAGTCAATCGTATGACGACTTTCTAAACAACTAATTTTCAGTGCTTTAAAAAGTTTTACCGAGTTTTCAATATTTCTATAATCAGTTTCGGGAGCAGGAATTTTATCAGAGGCTGGCCGAAAAAGCATTGACCACCGCCCGACTTCGGCAAGATGTGGGCGTGGTGCCAAACGACGACCTGCCGGTGTTGGGCGACGAACAGGTAACAATCTGTGACGACCGCAATCAGGTAGTTTTTCAGGAAACCAATGACCGCCCGGCGTTCAGAATCTCGCCCGGATTCCTGCGGGCCGTTCGCGAAAAAAAACAGATTCAGGTGCGACGGGGAGATGCCGAAGCAATCGGTCTGGTCTTCACCGGCAAAAACGGGCAGCGATTGGTAATCGTTACGTCGGCAAATGACCGATATGGTTTCAGCAAACTTCAACGACTGCGCGATATTCTGTTTTTTGACTGGCTATTCAGCCTGTTCATTGTGGGCATGGCGGGTTGGTTTTTTGCCAGTGATGCCATCCGGCCCGTTTCGGAGATCACCGCGCAGGTAAACGCTATTTCGGCCACCAATATTCACCAACGCCTGCGGGTGGGGCGGCAACGCGACGAATTGGCCGATCTTGCCCGAACCTTCAACGCCATGCTTCGGCGGCTCGAAGACGCATTTGTGAACCAAAAAAGTTTTGTCTCCTACGCTTCGCACGAACTCAGAACGCCGTTGGCCGTAATGCTGGGGCAAACCAACGTAGCCCTGATGCAGCCGCGCTCGTCGGCAGAGTATGTAGCAGCTCTGGAAACCGTTGAAGACGAAGTACGCCGACTGATTAGCCTTGCCAATGGTTTGTTAGACTTAGCCCGCGCCAACGCTGATGCCGCTACGATTCATTACCGGCCCGTCAGAACGGATGAATTGCTGTGGCAGGCCCGCGCCAACCTCATCCAGAAATACCCCGATTACACAATTGAGATTGATTTCGATAACCTGCCTGATCAGGAAGATGACCTGATTTTACCCGCCGAAGAACCGCTGCTCCGCACGGCGTTTCAAAACCTGACGGAAAACGGCTGTAAATACTCGGCTGACCATCGGGTGCGGGTGCTGATGGCTTTTACTGCCGATCAATTGCAACTGACTTTTACCGATCAGGGCGTAGGTATCAGTGCCGATGACCTGGCCCATATTTTTGAGCCGTTTTACCGGGCCGAGCGCACCAAAGAACTGCAGGGTCACGGTATCGGGCTGGCTCTGACCCAGCGTATCATCGGGCTGCACAGCGGTCAGATTCAGATCAAGTCGGAGCCGGGCCGGGGAACATTGATAACCATCCGTTTTCCGTTATTGTAAACAAGCCCGCTTACATCAGCAATGGCAACCAAAAAAGTCGTTCATTCATACATTCAATCATGACCCCACGTTCCCTCTTTTTAACTGGCTTGCTGCTGTGTAATTGCCTGATAGCCTGGTCGCAATCGGCAAAAAAGGCTGCCCTGCCTACTCTGATTCCGGCCCCACAAACAATGGTGCCCGGCACAGGTACATTTATGATTACGGCCCAAACCCGGTTAGATGTGCAAACGCCGTTACTGGAAATCCGCCAGATGGCTACGGCCCTGCTCCCCGGCCTGACCCTCAGCGACCAATCTGGGCAGCGAAACGCGATTGTTATTCGGCTGGCTCCGGTGTCCGGGCTGGGGCCGGAAGGCTACGAATTGGTAGTGACGCCGACGGGCATTCTGCTCACGGCTCCGCAACCGGCGGGCGTGTTTTATGGTCTCCAGACCCTGCGCCAATTGTTGCCGCCCGGCGTTGAACGGCCTAACCCAATGCCAATCCGCAATGCGTCAGTGCCGGCCCTCACCATCCGCGATCAACCCCGGTTTGGCTGGCGGGGGCTGATGCTGGACGTGAGCCGGTCGTTCTTTCCGAAAGAGTTTGTGATGCGGTTTATTGACCAGATGGCGAAGTACAAATACAACGTGTTTCATTGGCACCTGACCGACGATCAGGGCTGGCGCGTAGAAATTAAGAGTTTGCCAAAACTGACCGAGGTGGGTGCATGGCGGGTGCCGCGCACGGGTCGCTGGGGAAACCGCGACAGTCCGCAACCGGGCGAAGCACCCACTTCCGGTGGGTTTTATACGCAGGACGACATTCGGGAAGTGGTGGCCTTTGCCCGCAGTCGTCAGATTACGATTGTGCCGGAAATTGATATGCCGGGGCATTTGTTATCGGCCATTGCCTCGTACCCTGAACTTAGCTGTACCCCCGGCACCTACAATGTGGCCGCCAACGGTAAATTTTACAAGAACGAAGACAATACGCTGAACCCCTGCAACGAAACCTCGTATCAGTTTGTGGATAAGGTACTTACCGAAATTGCCGGGTTGTTTCCGGGTCAGTATATCCACATTGGGGGGGACGAAGCCTACAAAGGATTCTGGGAAAAATGCGAAGCCTGCAAACCCTTGATGGCGGCTAACAACTTGAAAACACCCGAAGAATTGCAGAGTTATTTCGTGCGCCGGGTCGAAAAAATTGTGCAGGCGAAGGGTAAAAAACTCATCGGCTGGGACGAAATTCTGGAGGGTGGCCTGGCTCCCAATGCTACCGTGATGAGCTGGCGGGGAATGGCCGGGGGTATAGAAGCCGCCAAACAGGGCCACCCGGTGATTATGACCCCCGCCCAAAACTGTTATTTAGACCTCTACCAGGGCGAACCAACTGCCGAACCCGCCACGTATGCTATGTGCCGGTTGAGCAACAGTTACGCGTTTGAACCCGTGCCGGAGGGCGTAAATGCGAGCCTGGTTCTGGGCGGGCAGGGCAATCTCTGGACAGAATCAATACCCACTACGCGCCACGCCGAATACATGACCTGGCCCCGCGCATTTGCCTTAGCTGAAGTGCTGTGGTCGCCAAAACAAGTGCGTAATTTTCCCGATTTTGTCCGGCGCGTCGAGAGCCACGTTGCCCGCTTTGATGCTGCGGGTGTGAATTATGCCCGTAGTTATCAGAACCCGATTGTATCGGCAAGAAAACACCCGATGGGCATGAGCGAGATCGTTCTGAGTCACGAACTGCCCGATGTTTCGCTGTTTTATACGACTGATAACACGCTGCCGGATAACTTTTCGCCCCGATATGCCGCGCCTTTTTTGCTCCCCAAAGGTGCTGACCGGCTGCGGGTAGTGGCTTACCGAAACGGGCAGGCCATTGGCCGGCTCTTAGACATCCCAACCGAAGAATTAGACAAACGTGCGAAATGAAAAACCCTTTTTTTTACTTGTTGCTGGCCGTTTTGGTCGTGCTTGACGCTTATTTGCTGGC
>JBBRUV010000270.1:0-6859 GCA_038247465.1 Cytophagales bacterium
TACCAAACAAACAATTCATCGAATCTACATGAGAAAAGTTCTATTCGGAGGATGGTTGCTTTCGTTATTAGTCTGGTTGCCCGTGCTGGCACAAGACGTAACGGTGAGTGGCCGGGTCACTTCATCAGACGACGGGGCCGCGTTGCCCGGAGTAAGCATACAGGTCAAAGGCACCACACGGGGGGCCACTACCGACGCTAACGGTACATATCGGGTCTCTGTCCCAAACGGTGCAGCCCGCCTTGTATTTAGTTTTATTGGTTTCGGCAATCAGGAGGTAGCCGTTAACAACCAGTCCACGATTAACGTGGTGCTATCAGCAAGCGAACAAAGTCTCGACGAGATTGTGGTGACGGCGCAGGGTATCGAGCGAGATAAGCGTTCATTGGGTTATTCTACGCAGGAGATTGGTGGCAATCAGATTTCCCAACGCTCAGAGCCAACGGTGCTGAACGCCCTTCAGGGAAAGGTACCCGGGGTAAGCATTACCGGAGCCAGTGGCGCACCCGGAGCCTCAACCAACATCAACATTCGGGGGATCACGTCGTTCAATGGCTCCAACCAGCCGTTGATTATTGTGGACGGGATTATTTTCAACAACGATGTCAACAACGGCATTAATACGCTGTTTGGCACCCAGCCCGCCAACCGCCTGAACGACATCAACCCGGATAACATTGAGTCGCTGAATATCCTGAAAGGGCCGGCTGCGGCTGTTTTGTATGGCTCACGGGCATCGGCGGGTGCTATTATTATCACTACCAAGTCGGGCAAAAATCAGAATAACAAGACCGAAGTAACCATCACCTCGTCATACAACGTGCAGAACGTGTATGGGTTGCCCCGGTTTCAGAACGACTTCGGGCAGGGAGCCAACAACCTGTTTGTCAACAACTCAACTAACTCGTGGGGGCCTGCCTTTGCGGGTGGCCCAACGTCAATTACGAACTTGCAGGGTCAAGTGCGGCCCTATCAGGCTTACCCCAACAACGTCCGGGATTTTTTCCGGCAGGGCACTATCCTGCAAAACACGGCTAACTTAGCCGGGGGAGATGCCAACCGCAATTTCCTGCTTTCGATTGGCAACACCAGTCAGCAGGGTATCTCGCCAAACACCAAGTTTGTACGGACAAACATTTCGCTCAGTGGCGAAACCCGGCTCAACAACGGCGTTAAGGTGACGGGGTCGGCAAATTACGTGCAATCGGTACAGGATGGTGTTGTGGGTGGTAACGGCGGCAGCGCATTTGGGCAATTGACGCGGGTTCCCCGTAGCTACGACCTCACGGGCGAGCAATTCACGGATGCCAACGGCCTGAGCCAGTATTTCAACACCACCATCGTAAACCCGTACTGGTCGGTGAATAACTCGCTCGAACGCGGACAGACGGATCGTTTTTTCGGTAGTTTCACCGTTAGTAAAGACATTACCAAGTGGCTGAACGTGCTGTACCGGGCAACGGGAGACACGTATGTTGATCGCCGGAAATTTACTGAATCCATTGGCTCAGCCCGGACTCCGCTGGGGGCAGTGGCACAGAACAGTTACTTCCAGTCAGAATTAAACGGTGACCTGATTATCACGGCAAAAACCGACAAGTTTTTCCTGGAAGGCTTGACGGCCAACCTCTTGCTGGGCAACAACATTAACCAGCGCAAGTTTCAAAATCAGACCGTTGTGGGCGCGTCGCTGACGATTCCGGGGTACTTCAACGTCAATAATGCTTCGGTGTTTACCAGCAGTGCCGAAACCAGTGAACTGCGCCGGTTGGTAGGCTACTATGCCCAGGCTTCATTCGGCTACAAAAACTACGCCTTTGTGGAACTCACGGGCCGCGCCGACCAGTCGTCAACGTTGCCAGCCGCCAACAACCTGTATTTCTACCCGGCACTATCGGCCAGTTTTGTGCCGACGGATGCCTTTAAAATTCAGTCGAAAGTACTGTCTTACGCCAAAATCCGGGCGAGTGTAGCGCGGGTAGGCCGCGATGCAGACCCGTATCTGCTGAACTCGGTATATGTACAGTCAGGTTTCGGGAACAACGTGGCCAGTATTCAGTTTCCGCTGGCGGTTGGTTCGGGCAGCGTTCCCGGCTTTGCAATCAGTGGCCGGATTGGCAGCCAGAACCTGACCCCGGAATTTGTTACGTCAACCGATTTGGGCATCAACCTCGGCTTCTTTGATAACCGGATTGGCATTGACGCAACGGTGTATCAGACGAAGTCAACCCAGCAGATTTTCAACGTGTCCGTCTCGCCCTCGTCCGGTTTCAATACCCGCACCACCAACGTGGGTGAACTCAGCAACCGGGGTTTTGAACTATTGCTGACGGGTACGCCCATCCGCACGAAAGGCTTCAAATGGGACTTAGCCCTGACCTACACCCTGAACCGCAACAACGTTGTTTCGATTATTGAGGGTGTAGAACAATCAACTATCGCCGGTAACTCGTTCATCGGCATCTCGCCGTCTATCTTCAGGGGTAGTCCATACGGGGTGATTGTGGGCGGGGGCAACCCACGAGTGCAGACAACGAATGCCTCGGCTGCTAATTACGACCCAACCGGCCAAAATGCCGGGCAGATTGTGATCAATCCGCTGACGGGTGCGTTTGCCCCGGCGGTGCAGGGGCAGGTATTGTCTAACCCACAACCGCGCTACACAGCGGGTCTGAACAATACGTTTTCCTACAAAGGAATCGCGCTGTCGGTGTTGATTGATACCCGGCAGGGTGGCCAGATTTTCTCGTTCGGGGCGGCAGATATTCGCTCGAACGGTATGTTGTATGCAACCAGTATTGACCGCGATCAGCCCCGTATCTTGCCGGGTGTAATTCCGGTAACGGGTTCCGACGGTAAAGTGACCGGCTACCGGCCTAACAACATTCAGCTCCCGGCACAAACGTATTGGGGTAGTTTGGGGGGCTTAGGTTCAGAGGCTGCTGCTTTTGATGCCACTGTGTACCGCATTCGTGAGATGGCACTGAACTATACCCTGCCCAAAACGCTCCTCAATAAAAGTCCGTTTGGCAGTATCTCGGTCGGCGTTAGCGGTCGCAACCTGTTTTTTTACGCACCCAACTACTTTGCTGATCCTGAGATCAATACGCAGGGAGCCGGTAATATTCAGGGGCTTGATCTGAACGGACAGCCAAACACCCGCAACTTCGGAGCCAACATTCGCCTGACGCTGTAAGCCCACTTTTCAACAACACAAATCCATGATTCGTCATCTTAGAAAAACATACATTCTTGCCGGGCTCCTGACCGGATTAGCCGGATGCCAGCAATTTCTGGACGTAAACATAACGCCCAACAACCCAACGGTGGTTACGCCCGCCGTTTTGCTGTCAACCGTGCAGGCCGCGGCCGCCTTTGCTAACGCCAATGAACTGAATCGCTTTGCTGCGGTAGCCGTACAGCAACTGTACGGAGCAAACGGAACGCCAGCCGCTACCGACATTTACGTCACAACCGGAAGCGATTTTAACAATCAGTGGCAGGCCGAAATCTACAACGGTGCGCTCATCAATGCCCAGAAAATGATTGAGTTGGGCGATGCCAACAACGGAGCCGCCAAAGCGTATTCGGGGATCGGTAAACTGATGAAAGCATACGCATTCTCGATTGCTACCGATGCCTGGGGCGATGTGCCGTATTCGCAGGCGTTGCAGGGCGAAGCGTTTTCGCAACCGCGATTAGACAAGCAGGAAGACATCTACAAAGGAAACACGTCGGCAGGGATTCAAAGCCTGTTCGATCTGGTTCGGGAGGGGTTGAAAGACCTCGACGGTCTGACCATTTCGGCCACAACGGGCCGGGTAACGGTTGGTGCCGGCCCCACTACCGACGATATTATCTTTGGCGGTAATATTCTTCGCTGGCGGCAGGCGGGCAACACCCTGTTGCTCAAATTTGCCAATACCATCAGCCGCAAAGAGCCGGAACTGGCAAAAACCGTGATTAACGAAGTGCTGACCCGGAACGTGTTTATCAAAACCAACGCCGACGACATGAACGTCGCCTTCGGGTCGGCAGTCAACAGCCAAGACCCCCGGTTTGTTTATACCCGTACGAGTTTGTTTCGCGACGATCTGGCCCTCAGCACTCGCTACCTGAATCTGTTGCAGGGACTCAATGATCCGCGTTTGCCGGTGTTTTTTACCCGGCCTAACGCAACGAGTTATGTTTCGTTCGACAATGGATTCCGGGGTACGTTACCCACGTCAACTACCTGGTCTCGGTGGAACGATTACGTTATTGGCCCGCAGGGGCAGGGGCCGGTTCGGATGGTGACGAACTTCCAGCGGGCGTTTATCCTGGCGGAGTCTGCATTGATTCTGAGTACGCCCGGCGATGCGCAGGCGTTGTATGCCGAAGGTATCCGGGCCTCGATGGTGCTGGCCGGTATTCCAACGGCTCAGATAGATACCTACATCACGGCCAATACCCTGAAAGGCACCACGCAGGAACGGCTGGCACAGATTATGACCCAGAAATACATTGCCTTCACGGGGAATGGCTTAGAGGTCTGGAACGATCTGCGCCGGACAAACCTACCTGCTCAACAACCGTCTCAAAACGCATCCGGTATTGACGGAACCCGGCAGGTGCGGTTACAGTATGTAACCAACGAATTAACCCGGAACCCAAACTTCCCGAACCCCGGCCCGCTCACCAATGCCCGGCTGTGGTGGGATATTGACTAAGCCGTTCACAATCAATCGCTATTATGAAACAGATACTCATCAAAAGCCTCCTGCTGGCAATGCTGGCCGGGGCTAATTTTGCCTGCAAAGACGACTTAATTTACAGCGACCTCGTTCAGGATCGGCGGCCTGCCGTACCCGTTACATTCGCTAACGCCACCACGTTTGGGAGTAATCCATTCATCATCGTGTCGGCGGGCGGTGGCGGTGCTATCAAATTCGATTTGTCTATCCCGGCCAGTTCGGGACGTACCATCCGCGAGATTACGACGGTGGTTGGTGGCGCAACCGGCATCAATGCTGGTTCACTAAACTCGGCTGCGCTGAAATTCAATACCGCTCCCATTGCTGCTACTGGTACAACGGCAACATTCCAGACAACCATTGCCGATTTCTCCCGGAAATATGCAGCGGTAAGCGTGGTTCCGGTTGCCAACCCATTGACTCCCCGCGAGATTGCGTTTATTTTTCTGGTGACGCTCGACAATGGCGACCAGATCGTTACCCAGCAGGTTCGGGCAAGGATCACGCCTTGATATAGCTCAGTACAGAATCCAGGATACTAATTCGTGAATTCATTACGGCTCGCCTTTTATAGTGAACACCAACGCCACCTCCAGATTGGGGGTGGCGTTGGTGTTCACTATAAAACCGTATGTTTTGATTTATAGTCCATAAAATTTGCAGGAATTACGACTTCTTAACAGAATATTTCCCGAAACTCGCGTTTGTATTATTTTTGTTTTGTGCCAATGATTTTTAATTCGCTCCTCTGTAATAAATTCGCAATCTGTTTATGAAGTGTTCATCAGTTAATCAAACAATCAACAACTTATGAGTAAACAATTACGAAACGTAGTGTTCCTGTGGCTCCTGTGCGGGCTGACGGCTTTTGCCCAGGACATTACCATCAACGGCCGGGTTACGGCCACCGACGACGGAATATTTCTGCCCGGCGTGTCGGTGCAGGTCAAAGGCACCACGCGCGGCACCACCACCGACGGGCAGGGTAACTACAAAATAGCCGTGCCAGCCAACGCCCGGCTCGTGTTTAGTTTTATCGGCTACACGGGCATAGAAGAAACCGTTGGCAACCGCACAACAATCAACGTTGCTCTGCAAAGCAACGCAGCCGAACTAAACGAAGTGGTGGTGCTGGTGGGCTACGGCGCGGCTGTTTCTAAGCGCGAAGCAACCGGAGCAACCGCAAACGTCAAAGGCGACGTAATCGAAAACCTGCCCATGCAAAGTTTCGACCGGGCTTTGCAAGGCCGGGCGGCTGGCGTACAAATCACCTCCAACAACGGTACGCCGGGCGGAGCCGTGCAGGTACGAATCCGGGGAACGGGCTCTATCTCCGCCGGTAACGATCCGCTCTATATCGTAGATGGTGTGCAGTTGAATACCCGCAACGACGGCGGCAATGTGAGTAACAACCCGCTGTCGTTTCTCAATCCGAACGACATCGAGAGCATTGACATTCTGAAAGATGCCGCCACAGCCGCCATTTATGGTGCACAGGCTGCAAACGGCGTGGTATTGGTGACAACTAAAAAAGGAAAAGCCGGGGCCAAAACCCGTGTAAGCCTTAACCTGTACAAGGGCATTACCGAGCCGATTCGGAAGTTAGCCATACTCAATACCCAGCAGTGGATTCAGGCACGGACAGAAGCCCTTCAAACAACACGCCCAACCGCAACGCCGACAGCCATACGCAGTTTGGTGTTGAGTTCACTCAGTTTGCCAACCGACCTGAGCGACAATGCCATTGCGGCTTTGCCTACCTACGACTGGCAAGGGGAAGCGTACCGCCCCGGTGCCGTAAACAGCGCCGACCTATCGGCGCAAGGCGGTAACGACCGGACTACGTTCTATCTATCCGGGGCTTATAATCAGCAGGACGCCATTTTGCGGAATGTGGACTTTCAGCGGTTTTCGGGTAAATTAAACCTGACCCACAAACTAAACAGCAAACTCTCGGTAGATGTGGGTCTGTCGGGGGCAAACATTAGACTTGTTTTTATTTGATAATGAGGAGTTTACAAATCCATTTGGAGCCTCTGTGCAACCTTAAAGTTCCACAACCCGGCACACAACTCAATTATCCCATCTGCTGATTCAACCGTTTTATTTCTGAATTTATTGACTAA
>JBBRUV010000271.1:0-6809 GCA_038247465.1 Cytophagales bacterium
ACAACGGACGACATCAGCAAGATGCTGCCGCCCGTTTTCTGCGCCCGTATTTGCCGGGCTGCGGTTTGTGTCAGAAAAAAACTACCGCGCAGGTTTAAATCAACAACACGCTGAAAGTCAACCGGATTGTAGTCAAAGAAATCGCCAAAAATCGTGATGCCCGCGTTGGCAACCACCAGAGTTAGCTGCCCGAATTGCGTTACGGCCATCTTTACCATCTCGCCGATAAACGCCACGTCTGCTACATCGCCGGGGCAGGCTTTACAGACTCCACCCATCTCGGCAATGGTATCGGCGGCTTGCCGGCACAGCGCGGGGTTGAGGTCGTTGAGCAGCACGGATGCCCCGGCACGGGCGAGGTCGGCGGCAATGGCAAAGCCGATACCCTGCCCCGCGCCGGTGACGATGGCAACCTGATTGGCGAACGAGTTCATTCGGCTATCTCACGTTTTAGCAGGATCGTTGCGTTACGGGTGCCCCCGCCATAAACATCGGTCTGGAAAGCCGAGACAACCTCCCAACCCAAACCACCCAACTCATTGAGCTTATTGGTCAGGGTTTGGTTATCAATTTTTCCACCTGACCAGCCACCGGCCTTGAGTTCCAGCACCCGGTATTCAAATCGTTTCATGATTCGCGCTTGTTAAAAGTTCCTTTCAGGTTGCCCATCAATGTTTTGGGACTCCAGTAGCCACTGGCAATAATCCGCCGAACGCTCAACAGCGGGTTTTCGGGGTCGCGTTTGCGCTCGGCGAGTTGATAAGCGAGTTTGTAGTTGCGTTTTTTGAGTTCAACGGTGGCTTCGTGGTTCCAGAGACCAAACGGATAGGCAAAATCCATGACCGGCTTGCCCGTGATGGCAGCAATTTTCTCGGTCGGCTCATCAAGCTGAATTTTCCAGTCGTCGGCGGTATATTTTTTCACGTTGTGGTGATCCCAGGTGTGGCAACCAACGTTGTGGCCCCGGTCGGCGAGGTCTTTGATCTGGGTTTTGTCCATATACGGCGTTTTCCCCCGGCGACCAATAGCAACGGTCATGATGTAATATGACGCTTTGAAACCGAGTTTTTCCAGAACCGGCGTGGCAATTTCGTATTGGTCGAGCGGGCCATCGTCAAACGTAATCATAAACGGTTTGGCGGGCAGAGCGGCTCCGGTGGTCAGGTAGGCATACAGTTGGTCGGGCAAAATGCTGTGGTAGCCACTGTCGGCCATGAGTTGCAGTTGGGCACTGAAAACGCTCGTCGGGCAGATGTAATCGCGGGCCGATTTTGAATCGCTCGCCCGCCAGTCGCGCACCTGATGGTAGCACAGAATCGGCACTTCGGGGCGGGCCAGAATGGTGGCGGCATCGGCGATTTTCCCGGCTGGCACATCGGCAACGGTTGTTGAATCGGTGCCGGGTAAAGTCGTTTTTTCGGTGCCTTTCAGGTCAGGATCACGGTTTTCGGCAATAGTTTGGGCCGCACTGGTGGCGGTTTTGTCGGTTTTGGCCGATTGGTTGCAGCTAATGGTGAGGGCTGCTGCGAGAGCCGGTAGCAGGAGTGTTCGGAAAAGAATCATAGCGAATTCACATATCCCCGGCATACCTACCGGGATAGTCGCAAAAGTACGCATATTGATTGCAGACTACGCCTGGGTCAGAACCGCCACCGGATTCGTAATCAGGAGTTGGTGCCAGTCTTTTTGGGTAAAACCGCGCTCATTCAGCAATGGCATCAGCGTATCAAACAGCACCGTATAAGGCCGCGACAGCGGGCCGCCATTGGGTTGGGCCGGGTCATACCAACCGGCATCGTGCGAGAGCAGTGTTCGGTGCAAAAACCCATTTTCGCGCATCAGCAGCAGCGTTTGGGCGTAGGTTTCGACGTTGCTATTATCTAAGCCGTCTAAGCTGACCCATGCTCCCAGCCGCACGGCGCGGGCATAGTGCACCGTGTTGCTGCCCTGGGCATGAACCCACACAAACGCCTTTGGGTCAACGCCTTCCTGATTCAGTACGTCGAGTTGCTCGAACGCCGGGATGTATGGGCCGGTGTGCGAATAAATCACCAAACCCGTTTGTTTGTGGGTGCGGGCTGCCGCCGTAATCAGCTTGCGGTGCAGGGCAGACAACGGGCCGGGGTTCACGCTGATTTTCATGAATCCGGGCCGAACGTCGGTGTTTTCGATGCCGGTTTCAAACTCCCGCGTCCAACGGTCGGCGAGTTGGTCGGCGGTTTCGGTGTGGGCGTGGGGTGGCAGAAATTTATTGTCAACGGCTCCGTAATAACCCGTGTTCGTAATTAACCGCACCCCCGATTTTTCGGATAACTCCCGCAACAGCAATGGGTCACGACCGAGGTACGCGGGGGTACATTCGACAATCGTTTTTACGCCCAGCGTGTGCAGCCGTTGCAAATAGGGCAGCATTTTCGTTACCACGTCGGCGCGGTTCCAGCGGGTCGGCGTTATTTTATCGGCCCCGATAAAATCAACTAAGATATGCTCGTGAATCAGCGTCAGGCCGAGCGCGTCGGCAGCGATTGGCCCCGTTGCGGTGTTGATAACCGGGGCGGGTTTGGCGATGGTGGCCGTAGATAATCCGGCCATTGAAGCGGCCAAAAATGAACGTCGGGAGAGGATCATGGCTGTACAAAAATGGGTAGCGTGATGGTAAACGTCGTGCCTTCGCCGGGCGCACTGTCGGCTTCGATGCGGCCCCGGTGGTTGTCAATAATTTTTTTGCAGATGGTGAGACCAATGCCCGTTCCGGTAAACTGACTGCGCCCGTGCAGCCGTTTAAACATCCCGAAAATCTGGTCTTTGTATTTCGCGTCGAACCCGATGCCGTTATCCATAACTGTGATAACCACCTCGTTATCAGCAGTAACGCCATTCGAGACGGTAGTGATTTGCACGGTAGGTTGCGGGCCGGTGTTGAATTTGATGGCGTTACTGATGAGGTTCTGAAAGAGTTGGTGCATCTGACCCGGCACAGCCATCAACGTGGGTAACGGCCCAACCATTATTAACGCTCCTCGCTCCTGAATAGTCACTTCGAGGTCGTCGCGGATACCGTTTATAATCCCGTTTAAGTCCGTCGGCTGAAAATGAGCGGATGTGTCGGAGAGTTTGGACAGCTTCAGGATGTCATCAATTAACGCCTGCATCCGGCCCGATGCCGAAATCATTCGGGCGAATAAATCGCGTTCGCGCTCGTCAAGTTTATCGGCCAGTAATTCTTCGAGCATGGTGCCAAAAGCCCGCACTTTTCGGAGGGGTTCTTTGAGGTCGTGCGAGGCTACACTGGCAAACTGGATCAGATCAAAGTTCGAGCTTTCGAGGTTCGTATTAGCGCGTTGCAGGTCGTTGGTGCGCTGCTGCACGAGGTGTTCCAGCACGTCGGCCTGGCGTTTCTGGTTGTCAACGTCGGTGCAGGTGCCATACCAGCGCATAATCTCGCCGGCTTCGTTGTGTGCAGGCGTGGCGCGGCCCAAAAACCAGCGGTATTGTCCGTCGGCCTGGCGCAGCCGGTACTCGATCTGGTATAAATCGCCGGTTTTCAGGCAATTACGCCACACATCCCAGGTTCGGGCGACGTCGTCGGGGTGCAGTACGTTGGCCCAGCCGTCGGCTTTGGTCTGCTCAAAAGTCAGGCCGGTGTAGTCATACCATTGCTGGTTAAAGTATTCGTGGTAGCCGTCGGGCAGTGTGACCCAGACCATCTGCGGCATGGAATCGGCGAGTTGCCGAAACCGAATTTCCGTTTCTTCGCGCAGCCGTCGGCTTTGCACCTGCCCGGTTACGTCGGTAGCAGTAAGAATAACCCGGTCAACCAGTCCGTCGGTATTCAGAAGCGGGCTGTAAGCGAAATCGAAATAAAACGTGCCAATCTGTCCGTTCCGGCGCAGAACGGCGGGGGTTTCGATCCCGACAAAGGATTCGCCGGTTTTCATTACGCCGTTCAGCAGTTCTTCAAAACCGGCCCCGGCAGCTTCTGGAATAACGGCAAAGAGTGGTTTGCCAATGGTCTCTTCGGCGGTAGAGTCCCAGAGTTTAAGCAAAGGCGCGTTGGCCTGTTCTACCACATAATCAGGGCCGTATAAGGTGCCGATAGCCGTTGGCGTTTGCTGAAATACCTGCTGCAAATACCGCTCGCTGGCTTCTATTTTCTGCCGGGCCAGCACCTGCGCCGTTACGTCGTTGACGATTGCCATTACGCCGGTTATGGTCTGATTCAGGTCTCTGACGGGCTGGTAGATAAAGTTTACGTACACGGTTTCGAGCTGACCGTTCCGGTTCAGCATCACCGGATTTTCGTTATTTATGTAGGGTACGCCACTGGCTATCACGTTGTTAAGTAGTTCGTCAAAACCCTGGCCGGCCACTTCGGGCAGTGCTTCGAGCAATGGAACGCCGAGCAAGTCATCCACTTGGCGCCCCACCAGGTCGGCATACAGTGGGTTTGCCATCATGAAGGTCAGGTTCGGCCCGGCTTCGAGCATGGTTATCGCTACGGGAGCCTGTGCGAAGACAGTTTGCAGCCGTTTCTGATTTTCTTCAAGCTGTTTCCGGTCCAGTAGCGTCTGCGTAGTTTCGACGACGGGAACCAGAATGCCGCAAACCGTGCCGGTTTCGTCGCGCAGGGGCGTGTACGAAAATGTGAAATAACAGTCTTCGAGGTAGCCGTTGCGGTTGAGCGGAATCAGGAGGTCTTCGGCACTGAAGGCTTCGCCCTGCATGACCCGCCCAAACGTCGGGCCAACCCATTCCCAGATTTCGGGAAACGTATCGGCGGCCCGGCCACCGAGCGCGGTTGGGTGCTTGGTTTCGCCAAGAATGGGCCGATACGCATCGTTATACAGTTGAATCAGTTGCGGCCCCCAGACAAGATACATCGGAAAGCCAGAATCTAACAGCAACCGAACGGCGATTTTCAGCGTTTGCGGCCAGCCGTCAACGGCCCCAAGCGGAGTTGCTGACCAGTCTTTTTGGCGAATCAGGTTGCCCAGATCACCCCCGCCAATCAGCCAATGGGCCGGTGCTGATGGTTCATTTTGCATAACGTCACTTTCTCTTTCTGTAAATGATGAAGCAAGTTACACAGCGGGTGTTGTTTTGGCGATAATCCGATTGTTCGGGATAGTTGACGGGGGTTGGCCCGAACAGACAAGGCCCCAAAGTGGCATTTGGGCTAAACCATTTAATAATTTCACAATACCGAAACCGGGTATATCGCCCGGCTTCGGCGTTTCTACGGCTGTCAACTAATGACTCATACCCATGAAAACCATTCTGTTTCCAACCGATTTCAACACAACTACCGCAGCCTTAGGTTGGGCGAGGCTGTTTGCCAGCCAACCCGGAGCGTCGCTGCTGCTGCTTCACGTTTATCAGCCTACCGCGCCAGACACCACGCTGCCAACCGTTGGTACGCTCGGCCTCGGCAACGAACCATCGCTACACCTCGAAGACTTCGGCCGCGATCAACTGATTGACATGGCCGACCAGCTCCGCGCCGAAGGGCTGACCGTGACCACCGATTGGCGGATTGATAACGTAGAAGACGGGATTCTGACTGCCGCCACCGAAAGCGGGGCCGACCTGATTATCACGGGCCGCAGCGAGTTGAACAACTTCTTCGACCGGCTCGTTGGCTCGGCCACTACCGGCATTGCCCGAAACGCCCACTGCCCGGTGTTGATTGTACCAGCTCATGCTGTACCAGCTCACGCTGTACCAGCTCATGCTGCTGAAAATCAGACAGATACTGCACCCGCTCAACTCCGTACTATTGTTTTTGCGTCGTCGCTGCAAGCCGACGAAACGGGCGTAATGCGGCAGGTGGCCGAGATAGCCCAGACTTTTGGTGCGTCGGTACAGGTGTTGAAAATCCACGCCGAAAATCAGCCGAATATTTTCGACGATGCCGACTCGTTGGCCGGTCTGCAACGCGAATTTGGTGCTAACCGTTTGCAGGTCACAAAAATAGATGCGCGAACGGTGTCGGGTGGTTTGCAGGATTTTTTGCACGAACACGATACCGATTTGCTGGTGATGACCACCCACGAGCGCGACTTTTTCGACCGGCTCCTTAGCCCCAGCCTAACCGAGCGTATGGTGCTTCGGGCAGAGTTGCCGCTGCTGGTGTTTCATGCTTAGTGGCTGATGAATACCCCTTCCTGACCCATCGGACTGCCCTAAACAGGGGGCTAAAACCATTCGGGATCAAAACCCGGCAGCGCAAAGCCCCCTGTTTAGGGGCAGTCCGATGGGTCGGTTGGGGGTAATTCAAAACAACACAATGTCACTTGCGTTGGCGACCTCCACGTTTGGCTGGCCGAGCCGGGCGGTGAGGTCGTCTGACGACAGACGCGCTTTGGCAACGGCTACGACTTCTCCTGTTTCGTCAAGAATCTCGATCACTTCACCGGCGGCAAACTCGCCCGGCACGGCCCGCACACCAACAGCCAGCAAACTGTTTCGGCGCAGCAACGCTCTCACGGCTCCGGCATCAATCTGAACCTGGCCAACCGCTAAACTACCACTGCCCAACCACCGATTCCGGGCCGAAACCGACACCGGCTGCGCGTCGAATACGGTGCCGATATCGCCCATAACCGCTTGGTTAATAGCGTCGTCGGGCTGCATTCCAAAAATAACCACGCCCACACCAAGCCGGGTAGCAAGTTTGGCAAAGGTTAGTTTTGATGTCATTCCCCCCAGCCCGGTGGCCGATTTGTCGGGACCAACACCGCCGAAAACCGCCGCATCGAACGCCGGGCTGAGGGG
Organism: Cytophagales bacterium; assembly: GCA_038247465.1. Lineage (GTDB taxonomy): Bacteria > Bacteroidota > Bacteroidia > Cytophagales > Spirosomataceae > JBBRNH01. The sequence goes on from JBBRUV010000271.1 coordinate 6,775, forward strand.
AATGACATCAAAACTAACCTTTGCCAAACTTGCTA
>JBBRUV010000272.1:0-6801 GCA_038247465.1 Cytophagales bacterium
AGCCCCTTCTCGATAATCTTTTGGCGCAGTCGTTCTGGGTCGATGCCGCCGCCGTCGTCGCTGACGGTGATCGCCAGCGTGCCCGCGCGATGGCGGGCGTCCAATCGCAGAGTCCCCGTCTCTGGTTTACCGGCTGCGGCGCGAACGGCCGGCGGCTCAACCCCGTGATCGCACGCATTGCGAAGCAAATGATTCAGCGGTGCTTCGAGGCGTTCAAGAATATCGCGATCCACTTCCGTCGAAAGGCCATCGATTTCGAGCTTGATCTGTTTGCTCAGGGTTCGAGCCATGTCTCGCACCAAGCGAGGGAAGCCGTGCGCGCCGTCGGAGAACGGTCGCATCCGGCTGGCGATTACCTCCCGGTACAGTCGGCTATTGAGTTCTTCGGCGCGGGCCGCGTGGTCCTCAAACTCGCGCATCCGCTCCGCGAGCATCGCCCGGCAGATGGCCATCTCGCGCCGGGCCTCGTCCACATCGTTGCTTCGTTCCGTTCCGTCGATCAGCGCGGCGAGGTGGTCTTGTTTCTTCTTCAGCTTCAAGAGCGCCGTCGAGAACGGTTGCAGCCAACGAGCTTGCACCAACGATTCCCCTGCGAGGCTCATCAGCCGGTTCAGGCTATCGAGTCGGCGGTTGTAAGACCGACTATTAATATCGTAAGATTGCTTGTGCTTGTTAAGGTAATAAGTTGCTGTGTTGGTAAATTCCCGGTCATCAATATTGCCAACCCCAGTAACCACAATGTTGGTATCAATCGCGGTCTGCACATCGGCCAGCACATCGTCAACATTCACCGAAGCTAATGCGTCAGCAGAAATCTTCGCTAAATCAAGGTCTTTGACCGAAGCCATTGCATCGGCCACAATGTTGTTGTAATTGATATTTGCCAGGCCGCTTGCCAGGCCGCTCATGCCGGTTTCCAGCGAATTGGTTCTTTCGATAACCATTAGCAGAATATCGCGGTCGGGTTGCGGCACGTTGTCGAGGTTGATCTTGCCCGATAGTGCGCCGTCGAGTTCGCGTTGCAGCCGCGCCACCGATTTTGCCGGTAGGCGTTGGCCGTGCCAGACCACATAACTCAGTTTGCGGTCGTTGGTGGTGCCAAACTCGGTATCGGCACTGACCGAAAACCGGCGCATGGCAACGGGCCTGGTGACGTTTGCCTCCGGTTTGGGCTGTTTGGCTTTCTGCTCCTGCGCCACTGCAAAGGCCGACATTGCCAGCACCAGCAACGTCGCCAGCGTTAGCCCGGCCAGGCTACCGTTGGACACGGCGGGCCGCACCGATACGCCCAACACCCGCCGAACCCGGTGCAGCAACTGCTTTTTTGGCGACGAAAACGCCAGGGCCAACGCCGGAGTCGGGGTCAGCCGCGCCAGTCGAAATTCTTCTACGCGGGCCAACGCGCGGGCCAGCGTCCGGCCATCGGCGCAGAGGTTCAGGGCCAGGTCGTCGCAGCAATTTTCGCGCTCTTCACGTACCCGTGCCGACAGCCACCACAGGGCAGGATGAAAGAAATACAGCACTTCGATTACTGACTGCAAGAGGTTGATAACGAAGTCATTACGCCGAACGTGGGCCAGTTCATGGGCCAGAATCGCTTCTACTTCGGCCATGCTCAACCCCGCCACTAAGCCCATCGGCAGCAGAACAACGGGTTTCAGGATACCGACCACCACCGGCACCGCCACCCGCGCCGATTCGCGGAGTTGCACCACCGGGCCGAGGTTCAATTGCTCCGCCAGCCGGTGCATAGTTTTAGTTAGAGCAGCATTGGCGGGGCTGGTCGCCGACGTTTTTAGCCGTTGCACATAGAGCCAGCCGCCTAACAGCCGAACGCCAAACACGCCCACGCCTATCAGCCAAAGCAACACGACCTCGGCTAAGTGAACGTTGAGCCAGTGCTGCACCGTTTGCTGCCACGATTCCGGCGTTTCGGCCAGAGCCGTGAGCCACACCCGCCGAACCGGATTATTGGTTTGGGTTACCGGGGCAAGTTGGGCCAGCGACTGAACGGGCCGGTAATACAGCGCAAACGTCATAACTGACGCGGCCACCTGACAAAACAACGTCAGCACCGCCACGCGGTAGCGCAGCAAACTAACCCGGTGGCGGAGCGCATACAGGAGCAGGGCGGCAGGCAGCACCAGCGCGAAACCTTGCCAGAGGGCGTGGAGCAACGTCCAGCCGAGAGCCACCAGCAGCGGCTCGGAGAGAAGCGAAAACAGATTCATTTTGTTAGTTTGTCTAAGAGTTCACGGATTTCGGCTAATTCGTCGGGAGTGGTTTTATGGTGGCCCAACGCCTGCATCACCAGCGTCGAGGCCGAGCCTTTGAAAGCGGTTTCAACAAAGCGGTCGAGCAACGTTTGCTGAGTATCGGCCTGGCTCACAGCCGCCGTGTAGGTGTGCGAGCGGGCGGTTTCGTCGCGGGTGAGCAGCCCTTTTTCGTGCATCAACTGCATGAATTTGAGCGTAGTAGTATAGCCAATCTCGCGGAACTGGCCCAGATTTTCGTTCACCTGCCGAACCGTGCAGGGGCCATTGGCCCAGAGTACGTGCAGTATTTCGAGTTCAGAATCGGTTGGTTTCATCGTTTACGAATTATTTCGTAGCAAATAACTACGAAGTTTTTCGTAAAAACAAATAAAGGGTAATAGAGACAGGAAAAGGACGCAGGAAAAAAGACTAAATGATTGGTTATCTGTGTCGTTTCTCTCGTCCTTTTATGCTCTACTTCCGCACCCGAAACAATTCTACCAATTTTGGCACGAAATCTTCCTGTGCGTTCAGGGACAGATAGTTGGCGTTATATTGTTTGCAGAGCCGCTGAAGGCGGTCGCGGTTTTGGGTAAATCGCTTTTGGAGTTGCTCGCGGAACCGGGCCGACGACGTGTTGACCCACACCGACCGGCCCGTTTCGGGGTCAAACACCGGCACAATGCCCAGTTTTGGCGGGGTAATTTCGCGGGTGTCATAGAGGTGCAACACAACCAGATCGTGCTTGCGGGCAAGGGCTTTCAGAGATTGTTCGTAGCCTTCGTCTATAAAATCAGAGAGCAAAATCACCACGCTCCGGCGTTTCAGGATATTGAGCGTAAACAGCAGCGCGTCGGTAATGGCGGTTTTGGTGGAGATTGGCTGCAACTTAAACAGGTTTATTATCAGCGCGTAGCCCGTTTTCATGCCGTTTGATGGCCGGATATACGACTCCTTCTGATCGGAAAAACAGTACATCCCGACATTGCTGGCCTCATGCACCGCCGACATGGCCAGCACGCCCGCTATCTCTTTGGTTGCATCTAATTTGCTGCGTTGCTGCGGCCCCACCTGTTGCGACGCGCTTACGTCAATCACAAAAAAAACGGTCTGATCTTTCTCTTCCCGGAATACTTTTACGAATGTGCCATGCCCTTTCGAGGATACGTTCCAGTCAATGGCCCGCACGTCGTCGCCGTATTGATAGGTGCGGAGATCGGTAAATTCGAGGCCGGTGCCTTTGAAAATAGACCGAAAACTGCCCCGCATCTGCGAGTTGACCGCCTTGCGGATACGGATCTCGTACTTGCGGAGCCGGGAGAGAAATTCGTCCATTGTGGCTGGGAGCTGGGGCCTGAAATATCGCCAAAATAGGCTATTTTTACTACCTGATTGTCTATTATTACACGGAGACGTACAGGGAGCCACCGAGATTCACAGCGTTTTTTGAGCCTGTATAGGCTCCTTTGTACATCTCTGTGACACCTCCGTGCATCTTTGTGTAACAACTCTCCCAAATATGATTGCGTATTTAGACGGAACCTTAGCGTATAAAGAACCCACTCAGGCCGTTATTGACGTGCATGGCGTGGGGTATTCGGTGTCAATTTCGTTGCAGACCTACACCACGCTACCCGGCGGTGGAGACCGCGTGAAACTTCTGATTTATCATCTCTTCCGCGAAGATTCTCAATCGCTGTATGGTTTTGCCGCTGCCGACGAAAAATCACTGTTTCAGGAACTCATCAGCGTATCGGGTGTGGGGCCAAACACCGCCTTAGCCGCCCTCTCGACGATGCAGCCCAACGAATTACGGATGGCGATTCTGTCAGAAAACGTCGGGGCGGTGCAGCGCATCAAGGGTGTGGGGGCCAAAACCGCGCAACGTATCATCCTGGAACTCAAAGACAAGATGAAAAAACTCGGCGGCATTCCCGACGGGCCAACCTACCGCGCCAATGCCGCCAACCCCGTTCGGGAAGAAGCCTTAGCCGCATTGGTCGCGCTGGGTTTTCAGCGTCAGATGGCCGAAAAAACGGTGGACGGCATCCTGCAACAGGAAAACGGCCCAAGCCTGACCGTCGAAGATTTAATTCGGCAGGCGTTGCGGTAAGCGTACTGTCTTCACAAATAAGCCGCCCGTTCAGGAGTTGAGCGGGCGGCTTATTTGTGAGCGATGGGCGTTAATTCAGCCGTTCATAAATACCGGCCACGCCCTGCCCGCCCCCCACGCAGGCCGATACCATACCGTATTTCTGGTTGCGCCGGGTCATTTCGTTCAGCAACTGCACTGACAGCCGCGCTCCCGTTGAGCCGAGTGCGTGACCGATGGCAATGGCTCCGCCGTTGGGATTGATCTTGCTCCGGTCGAGGCCAAGTTCCTGAATCACAGCCAGTGACTGAGCGGCAAAGGCTTCGTTCAACTCAATCAGGTCAATGTTGTCTTGCTTGATCCCTGCTTTCTGCAACGCAATCGGGATGGCAGCTACCGGCCCGATACCCATAATTTTGGGTTCGACACCCGCCGATGCGTATGACATCATCCGGGCGATGGGTTTGAGATTCAACTCGTTCACCAGCCGCTCTGACATCACGATTACGAATGCGGCCCCGTCGGAGGTTTGCGACGAGTTGCCCGCCGTTACCGAACCGCCCATAGCAAACACCGGCTTCAACCGGGCGAGTCCTTCGGCACTGGTATCGGGGCGGGGGCCTTCATCTTTGGCGACCGTCCATTCGCGGACTTTTTTCTTGCCCGATGCCGCATCGAAATAGGTTTCTTTGACGTTGATCGGCACAATTTCATCGGCAAACTTGCCCGAAGCCTGGGCCGCCAACGCTTTCTGATGCGATTCGAGGGCGAATTCGTCCTGCGCGTCGCGGCTGATGTTAAACTGTTGGGCTACCTGCTCGGCAGTCAGGCCCATGCCGATGTAATAATCGGGGTGTTCGTTGGCAATGTTGTAGTTGAGGGCGGTTTTCCAGCCCATCACCGGCACCATCGACATTGATTCGGTACCGCCCGCAATCATGCAATCGGCCATGCCTGCGTGAATTTTAGCCGAGGCAATGGCAATGGCTTCTAATCCAGAACCACAGTAGCGGTTGATAGTCAGGCCGGGCACTGATTTAGGCAAAGACAACAACCCGATGTAGCGGGCCATCTGCATACCCTGTTCGGCTTCGGGAACGGCGTTGCCCACAATCAGGTCTTCGACGCGGGCGGGGTCAAGTTGCGGCACCTGGGCCAGGAGGTGTTTGATAACCTCGGCGGCAAGGTCGTCGGGGCGGGTCAGGCGAAGGCCACCACGCGGGGCTTTGCCAACGGCGGTACGATAACCGGCTACGATATAAGCATCCATGGGTTTAGTACGGGATTTTGTAGGAATAACACGATTCCAGAATGAATCATTGCCCGAAAGATACGAATAACGGTATGCGTGCATACGGTTTATGCACCCACCAGGTCGGCTTCCTCAACCCAAACCCGCATTCTATTGAGTGTCATGGGGCCAAACTGCGTCACAAAGGCCACATCGGCGGCATCGCGCCCGTAAGCAACGGTAATGCGGTTGCCACGTGGTTCGGTTTGGGTGGCATCAAACGTGTACCACCGGCCATCAATAAAGGCCTCAAACCAGGCGTGTAAATCCATCGGCTTCAGTTCGAGAAGATAGCCAACCACCATACGGGCCGGAATATTGAGGGCGCGGCAAAGGGCCATGCCGAGGTGCGTAAAGTCGCGGCAAACACCAGTACGGGTTTTGGCCGTATCGGCTGCCGAGGTGCTGACGTTGCTGGTACCATATTGATACCGAATGTTTTGGTTGATCCACCGCCGAATAGCTTCTACCTGATCGTAACCAGGTTTTTGCCCGTTGGTAATATCGGCGGCCAATTTGCCGAGTTTATCGGATTCGCAGTAGCGGCTGGGCAGCGTAAAGTGCAGTACGTCGTCGGGCAGTTGTTCGGCAGGCGTGTACGGTGCGCCGGGGGCCGTATCAATCACGTCTGGCGATTCGACTGTGGCCGTAAATTGAATCGAAAACGGCCCGGCGGGAGCGGTCAGACGTTGGCACAGGTTGCCGTAGAGGTCTGTAAACTCCGTAACTGGCACATACGGCTCAATTTGAAATTCTTCGCGGATAATCCACTGCCCGGCCCCCGAACGCGGACGGAGCATAAGCGTCAGGGGCGTGTCGGCCTGGGCTGTAAACGCAAGGGAGCAACCGGCGTTGAGCTGCATAGAATTTAGACGAGTTAGGGGAATGGGACTATGCCGTTTAAACGTAAAAAAAGCGCGTCTATACTGAATAGGCGGGCGTTTTTGGCAAAAGATAGGTTTTTGGCTTCGCCGGGAACGAAGGCGGGTGCGCCCCCAGCCGTATCAAGCGTTTAGGAAACGCCTATTCAGCAAGCACTCGTTGTGGCTTCGCCGGGAACGAAGGCGGGTGCGCCCCCAGCCGTATCAAGCGTTTAGGAAACGCCTATTCAGCAAGCACTCGTTGTGGCTTCGCCGGGAACGAAGGCGGGTGCGCCCCCAGCC
>JBBRUV010000273.1:0-6797 GCA_038247465.1 Cytophagales bacterium
GATACAGCCGAATCGGGTTGTCAATGGTAATGGCATGACCCATACCCGACTGCGGGCTGTTAGGAGCCACCACCACCACGCGGCCAAGTTGTTGCATGAGTTCGACTAAGGTGCGGACACCGTGCGAGGTGATGCCATCGTCGTTGGTGACTAAAATAAGCGGTTTGTGTGCCGACATAAATGAGGATTAGGGCGTTTATCTCTCAAAATTACGCAAATCCGGCTTGTTGTGTAGCACCGGCAATCGCGCCGGAACTACAACCCCAAACTCCCGACATGGCTCCGGTAACCTTGCAGGGGCGAGTAGTTCTCGGTTTTCCTGCTGTAACAGCCCGTTCCGTCGTATTGGCGCAGCGCAGGGTCGGTTTTGCAGGTATCGGTGCAGGTGCCGCCGTGTTCGTTTCCGCACATCTCGCAGATCGGCACGTGCTTGTTGCAGGCGGGGCTGGCGCAGTTGATGAGCCGGGTAGTGGGCGTTTGGCAGCGATAACAGACAGATAACGCGCTGGGATTCATCGCATTAACCTCAACTGCGAGCCGGTTATCAAACACATAACACTGCCCGTCAAAGTCTTCGCCCCCGACCTCCATGCCGTATTTGATGATGCCGCCGTGCAGTTGATATACGTTCTCGAAACCGCGAGAGAGCAGGTAGGCACTGGCTTTTTCGCACTTGACACCGCCGGTGCAATAGGTGATGATTTTCTTGTTTTTGAGGTGTTCGATCTCCCCGATATGGTCGGGCAGGTCGCGGAGGTTCTCCATATCGAACGTCACCGCGTTTTTAAACCGGCCCATCGTATGCTCATAACTCGACCGCATATCTACCAAAACCACATCAGGATCACTTTTAAGTACCTGAAAATCTGCCGGTTTCAGGTGAATACCCGTCCGTTCGAGCGGATTTACGGGTAGGTCAGAATGAACAATTTCGGTTTTGAGCCGGATGTGCAGTTTCTGAAAAGCGTGGCCCTCGTGCTGATCCACTTTAAAGTCAATCCCGGCAAACCGGGCATCGGCCCGAAGCACGTTCATGTACGCTTCGCAATCTGCCGCCAGCCCCGACACCGTACCGTTGAGTCCTTCGGGAGCCACAATCACCCGGCCCAGCAGGTTCAGCTGCAGGCACAGCCGGTGGTGTTCATCGCGGTATTGCTCCGGGTTTTCGATAGGCGTGTAGATATAGTACAGAAGAACGCGGCACGGTTTCATACAGAAATAACAGTTGTTGCAACAAAAATAGTTGAAAGTTGAAAGTTCAAGGTCTAAGGGTCAACTTTAGGCCCTAAACCTTTAACGTTAGACCTTCTTCTATGCACATTGCCATTACCGGAAACATTGGCGCGGGAAAAACCACATTAGCCACCCTCCTGGCCGACCATTATGGCTGGGAAGCACTCTATGAAGCGGTGGACAATAACCCGTTTCTGGCCGATTTTTATGCCGATATGCCCCGTTGGGCGTTTCACCTGCAACTGTATTTTCTCAACAGCCGGTTTGGGCAAATGCGCCGGGTGCGGGCCGTGATTGAAACGGGCAGTACAACCGTGATTCAGGATCGGACAATTTATGAGGATGCCGATATTTTTGCCCGCAATCTGCACCAATCCGGTACACTTTCTGACCGTGAATACGACACCTACCGCAGCGTGTTCGAGAATATGCTCAGTCTGGTGCGCCCGCCCGATCTGATGATTTATCTCCGCGCTGATTTGCCCAAACTCAGGCAGCAAATCAGAAGCCGGGGCCGTGAGTATGAGCAGGATATCAGCGATACTTACCTCGGCAACCTGAATCAGCTCTACGAAGATTTTGCCCGAAACTACCGCGAAGGTGCGTTGCTCGTGGTGGATGTCAACGAACTGGATTACCAGAAAACCCCGGCTGATTTTGCCGTCATCACTGACAAAATTGACAAAATGAACGTTTAGCTTTTGCTATGACTGACTCTACTCCGCCCGATTTTCTCCAGACTGACCGTGATAGCCTTGCGCTATTAGAGGGCGTTTTTTCGTCGTCGTTACTCGGTATCATTGTATTTGATGCTGTTCGCGATGAGACCCGGCAAATAGTGGATTTCCGTATCCGGCGTATTAACCAGGCAGCATTGGTAATGGCAGGAAACCCTGCTGATTGGCTACCCGGAGCGACACTGAAAACGCTTAACCCGACAACTGAACAGACAGGCTTGTTTAAACAATATGTGCGGGTTTGTGAAACAGGCGAGGCTCTTGAAACAGAACGGTTTTACCCTACTTTAGACCAGTGGTATGTGATGATTGTCGGTGCGCTGAGTAACGGGCTGATGGTAACATTTCAGAATGTTTCGGCCCGTCGCTTAGCCGAAGCCGAACGACAACAACAGGCCAAGCTTTTGGAAATGGTAATTGATGCCACGCAAACCTCCGTTTCGCTGCACCGGGCTATTCGCGATCAAGCCGGGCAAATTATTGATTTTGAGACGGTGTTGGCCAATCAGCAGGCGAGAGCGTTTTGGGGAGATATGGCTACCGATATTCTCACCAGGTCTTATAAACAACTTGACTTTGGTTTTGACACCACCCGCGAATTTGCCCGCTATGTGCGGGTGGTTGAAACCGGGAAGGCCGAAACGTTTGAATACACGTTTGCCAGCCGATGGTATACCAACGCGGTCACTAAAGCCGACGATGGCGTGGTGATTTCGGCAGCCGACATTACCGATATTCGTAATGCAAAAGCGGAGGTAGAATCGGCCAACCGGGAATTAAAACGCTCGAACGATAATCTCCAGTCGTTTGCCTACATCGCCAGCCACGATTTGCAGGAGCCGCTCCGCAAGATTGAATCATTCGGTGATCTGCTAAACGCGCAGTTTGGCGCGATTTTGGGCGAAGCAGGGCAGGATTATATCGCTCGGATGCAGTCAGCATCGCAACGAATGTCGCTGTTAATCAGGGATTTATTGGCCTATTCGCGAATCGGTACCCAGCCAGACACTCGGTTGCCGGTGTCGTTGGCAACCGTGTTTGCTGAAATCCGGGACGACCTCGACACGGTGATTCGCGAATCTGGTGCCGAAATTGCGACGGGGCCGTTGCCAACTGTGCCGGGCGATAGCCTGTTGTTACGCCAACTGTTTCAAAATCTGCTCTCGAACGCCATTAAGTTCCGGCAGGCGGGTGTCCGGCCGCAGATTCGGGTTGGGAGTCGGGTGGTGTCTCCCGCCGAACTACCCGCCGAATTAGCTGGCAGTGACCACCCGTTTCACGAAATCAGCGTTGACGACAACGGCCTCGGTTTTGACCCTAAACACGCCGATCAGATTTTTGAGGTTTTTCAGCGGTTACACGGCAAGCACAAATTTGCCGGGTCGGGCGTGGGCTTGGCTATCGTCAAAAAAGTAGCCGGGCAGCACGGCGGCTGCGTTACGGCCACCGGCAAACCCGGCCTGGGAGCCACGTTTCGGGTTTATTTGCCGGTTTAAACCAGATTAAGAAAAAAGCCGGTTGCTGACTTCTTCGCGGCTGGTACCAAAATGCAGGGCTACTTCACCCAGGATTTTTGCCAACGTCCCCACACAAACCGGATTGTGTTTAGGTACTGTGAGTGACGAACACCCTGATCAATTGTTGTTAGGCGAATATGACTGCCTACCTACCGGGTTGAAACATAGCCAAACGTTTTTCCCAAGAGTCTGATCAGCGATTCACCGTCGAGGTCGCGGGGCGTTTTCATCTGTTCTAAACTTACATTAAGGATAGAACTTCATCTTTCACGAAGTGCAAATGAGCAATGTGCGGAGCGTCTCCTTCATCAAAATGGCAATCAACCGCTTCCCGGATGTTAGCCCTCAATTCGGCTAATGTAGCCGCTTCAGTAATGATAGATTGCCCCACCGCCGAAGCGATATAGCCTCCTTCTTCGGCTTCTTCAACCAAAAAAAATAGCTCTCTCATTGTGGTTCTCTGGTTTATGCCTGACAAGCTAACACCTGATTTTGGGAGATCAATCAACAACATGCGGTTAAACCGGGTATTCCCAGGCTCCACGATAGGCCCGGCTGAGGAGTTTATTGGCTTCAGGATCGTTCGGAATATCCGTGCCATTCCAGGCTACGCTACGGCCTAACTTCATCGAAAGCATACCGAGCAAGGCCATATTGGTGGAGCGATGGCCCTGCTCGATGTCACAAACGGGCAGCCGGTTTTTGGCAATAGCATCTAAGAAATCAGTCCAAAGCCCGGCAATGTTCTGATCGTCGGGCTTGTCGAGTTTCGCATCCTGATGAATGATCGGTTTTTTGGAATCTGCCGGATAAAACGTCCAGCCGTCCAGCCAGCCCTGATGAAACGTGCCTTCGGTGCCGTAGAAATAGCAGCCAACAGCCTGACCCGGCAACGTTTTTTCGGCGTTGTTACCGGCAAAGAGCCGGTGTTCCCAGGTAGCCGTAAAACTTTCAAACTCAAACGTAGCGATCTGATGGTCAGGCGTATCGGTGTTGTCTTGCCGAATGGCCCGCCCTCCGGTCGAATACACATGGCGGGGATGTTTCTCATCTGTCCACCACAAAATCTGGTCGAGCCAATGAATACCCCAATCGCTGATTTGACCGTTGGCAAAGTCGAGGTACTGCCGGAAACCACGCGGGTGGATTGTGGGGTTATAGGCCACGAGCGGAGCCGGGCCGCAGTACATATCCCAGTTTAGTTCGGCGGGGGGTGCGGTTTCGGCTACGCGCTGCCCGGCCCCACCGCCATAATGTACAAAACTCCTAACCATACCGATTTTGCCCGCCTTGCCTGATTTCAGAAACTCCATACCGCTCACGTTGTGGGGCGATACGCGCCGGTGCGTCCCGACCTGACAGACGCGCCCGGTCTGGCGGGCCACGCGCACCATTGCTTTACCCTCATTAATGGTATGACCGATGGGTTTCTCGACATACACGTGTGCGCCGACTTTCATGGCGGCAATGGCAATGAGCGGATGCCAGTGGTCGGGTGTGGCAACAATCACAATATCAGGCTTTTCGGTGGCGAGTAACTCCCGGAAATCGGTATATCGTTTGGGCCGGTCGCTGCTGAGTTTGGTAACAAAGTCAGTGGTCTTCTGGAGCGCACGAGTGTCCACATCGCATAGGGCCACCACTGTTGAGCCGCCTGCTTTCATGGCGCACTGCAAAATATTACCACCCCACCAGCCCGACCCAATCAGGGCCAGCCGGTATGGTTTTGCCGGGTGGTGGTAGATGAATGGCGTGGCCGAAACGGTGTTTGTCAGCAGTGATGCCCCGGCCAGGGCGGTGGTTTTCAGGAAGTCGGAGCGGTTCATGGAGCGCGGTTGTTTTGCTGAGATAAAGGGCGTAACCACCCGAAACTACCGAATGGTGCGGGTAGTGAAAAACGCATAATTAAGCAATAAAACGACAAATTCAGAATAGGAACCCTTTCTTGACTGGCAGGTTTTGAGGGTTGCAAACCTAAAAGCGAATTGCATTAATTATTGATTTTTTCGGCCTGATTAGTTTTTTAACTTATTTACGTGCGGGACTGATGTTTTAAAGCGATAATTATTTTATAAGTTTGCAAATGAATTTAAAAACTAATTTATTAAAATGAAAACAACAACTCTTCGTTTTCTTTCGCTCAGCGAAAACACGCAGTCTAAAAAAACAAAGCCACCAAAAGTGGCTTTCACTGGATACATTTCCGGTGCCGGAAAGTTAGTATTCCCTGATAAAACAACTGCCGGTCTGGGCATTGATTTCACAGATGCAGCCTTTAAAATCGGTGTTCAGGACGGAAAAGCCAAGGCCACGTCTATTTACATGGTTCCGGCAAATGATGACGATCAGGATACGTTTTCGTTGCAACGGGCGGCCAAAGGCTACACGCTGCTATTAGCAGGAATCCTGGCAACTATCGGGGTTGATTACGCTAAAAACAAACAGCGGTTTGTTATTCGCACGGTTGATTTTGATGGTACTGACGCGCTCGAACTGCAATTGCAGGTAAAAGAAATCGGCGAACCAAAGCCACCTTATACGGGCAAGCCGCGTGGGCGCAGGCCAGCCGGAGCAGTAGCTGCCGTGTAACAAACCAACGTATTGAAACCCCGAAAAAATAACGAATACCGGCTCTCCCGATTTTAATCGGGGGAATCGGGCGGGGGGTTCGTACTTTCGTGGCCGATATGACCACCAAACCCTTTATTGTCGGCATTACGGGCGGCAGCGCGTCGGGCAAAACCTCATTTTTGCGCGAATTGATGGATGCCTTTTCGCCCCAAGAAATATGCCTGATTTCTCAGGATAACTATTACCGGCCCCTGCACGAAATCGAGACCGATGCCAACGGTGTTCATAATTTCGATCTCCCCGAAACCATTGATGAACACCGATACGCCTATCACATTCAACAACTTCGCGAAGGCCATGCGGTAGAGCAGCCCGAATATGTGTTTAACAACCCTGGCGCGGCCCCTAAAATTATGATGTTCTGCCCGGCACCGATTATCGTAGTCGAAGGGCTATTCGTGTTCCATTACAAGGAAGTGGCCTCACAATTAGACCTGAAGATTTTTGTAACGGCCAAGAACAAAATCAAACTCCACCGGCGCATTCAGCGCGACGCCATCGAACGCGGCTACGACCGGGCCGATGTGCTGTACCGATGGCGAAACCACGTGCAACCCGCCTACCGCGAGTTTGTGAAACCTTACAAGGAAGAAGCCGATATTGTGATTCCGAATAATAACCATTACCGGAAAGGGTTGGAAGTGGTGGTGAGTTTTCTGAAAACGAAGGTTGTTTAACC
>JBBRUV010000274.1:0-6758 GCA_038247465.1 Cytophagales bacterium
CCCCCAACCCCCTCCTTACTTCAAGGAGGGGGTTGGGGGTGGTCGAGCAACTGAATTGGGATTTAAAAAATAAAAATGGAACGCAATCAACTCATTGGTATTTCGCTGATTCTGGCGATGCTCGTCGCCTACCAGTTTCTGGCACCCAAGCCAGTCCCGGAAAAAGAACCCGCTAAAACCACCGCCACCACGAAGCCAACGGCTAAATCGGCCATTGGGCAAGCCGCCAACGCCACGCCACAACCGTTAGATTCGGTAGCGGCCCGCGCCCGGTTTGGCGATTTTGCCGCTGCCGCCCAGGGGCAGGCACGCGATATTGTGCTGGAAAACCCGGAGGTGAAAATCACGTTCTCGACCCAGGGCGGGCGCGTGAAAGAAGTATTGCTCAAAAAATACAAAACCTTCGACCAGACCAAGAACGTGATTCTGGTGGATGCCAACACCAACACCACGTCGCTCGAATTACCGACGAATCGGGGTAAGGTTGATCTGCACCGGCTGTTTTATGCCACAACCGCCCAAAGCGGCACCGTTTCAGGCAAGGGCCAAACCATCACATTCCGGGCCGAGATTGCACCCGGCCAATCTGTTGAGCAGACCTACACCATACCGGCAACTGGCTACGCCGTTGATTATAACCTGAAACTGAACGGCTTGCAGAACATGGTCGGCACCGAAAACCTGCATTTTGTGTGGCAAAACCAGATGCAGCAATTTGAAAACGACCTCACCGAAAATCGCAAATCAGCCACGATCAACTACCTCACCAACGACGATAGTTTCAGCAACATCGGCGAGGGCGCGGGTAATCAGGACGGTTCGCCCGAAGAACCCGTGCAGTGGTTCACCATCAAGCACAAGTATTTTCTGGCCGGATTAATTGCCCAAAACGGGGCCATGACCAAACCGTCGTTTAAAACCATTGTTGACGAAGCCGACAGTAGCACCGTAAAAATAGCCACCGCTGACGTGCAACTTTCAATGGCCGACATCAAGGCTGGCAAAGGACAATACACGTTTTTCTACGGCCCCAACGATTATCAGCTCTTGGGCAGCGTGGCCCCCGGTTTCAACCGCAACGTGTATCTGGGTTATGCCCTGCTGAAACCCGTAAACGAGTACTTCTTTGTGCCGGTCTTTAACTGGTTCACCAAAATATTCACTAACTACGGTATCCTGATTGTGATGCTGGTGATTTTTGTGAAAGTGCTGCTCACGCCCCTGACCTACCGCGCCTATATCAGTCAGGCCAAGATGCGGGTGCTGGCCCCGGAGGTGGCCGCCATCCGCGAGCGCGTTGGCGATGCTGACGCGGCCAAGCTGCAGTCTGAACAAATGAAATTATACGGTGAGGTGGGAGTCAGCCCGTTAAGCGGTTGTATTCCGGTGCTGGCAACGCTGCCGGTACTAATGTCGCTGTTCTTTCTGTTTCCAAACCTGATTGAATTGCGGCAGCAACCGTTCCTGTGGTCGAGCGATTTATCCACATACGACACGTTTTTCAAGTTCCCCTTTACGATTCCGTTTTTGGGCAGTCACCTGAGTTTGTTCACCGTGCTGATGACCGCATCGTCTATCGTGTATGCCTGGTATAACAACCAAACCACCCCGCAGCAACCGGGGCCGGTAGATATGCGAACACTGAGCTACATCTTCCCGCTGATGTTTATGTTTGTTCTGAACTCGTTTCCGGCGGGCCTGACGTGGTATTATTTCGTCTCAAACGTGGTCACAATTTCGCAGCAGTTACTTATCCGGCGTTTTGTTGACGAGGACGCAATTAAGGCCAAGCTCGAAGAAAATCGCAAGAAAAATGCCACCGGCGAAGCCAAAAAACCGGGTGGTTTTCAAGCGATGTTGCAAAAGCAATTGGCCTCTGCCGAAGAAGCCCGCAAAGCTGCCGATGACTCGCAGAAACGCTTAGAAACACGGGCTGGGAAGAAGAAGTGATTTTTTAAATGAACAACGAGCGATGAACAATGAACAATATTGGCTGGTCAATAAAGCGCAGACTGATTGCTATCTGGCCTCTTCGATGTATCGAATTAGGTTGATCATTGTTTATTGCTCATTGTTTATTGCTCATTGTGCATCCGCGCAATCCACCATCTCGCCTGCCGAACGGCGTTACAAAGCAGCCGTAAAACTCGTGCAACTCGGTGATTATGAGTCGGCTAAGCGCGAGTTGTTGCCTATGACCGAGCGCGGCAATACCCTGGCTCCATTTGCCCATTATCACTACGCTATTGCCGCCTTCCGCCAGCGTAATTACAGTCAGGCCCGGCCCATGTTGAAACAATTGGCCGACCGCTACCCCGACTGGCGCAAAAAAGACGATGCTGCCTACCTCATGGCTGCCATCAATATGGAAACCGGCCAGTATGAAGACGCACTGAACCACATCCAAACCATCGGCGACCCCGACCTGAAAGCCGATACGGACAAATTAGAGCAGTTTTTCTTCGCCAAAATCACTGATTTGACCCGAATGAAAAGTCTGCAAAAAGAATTTTCCGGTAGCCGAAATCTGAGTCTCGCCTTGATCAGCCTTATCCAACGCTCGTCTTCTAACCGCGACGATCTGGAACTCTCCGACCAGCTTACAAATCGGTTTGGTGCGCCCGTCACCGCCAATACCCGCACCGCCCCCACCCCGCCCAGTGCGCCGGTTGCAACGGCCCCCGCTACCCGCCCGGCAGCAACTACGCCTGCAACGCGCCGGGCTAAAGGCTATTACAACGTGGCGGTGCTGTATCCATTTCGGGTAGAGGATGCCGAGACAGGTAATAACGGACGGGTGAGCCAGTATGTCTATGATTTATTTGCCGGGATGCGCTTGGCTCAGAGCAAGTTACAGGAAGATGGCGTGACGGTGAACCTGTTTGCGTACGATGTAGACAATGACGAAGACAAAACGCTCAACCTCATCAACAACGCCCAGTTCGGGCAGTCGGATCTGATTTTTGGGCCACTTTATGCCGAACCCAACAAACTCGTTACGGCCTTCGCCAACCTCAATAATGTGCCGTTGGTAAACCCGGTTGCTACCAGCAGCGACCTTGTGACGGGCCAACCGATGGCGTTTTTGGCCCAACCGTCGCTGAACGTGCAGGCCGACAAAACGCTGGACTTTGCCCGGAGCCTGAACACCGTCAAAAAAGCCGCCGTGTATTTCGGCACCGCCCGGAAAGATTCATCGTTGGCGGCTATTTACCAGGCTAAACTCAAAGAAAAAGGATTTCAGATTCTTGATTTCCAGAAACTTGGCGGCACTGCCGAAGCCCGTGCCGGAGTGATGAAAATCTCGGATGTGAACGCACCCGGCCACATTTTTTTCGTGAGCAGCAACGACGACGATGGCCCCCGGATGCTCGACGCGCTGAGTCGGCGGCAGGTCAACGCGCCGTTGGTAGCTTCGGCGGGGGCGTTTAATTTTTACAAAAACTCGCTTTCGATCTTCACCCGGCGCGAACTGTATTTATTGTGGCCCGAATTTACGGACTCCGTAAACCCGATAACCACCGATTTTGAGCAGACTTACCTCGACCGAGAGAACATTATTCCATCAGTTTTTGCCCGACAGGGCTACGACATGTTGCTGTTTTTCGGGCGGCAACTCGCCAAAAATGGCATCACGTCCGGCAACCGGGCCGCGCTTAAGTCCGACACGGATGATTACGTCCTGTCGGGCTTCGATTACACCAAATCCAATGAAAATCAGACCGTTCCGATTGTAAAATACGAAGGTGGACGGTTTGTTCGGGTAAATTAAATGACCAACTCACAACAACTCTTTACCCGCGCCCAGACCGTTATTCCGGGGGGCGTAAACTCGCCGGTGCGGGCCTTCCGGGCGGTGGGCGGAACCCCGCTATTCATCAAATCGGCGAAGGGGCCGTATATCTTCGACGAAGACGACAATCAGTATATCGAACTCATCAACTCGTGGGGGCCGATGGTACTGGGCCACGCGTTTGAACCAGTTGAAAAAGCCGTTCGCGATGCTGCTCAACACGGTTTTTCGTTTGGTGCACCCACGCGCCGGGAGGTCGAAATGGCCGAACTGATCGTGTCAATGGTTCCCTCGGTCGAAAAAGTCAGGATGGTTAATTCCGGCACCGAGGCCACGATGTCGGCCATTCGGGTGGCACGGGGCTTTACCGGACGCGAAAAAATCATCAAGTTTGAGGGCTGTTATCACGGTCACGGCGATTCATTTCTGATTTCGGCGGGCAGCGGAGCCATGACGATGGGAACCCCCGACAGCCCCGGCATTACACGCGGCACCGCCAACGACACGCTGTTGGCGCCCTACAACGACTTACCCGCCGTTGAAGCCCTCATCGCGGCTAATGAAAACCAGATTGCCGCCCTCATTCTCGAACCCGTTGTGGGTAATATGGGCTGCGTGCTGCCCGAACCCGGCTATTTGCAGGGCCTCCGCGACCTCTGCACGAAGCACGGTATCATCCTGATTTTCGATGAAGTGATGACTGGCTTCCGGCTGGCGCGGGGGGGAGCGCAGGAGCGGTTTGGCGTGATTCCTGACATGACCACGCTTGGCAAAATCATCGGGGGCGGGATGCCCGTCGGTGCGTATGGTGGTCGGGCCGAGATTATGAACATGGTTTCTCCGGCGGGGCCGGTCTATCAGGCCGGTACGCTGTCGGGCAACCCGATTGCGATGGCGGCTGGCCTGACGATGCTGCACCACCTCAACGACCACCCCGAAGTCTATACCCGCTTGGATGAAATCGGCAATACACTGGCGACCGGCTTCCGGGCAAGCGTGGCAAAATTAGGGCTGAATTTCACCGTCAACCAAGTGGGTTCGATGTTCACGTTATTTATGACCGACCGCACCGTTACCGACCTCGACACGGCCAAAACCTGCGATGTAGCCGCATTTGGCCGGTATTTCCACGCCCTGCTTGATCGTGGGGTTTACATTGCCCCGGCCCAATTCGAGAGTCTGTTCGTCTCAACGGCATTGACGGATGAGTTGATTGAAGACGTGTTGCGGGCCAATGAGGAAGCGCTGCGGGAGGTTATAGAACGCGGATGATGCAGATTAAGCGGATGACCACAGATTTTATTTATTTGGGATAAATCAAAGATGGAACGCAGATGACACTGATTGGGCAGATTTACACAGATATCCTGGTTGTTTTGTCATAGAAGCCTTTCTGATTCGGGATGTTGAGCATGTTTTACGCGAATTTTGATTTTATCTGACTCATGCAAATTATAACATCAACTTCGACTGAAACACTCATTAAGTGTTTCTACAAAGTCTACAATACATTAGGCTATGGATTCCTGGAAAAAGTTTATGAAAAGGCCTTTATACTTGAGTTGCGAAAACAGGGTATCGAATGCGCTGCTCAAGTACCGATTAACGTATTTTATGATGATCAACTAATAGGAGAATATTACGCGGATATTTTGGTGAATCAAGAGATTATTCTTGAATTAAAAACATCGGTAATCATTGCAGATGAGCATGAAGCTCAGTTGCTCAACTACTTGAAAGCAACCAAAATTGAAGTCGGTTATTTGTTCAGTTTCGGCAAAAAACCCGAATTCAAAAGAAAGGTCTTTTCTCACTAATGAGCTTTACCAACTACCCATCTCTATAAAATAAGTTCACATATAGTATTAAAAATTAGCGCAAATCCGCTAAATCTGCGTCATCCGCGTTCTATCTCTGTGCAATTCTCCGTCATCATCCCCGTCTATAACCGCCCCGACGAATTAGCCGAACTGCTCGACTCGCTGACGAAGCAGATGTACACTGGTTTTGAGGTAATTGTGGTCGAAGACGGCTCCGTGAACCGGGCTGATGAGGTGGTGAAATTGTTTCAGAGTCGGTTGAAAATTCAGTATTTGTTCAAAGAAAACGCCGGACAGGGCTTTGCCAGGAATGACGGTTTTGGGCTGGCAACGGGAGATTATTTCATAATTTTCGATTCTGACGCACTCATCCCGCCATCCTATTTCCAGACCGTTGCCGACCACCTCCAAACCACGTGGCTCGATGCTTACGGAGGGCCCGACGCGGCTCATCCCGATTTTACGCCCGTGCAGAAAGCGATCAGCTATGCCATGACTTCGCCTTTCACAACGGGCGGTATTCGCGGGAGTCAGAAAAACCTCGGCGGGCAGTATCACCCGCGTTCGTTTAACATGGGATTGTCGCGGGCGGTGTTCCAGAAAACGGGGGGCTACCGCATCAGCCGGATGGGTGAAGACATTGAATTTGCCATCCGCATTATCGAGAACGGCTTTATTACCGGGCTGATTCCCGGTGCATTTATCTACCACAAACGGCGGACGGATTTGGGGGCATTTTTTCGGCAACTGCGTTTTTTTGGCCGCGCCCGCATCAACATCGCCCGATTTTACCCGAAAGAACTAAAATTGGTGCATTGGTTTCCGGCCTTGTTCACGATTTTTGTGGCGTCGGTGCCGGTGTGGTATGCCATATCGCCATTCCTGACCGCGCTGTCAATAGGCTTGTTATTGCTGTTTTCCGGGATGATTTTCGCGGATGCCTTCCGAAAAGAAAAAAGCCTGAACGTAGCGTTTCTGAGCGTTGGGGCCGCATTTGTGCAACTGATCGGCTATGGCACGGGCTTCATGGCCGAAGGCTGGAAACGCCTGTTCGAGCCGCAACAACACCGCGAAATCGGCGTTGGTATGAAATATCCCTCATAATTATGGGTCACAGAGATACACCGAGTTTTCACGGAGACACA
>JBBRUV010000275.1:0-6743 GCA_038247465.1 Cytophagales bacterium
CCTTCCGGCGGGTAGGCTATCAAACGACTTCTCACACTCTGACGCAGTTGCGAACGATGAATTTTGCGGTATTACTGACCGAGAAACAGTTGGAACTCAACGAAGTGGTGATAGCTGCCACCCGAACCGCCGAACCACAGTCGTACATAGCGCAGGCCATCCGGGTGTTTACCCGCGACGGATTGCAGTTTTTGAACCAGCCAACAATGGCCGACGTCCTGCAGCAAAGCGGTCAGGTACTGGTGCAAAAAAGTCAGTTGGGCGGAGGAAGCCCGATTCTGCGTGGTTTCGAGGCCAATAAAGTGCTGATTGTGGTGGATGGCGTGCGGATGAACAACGCTATTTTTAGGGGCGGTCATTTGCAGAATATCCTCAGTTTAGATAACGCCGTGGCCGAACGGGTTGAGGTTGCTTTAGGGCCGGGTTCAGTAGTTTACGGCAGCGACGCGTTGGGGGGCGTAATTTATGTGCAAACGCTTTCGCCCCGGCTGAACAGTTCAGATTCGTTGCAGATGCAGATAAATGCCAATGGATTTGTGCGGTACAGCAGCGCGATGCTCGAAAAAACGGCCCACGCCGACTGGATATAGGTGTTCGGCGGTGGGCGTTCCTGAGCAGCGTAACCGCGTCGGACTTTGGCGACCTGCGGCAGGGCAAACAGCGCAACGCCGATATAGGTCAGTTGGGACTGCGGCTTTTTTATGCCGGTTATGAAAATAACGCCGACGTAAAAATCGCCAACCCCGATCCGAATGTACAGACCCCGACGGGCTATAAACAACTCGACTTGCTTCAAAAAGTGTTGTTTCAGCCCAATGTCCGCACCAAACACCTACTGAACGTGCAGTTTTCGATCAGTACTGACATCCCGCGCTACGACCGGCTGACCGAAACCGATGCGAACCGCAATCTGATTCACGCGCAATGGTACTATGGCCCGCAGAAAAGGCTGTTGACGGCCTACAACCTAACCAAACAAATTGTGTCGGGCATAGCCGATGACCTGAATGTGGTGGTTGCGTATCAGGCCATCGAAGAAAGCCGCCACAACCGCCGGTTTGGGAACTATGGCCTGCAACACCGCACCGAACGGGTTGGGGTCTGGACGTTGAACGCCGACCTGAAAAAGAGACTGACTCCTGCCCACACCCTGCGTTATGGCCTGGAAGCGACCTATAACACCGTTCGCTCAACGGCGTATCGGCAGCATGTGCAGACCGGCAAGATTGACCCGTTAGACACGCGCTACCTCGACGGTGGAGCCAATACGCAGTCTCTGGCGGGCTACGCATCAGGAACGGTGGCCGCAACACCCCGCTCAACGCTGACCTACGGAGTTCGGTATGCCCATAACCGGCTGTATGCCAAATTTACTGACAAAACGTTTTTCCCGTTTCCCTTTAACAACATCACCCAACGGGCCGGTGCGGTTACGGGGAGCCTCGGCTGGGTAACGCGCCTGCCGGGTGAGTGGTGGGCGTCGGGTGCGTTGGCATCGGGTTATCGGGTGCCAAATGTGGACGATCTGGCGAAGGTGTTCGAGTCGGTGGCAGGGACGCTGGTTGTGCCGAATCCGGGCCTGAAACCAGAGCGAACCTACACCCTCGATGCCGGGATTTATAAGCAAATAAACGAGCGGATTTTAGTAGAGACCGAGGGGTTCTGCACGATTTATACCAACGCCATCAGTACCCAACCCGGCACACTGAACGGCCAGAATCAAGTGCTGTATAATGGCCGAACGAGCCGCATTATGACCCAGACCAACGCGCAGCAGGCCCGGCTCTATGGAGCCAACGCGCAACTTTCTGCCGACCTCACTCCGTCGCTGACGCTGTTTGGCACCATCACCTACACGCGGGGCCGCATCCTGACTGACACCACCGATTTCCCGCTTGACCATATTCCGCCCCTGTATGGTAAGGGCGGGGTTCGGCTGACGGTCAAGCAGTTTCGGGCCGAAGCCAACGTACTGTTTAACGGCTGGAAACGCCTGAGCGACTATAATTTGGCGGGCGAAGACAACGTAATTTACGCAACGGCGCAGGGAATGCCGGCCTGGCAAACCATTAATCTCCGGTTCAATTACCAAATAAAACCCTACATTCAGGTGCAGACTTCGCTGGAAAACATACTGGATCGAAACTACCGGGTTTTTGCATCGGGTATCAGCGCACCGGGCCGCAATCTGGTGTTGAGTATCCGGGGAACATTGTGAGTCTTTAACCCAAATAAAACCAAGCAAATATGATAACCCAATTCTCTACTACCCGCCTAACAGCACTGGCGCTGCTGCTTATCTATCTGATTCCCAGCCTATCGCTGGCGCAGCGCAAAATCAAACCCGTTGCTAAAACTGGCCCGGCCTTCGTCTCTGACAGTTTATTCAACGGCCTGCACTGGCGCAACATCGGCCCGTTTCGCGGGGGGCGGGCGTTGGCCGTAGCCGGTCACGTGAGCCAGCCCCTGACCTATTATTTCGGTACAACGGGGGGCGGAGTCTGGAAAACTACCGATGGAGGAGCCAACTGGAACGCCATCTCCGACAGCACGTTTAAATCCAGCTCGGTGGGCGCAATGGCGGTGGCTCCGTCTGACCCGAACACGATTTACGTTGGCATGGGTGAGTCGGACATCCGCAGCAACATCGCCAACGGCGACGGTATCTACAAATCAACCGACGCGGGCAAGACCTGGAAACACATCGGACTGAAGGCCGCCGATGCCGTGTCAACCATTGACGTGCATCCCACCAACGCCGATATTGCCTACGTGGCCGCCTTAGGCAATCCGTTTGCGCCCAACAAAGAACGCGGGGTGTTTCGCACGGTGGATGGCGGCAAAACCTGGAAACAGATTCTGGCCAAAAACGACAGTACGGGTTCGGCAGTGGTGAAACTCGACCCCACCAACCCGTCAATCGTCTATGCGTCTATGTGGCAGGCGTATCGCAACAGCTACACCATGAGCAGTGGCGGTAAAGGCTGTGGGCTGTATAAATCAACCGACGGGGGCGACACCTGGACAAACCTGAGCGATAAACCCGGTATGCCAAAAGGAATGTTGGGCAAAATCGGCATCACGGTTTCGCCCGTGAACCCGAACCGGCTCTATGCTATGATCGAAAACGCGAAAGGTGGGCTGTATCGCTCCGACGACGCGGGCGACTCGTGGCAACTCATCAACGACGATAAAAACCTCTGGCAACGGCCCTGGTACTATATGATGCTGGCGGCTGACCCGCAGGACGAAAATGGGCTGATTGTGCTGAATGTGAACGCCCTGAAATCATACGACGGCGGCAAAACATTCAAAAACGTACCCGTGCATCACGGCGATACGCACGACATCTGGTGGAATCCGAAAAACCCGATGAACTTTATTATCGGCGACGACGGTGGGGCCGAGGTGACGTTTAACGGAGGAGCCACGTTCTCTGATATTGATATTCCGACGTCGCAGTTTTACCACGTGAACGTAGACAACGACTTTCCGTATAACCTCTACGGCGCACAGCAGGATAACTCGTCGGTGCGGATTGCCAGCCGCACCACCGGCTATTCGATTGGGCCGGGCGCGTGGTATTCAGTGGCCGGTGGCGAATCGGGCTACATCACGCCCGACCCGACGAACCCATTAGTGACGTTTGGCGGCAGTTACGACGGTCTGATTACCCGGCACGACCAGGAAACAGGTCAGAATCAGGTGATTAACGTGTATCCAGAATATTTTATGGGATCGCCGTCGTCGGCCCGGAAATACCGTTTTCAGTGGACGTACCCGATTGTGTTTTCGCCCCACGATCCTAAAACCCTGTTTATCACCTCGCAGTACCTGCACCGCAGCACCGATTACGGTCATTCGTGGGACGACATCAGCCCCGACCTGACCCGCAATGACCCCAAAACGAAGGGCGACACGGGCGGGCCAATCACCAAAGACAACACCGGGGCCGAGACCTTCCCGACGATTTTCACCTTCGCCGAATCACCGATTGAAAAGAACGTGTTCTGGGCCGGGTCAGACGATGGACTGATGCACATTAGCCGCGACGCGGGCGCAACCTGGCAGAACATCACCCCACCGACTGCCATGCTGCCCGAACTGGCGATTATGAGTATGGTGCATCCGTCTGAACACACGGCGGGCAAAGCCTATCTGGCGGCCAAGCGGTATATGTCGGGCGACCGCAAACCGTATCTCTTTAAAACGACCGACTACGGCAAAACCTGGACGAGCATCACCGCCGGGGTTCCTGCCGATGAGCCGTGCCACGTGCTGCGCGAAGACCCTAACAAACCCGGTCTGCTGTTTGCCGGAACCGAGCGGGGCGTGTATGTGTCTTTCACCGACGGTGATTCTTGGAAAAAACTAAACCTTGATCTGCCCGTTACGCCCGTCCGTGATTTGCAGATTCACAAGCGCGAAAAAGATGTGGTAATTGCCACGCACGGACGGTCGTTCTGGATTTTGGACGACATCACGCCCCTGCACGAACTGGCCGACCTGGAACAGAGTGGTAAGTCAGCATCGGCAATGCACCTCTACAAACCGCGCCACGCCTACCGGATGGACGGCGGAGCGGGCAACCCGCGCCGGGGCGGAGTGGTTTCAGATGAAGGTGAAAACGCCCAAAACGGCGTAATTACGCGGTATTACCTGAAAAACAAGCCGACCAAAAAACTCCGGTTGGTGTATATGACTCCAGGGGGCGACACCATCATTAGTTTCTCGAACCAGAAAGACCGCAAAGGCCAACCGCTGAAAATTGCCAAAGAATTTTATCAGGATGAAGCAGCCGCCCGGCCCGGCAGCGCACCGGCCCGTGCGGGGATGAACGTGTTTGTGTGGGATATGCGCTACCCCGATGCAACGGCGGTTGAGGGAACAAACGTGATGTGGACAGGACCCGGCACGGGAGCTAAAGTAGTGCCGGGACTGTATAAAGTGCGGCTGCTGCTGGGCGATTCATTGGTTTCTGAGCAACCCATCGAGATCAGGAAAGACCCGCGCCTTGCCACCACCTCTGCCGAGTTTCTGGCGCAGTTTGAGTTGATGCAGAAGATCAATACCAAACTGTCGGAAACGCACAAAGCCATCAATCAGATTCGACAGATCAGAACGCAGATTGACGGTTATACCAAGAGCGTGAAAGAACCGAAAGCCGCCGAGAAACTTAAAAAAGCAGCCAAACCGATGGTTGACGCGCTCGACAAGTTAGAATCAACCCTGATGCAGCCCAAATCAAAAGCACCGCAGGACGCGCTGGCCTACCCCATTCAACTAAACGACAAACTATCGGGCGTGGCTTCGGTGGTTTCTTCGGCAGATACAAAACCCACCAAAGCCTCGTTCACGGCTTACGACGACCTGGCCAAACAAATAGACAGTGCATTGGGAACACTCAAAGAAATCGTCGGGACGCAGGTGCCGGCCTTCAACCGGATGGTGACCGAGCAACAGATTCCGGCCATTATCCCGAACTAAGTCTATCTGTAGGCATCACTGAGCAGGTAGAATGACCGTAGGCTCATTTCTACGGCCAACCCGTTTACGCAGGAGTTTATGAATCAGACACCATAGCCGTACAACCTGACCAACTCAAAAAGAAGGGACGTGATGTGCGGTTACGGTGAATGACAAACTGAACATAAAACCAGTAAATCAACGTGATGGCAACGCCCAAACAAACCACCCGGCTGGCCGAACCCCGGCTGCATCAGGAAGGTAGAATCCTGCAATCATTCGGTACGGTTCTCAAAAACGTGCCGATTGCGCTCGATGAAGAAATCCGCAAAGCCAGCGCAGAGTCTCTGAACCAGATTCTGGCCGATACCATGACCCTGCGCGATATGTACAAAAAACACCACTGGCAGTTGTCAGGCCCCACATTTTACCAACTTCACCTGCTGTTCGACAAGCATTATGAAGAGCAGGCTGAACTGGTAGACACCATTGCCGAGCGGATTCAGTTGCTGGGCGGGTTGGGCATAGCGATGGCTGCCGATGTAGCCGAAATGACCACGATTCCGCGCCCTCCGCGTGACCGCGAGGAAGTTCCCGTTCAGATTTCGCGGCTGCTCGACGCGCACGATCTGCTGCTGGCCGAAGTACGGGAAGCGGCCAAAAATGCCGCCGATGCCGGTGACGACGGCACGAATGACGTGTTGGTGAGTCAAGTAATGCGGACAAACGAGTTGCAGGCCTGGTTTGTGTATGAACACGTGGTTGACACGCCCCTGACCAAAGCAGAGTAAATAACCAGCACAAATTATACCCCAAAGCCCGCCCACAGCGGGCTTTTTTTGTTAGAGACTGTCTGACAAATACCCCCAACCCCCTAAACAGGGGGCTTAAATCGCAAATAAGCCGTTTTCTGCTGGCCGAGTTGTCTGTTCTGGCCGGTGTTCAGGGCAAAAGACTGTAAATTTGGGATTACTCACCCATTCTGAATACCCCGTAATGCTCGTTACTGCCCCCGAAAAACTGTCTTTCTCCGGCCATGAATCGTTTCAGTGCCGCAATCTGTGGCTCAAAAAAGGCTACGATTTTATAACCGATGGCCATTCGTTTACCGATGAAGATGCCGTTGTTGACCTGGGCGTTGGTAAAAATATGGTCAACGCTATCCGGTACTGGATGAAAGCATTTGGTCTCTCGAACCCCGATACCGACCAACCGACCGCGTTAGCCAATCTGTTGCTTGCCGACGGTGGCTGGGACCCCTACTTAGCTTGACTTTA
>JBBRUV010000276.1:0-6727 GCA_038247465.1 Cytophagales bacterium
CCCCCTGTTTAGGGGGTTGGGGGTAGGGCAGTCCGATGGGTCGGTTGGGGTATTCTGCAAACCCTTTATAAGCTATAACCCGTGTTTGATCCGGCGCAGATACAGGAGCAGATACCGCCAGCCCAGCACCGCCCCGAAGTAACTGGCCTTCCAGAAACTAAGGTGCTTATATTTAATGTGATTCGACTCGATGAGTGAACGCAGCAGTTGAAAACTGATTCCGTTTAACTCGCAGATACACATATCAATATCCACAATCTGATAGCGTTTATGCTTCAGATAAAGCATCAGGTTAAGTTCGTAGTCAGACAACGCCCGGAGTGCGGTATTGTACCGAAAACGGTCAAAAACGTGGCGGTTATAAAGCGCACCCTGATGATGCACCGTATTGCTGATGAAAATCTGATCGGAGAACGTTCCAGGGAAGAGCGAGCCGTCGGCGTGGCGGATGTTGCCAATCAATACGGCTAAATTTTCGGTCAGGTGCGGCACAACGCGGGGAAAAATACCGTCGAGGAGCGTATCGCCCGCACCCAAAAAATAAAGCCATTTCCCCCGCGCCTGGTCAATACCTTTGTTCATGGCTTCGTAGATACCACCATCCGGGCCGCTGCTCCACACTACACAGTCATCTTTCTGTTGACGAAGCAGTTCTACACTGCCATCCGTACTGCCACCGTCTACAATAATGTGTTCGTAGCGTATTTCGCCCTGATTACGAACGCTTTGCATGGTGCGTATCAGGCCATCTTTTGCGTTCAGCGCAACGGTGATCACCGAAATAAGCGGGCCGGGCATAACAAATCAGGTTTCGTCAGTAGCTGACGGTTCATACTTAGTAGCAAGTTATTGGGTGAGATGGGGCGTAAAACTACTCAAATTTTATCAACCGCCGTTTGGCCCGGCTTCCCGAATCAGATTAACCCAGCCTTTTAGCACGAGCGGGGGCGCGTTGGGGTCTAAACCGGCAAAGCGCACCGTTACCTGGTAGTAGTATAAACCCGACGGCAACGCCTGCCCGTTGGTGGTGCTGCCGTTCCAGTTGATGTTTGGGTCGTTCCCCTCAAAAATCGTGTTGCCGTATCGGTTCACAATAATGGTCTCGACCGAGGCCACAAATGCCGGGCAATCCAGCGGCTTGAACAAATCGTTTTTGTTGTCTCCGTTGGGAGTCAGCACATTAGGGAGTTTAAACGCCGGGCAGATGTCTTTACAAATCCGGTTGCTGGGCTGGCTCTCGGTTCCGCGCCGATTCACCGCCGTAACGTAATAACACCCGGCAACGGTGCTTAAACTCGAATGGTCAAACGTGGTGGTCGGGGCCGACACGGTGGCAATCCGAACAAAGGGGCCGCTATTCTGAAACCGGCTGAAATAAATATTGTACGACACAATCCGCTGATCACAGTCAGCACCATTGGCGCGGGCCGGATACGTCCAGTTCAGGCGATTGGTAAACGTAGTCTGATTACAGAAACTTTTATCGTTCAGCGTCGCGCAGTCTAACAAATCCAGATTCAGGGCGGGCGGACAGGGCCGGGTTGTATCGGTGGGGCTGGCGCAGGTAATTTGCGAAAAGTTGCGGAGTAACTGCGTTGGAAAAGGCGCACCGTTGGTGTATCGGCCCACTGTTTCGACGCGGTAACAGTAGCTGCTGTCGGCGTTGAGCGGACTCAGGCTCGTGATCCCGTCGGCGGCAAAGGTATCGGCACCAGTGTCTGCGTACCGATACGGCTGACCCGTTGCCGGCACCTCGGCAATGATGTTAAACGGGCCGCGTACTCCCGTTCGGCTGCGATAGACGCGGTGCCGCTGCCCGTCGTTGCTCCAGGGCGTGTTGGTTTGCCAGACGAGTTCAATCTGCCGGAAACCGGGATTGGTTGCCAAACGCGGACTGCTGCCGGGGTCGGTGCCATCAACGCGGGTAAGCTGCCCGGTGGCGGGGTTAGTAAAGTAAAAATCAATCCGGTAGCGGTAGGCATTGGCTTCGGTATTGATGCCCGTTACTGAACTCCCCCGATCTACGTAAATCGTGTCGGGCGCGGTGCCGAGATCGGTATTGATGCTGGCGACCTGCTCAAAGGCAGTCCCGGCCAGGCCCGTTGCCCTGAAAACCCGGTACTGAAACGGCCCGCCCAGATCGCCGGGATTCAGGCCGATTGGCCGCGTCCAGCGCACGGTTATCTGGCCGCGCTGCTGACTTGTGCTGTCAACGGTAACGTTCGTCAGCACCGGCACTTGCAGGGGCAAACTTAAACAAACTTCGCTCGATACCACGCTTGGCCCGCCCGACGGCAGGGGGAACAGGGCCAGAATACGGTAACTGTATTGCACCCCGCGCTGAAGATTTCTATTGTCTAAGAACGTGGAGGTAGTGGCTGACACCCGCCCAATTTCCACGTATCCCGAACCGGCAGGCAACCCTGTCTGGCACTCGCCCACGCTCAGACTTGAGCAGCCGGTTCTGCGGTAAATCACAATAGACGTGCTGCCGACCGTTGTGGGCGTTGCGGGCGGTATGCAGGTATAAGGTGTCCAGTTCAGTTGAATGGCACGGCCCGTGGCGTCGGCAGTGGGGCGGGCGGTGAGGTTCTGCGGACGCGGCCCGATTACCTTAATTTGAAACGTCTCTAAACTTGCTAATTGGGTTGGAATACCCGGAAAATCAACTACCCTAAAAATCACATCGTACTCTTCCTGCCGAATGTGGCTGCAACTGGTTTGCCACCTGAACGTTCCTAAGGCAGTTTGCGATTGGGGCTGGGTGGGTGTAGTAAACGTGGCATACGGCGTGGCAACCACTGCCGGATTGTAAAGTGTGCCATCCGGTGCGCGGTTAAAGACCCCACCAAAAGCCGTTAATTCGAGCCGGTTATTGTCGGGGTCAGTCGCCCTGATTACTTCGTTGATGAGTGTGCCGGCTTCTACACATTTGAAAGGCGGCACCTGAAGCAGCGGCCTTCGGTTGCGGCCTTCACTAACAATAATCTGCATATCGCGGGTAATTTCGCCGATTAGCACCCCGTCCCGCCATTCTTCAATTACAAAAGCGATGTTGTATTGCCCTGCCACCGCCGGTGAATCCCAACACATATTGCCCGTTCGGGAGTTGATGGTGAGCGTGGCCGGGCCGTTGGTGCCTTCGTTCTGAGCGTTTGGGTTGATGCCCCGCGCCGGGTCAAGATACCCCGCATCAATCTGACGGCAAGGCAGCGACTGCGAGCCGGTCAGGGGTATTGCCATCCGGTAAGCAAGGCTATCGCCATCGGGGTCGAAGGCCGCCGGGTTATGGCAAAATTTCTGACCAATCCGGGCCGAATCCAACGGCGGGTTCGTCAGCACTGCGGAGGCATTCAACCCCAGTGAAGCATTGACGGTGAGCATGGTGCGAATCGAAAATGCCTTGTCATTAGCCCCCGGAATATTAACAGTACCATCATTTCGGTTTTCGATAAAGGCAATAAGTTGATAGGTGCCGGGGCCGGAATAGGTATGCACGACGCGGTAAATATTGACCGACGTTCTTCTACTGAAACCAATTTGCCGGATGGGTAACAACCGGGCAGCCCGCTCGGTTGAGCCATCACCAAAGCAGAACAACACGTCATTTTGCAGGCCAGCCGCCGTCCGGCCACCGTCTTCGTCGAAGTAGGCGGTCAGCGTAATTTCATACGTGGGCGACGTGAGCGAGATACGGCGGGTGGTGATCTCACCGGCGCGGACGTGGGTAGCCTGCGAAACAGTCGGCCAGAGTGCGCTCAGGCACAGCAGAACGCCTAACCAGACGGTAGTAGAGGGTTTCATAGATTGCTTATCGAAATCGGTATTGTATCAACGATTGGGAGCCAAAAAAGTGTATCACAAATCAGGCTCAAACCTTATAGAACATCTTTTTCCTGAAAACCGTCGGCCAGAAAAATCGCATAAACACGCCTATCTGCCGGGCAAACGCCCGCTGATTGTCGAGTTGGGCCAACGGCGGCTGCCCGTTGCGGAGGTTTATGGCAATTTTCCAGCCGAAAATAGCCGGTATCAATGTCAGGTAATGCAAAATCACCAGCAAATATGCCCCAGGGCCATACTGCATTCTGAGCCAGAGCAGGTTAGAGACGTGCATTTGGGTTCTGAATCGGTTAATGTGCGAGAGGGTTTCGCGCTGCTGATACTCGCTGCTGCTGCCGTATTCGAGATGCACGATAAACGCGTCGCGCAGCATCAAAAGCCGCCCCGCCTGACCCAGCCGGTAGCTCCATTCACTGTCTTCGCCGTACATAAAAAATCGCTCTTCCAGCTTTCCCACCGTCGCAATTACGTCCGGGCGGGTCATCAAACACGCGCCCGACAGCCACTCCACCTGCTCCGGCTCGCTATAAACCGGGTCAGGAATAAGCCGGTGAATCAGTTTCAGGGTAAAACGGTTGTGCGGGAAAATAAAGAAATGCCTTCGCAGCTGCGAAAACGCATGGTAAATAGCGTGGTGAACGGTGCCGTCGCGGGTGATCTGCATCGGGCATAGCCCCGCTACATCGGGCCGGGCATCCATCACGGCCACTAAACGCGTCAGCAGGTCATTAATCAGCAGGGTATCAGAATTTTGCAGAAAAATATAGCGGCCCCGTGCGTTATCTATACCGAGGTTGTTGGCCCGGCTAAACCCGGCGTTGTAGCCCGTCTGAAACCAGCGCACGTCGGGAAATCGGTCTGCCGGATACGCGGCCCGAATCCGGGTTTCGCTGTCATCGCCAGAGTCGTTATCAATCAGCAACACCTCAAACGAAACGCCTTTGGTGAATTGAAACACCGTTTTCAGGCAGTCGAGAATCAGACCGGGAGTCTTGTAATTGACAATGATAATCGAAACGTCGAACAAGGCATTGCTTGATGGCATCATAAACCAAAGGTACGGTGAAACAGGCCATTGGTCTATTTTGCGCTTTATTTGCAACACTGTTGCATTTGATGTAGTTTTGTGTTCTCATAAAATACCCCAACCGACCCATCGGACTGCCCCTACCCCCAACCCCCTAAACAGGGGGCTAAACCTCCGGCACAAAAAAAGCCGAAGGCTTTTAAAGCCCCCTGTTTAGGGGGTCGGGGGTAGGGCAGTCCGATGGGTCGGTTGGGAATAAACTCAACCCGATGAAGAAACCATATACGTCCACTGCCATCTTGTGCCTATTCATCGGGCTACTACTCCGTTCGCCAATCATTGCCCAAACGCCTGTTTCCCCACTCCCACCCGACTCGATTTCCCGCACTATTGAACTGCCCGGAATTGACATTACCGAACACCGCTCCGAAGCGCGGCAACTCCTGCAGATTCAGACCGAACTCACCGGCGCAGAGTTACAGGCCACGCGGGGCCAATCGCTGGGCGAAAGCCTGAAAAATATCACCGGATTATACAGCATTCAGACCGGGCCAACCATCTCAAAGCCAGTTATTCATGGCCTGCACAGCAACCGAATTTTGATTCTCAACAACGGCGTTCGGCAGGAGGGGCAGCAATGGGGTAGCGAACACGCCCCCGAAGTTGATCCGTTTGTGGCTTCGCGGCTAACCGTGATTAAAGGTGCGGCCAGTATCCGCTACGGCTCCGATGCCATTGGCGGGGTGATTTTGGTTGAACCGAAAGTCATGCCCAACGCACCCGGCATCACCGGCGAACTAAACGCCGTGGGTGCCACCAACGGACGGATGGGCGTGGTTTCGGGCTTAGTCGAAGGCGCATCGGCCAGAAAGTTAGCGGGCCTGAGCTGGCGCAACATAAGTTGGCGCATTCAGGGAACCCTGAAACGGGCGGGCTACGTGAAAACGCCCGATTATTTCCTGGAGAACACCAGCTATCGCGAGCAAAATGTTTCTGCCGACCTTCATTACGACCGGCAATTTCACAACGGCAACAGTGCCGGTATCGAACTGTTTTACAGCCGGTTCAGTACCAAAATCGGCTTATTTACCGGCGCACAGGTTGGCAGTTTGCCCGATTTATACGCGGCTTTGACCCGCCCGGAGCCAGTGGCTCAACCCAATTTTTCGTATCAGCTTGGCCGGCCTTTCCAGCAAGTGCAGCACGATTTACTGAAACTGCGGGCGTTCTGGCGGTCGGAACGATTGGGAGTAATTACGGCCACCATTGCCCGGCAGCAAAACACCCGGCAGGAATTTGATTTTCTGTCGTTCAGCCGCATCGAAACGCCCGAACTATATTTGCAACTCATCACCCACACCGCTGATCTGATTTGGGAACACCAGCCCCGGCGCAGTGGTGATGCTGGTAATGCGGTTTGGTCGGGCAGCGTGGGGTTCAACGGTATTACGCAGGGCAACATCCGGCAGTATCTGTTCCTGATTCCAAATTTCAGAAATTACGGCGGGGGGCTGTTTGCTATCGAACGATATGCCCGCAATCGGTGGGTGCTGGAAGGCGGATTACGGTATGATTATCGGTGGCTGCGGGCTTACTTTCTCGACGAACCAACCAAGCAGGTCTATGCCAACACCCATAACTGGCAAAACGCCAACGGCTCGTTGGGCGCGTCGTATCAGGTGCGGCCAAACCGTGACGACGGATCGCTACTGCTAACGGCCAACGTTGGTACAGCCTGGCGCGCACCCAACGTAGCCGATCTATACGCCGACGGACTGCATCAGAGCGCGGTAGCCTACGAACGAGGCAACCCCAACCTTGTGCCAGAGCAGGCCTATAACGGCACATTATCAGCGA
>JBBRUV010000277.1:0-6720 GCA_038247465.1 Cytophagales bacterium
CGGGGCGGGTCTTTACCAGCCTGACGCTTAAAAAGGGCTGGGGTGTGCAGGGTTTCGGCTTTGCGCGGGGCAAACAAGTGCAGTTGCAGGGCTACCAGGGCGGATTCGCTTTTTATAGTTTAGGGGTTAAAAAGGACTTCAAAAGCAAGCGGGGTAGCGTCGGCCTGTCGGGCGAAAACTTCGTGAATTTCCCGTTCATAGTTCGCTCTGAGTCATCGGCACCGACGTTTAGCCAAAACAGCGTGGCCAGTCTCTATAACTCCGGGGTTCGGCTCAATTTCAGCTACCGGTTCGGGAAAATCAGCTTCGACGAACCCGCCCGCAAAAAACGTAAATCAGTCAATAACGACGACGTGAAAGGCGACGGCGACGGTGGTGGTGGTGGTGGTCAGCCACAGCCAGCCGCCGGTGGTGGCAGACCACGATAAGGGTCGGCTTTTAGTCCGAGGTTTGCGGTATTTGGTTCATAGTTAGCTACCGCAGAAAATTGTTCAGCGAGGCAGCCAACTACAAACCAAACAACCACGAACCCTGAACTCTTTGTTTATCTTCGGCGCATCAAAACCAATCAGACAGCAGCTATGGAAACGCTCGTTGGCAGACTGACTTCTTCAGAATTTCGGGCGATGGATTTCACTGGACAGGAGGAGCGGGAATTTATTTTTGAACTCATCAACGGCGAAATCGTGGCCCGCAATTACCGAAGAAAGTATCTATGGCGTACCCGATTTAGTACTGGAAATTATTTCGCCGAGTTCCATCAGAACCGACCGCAAGACCAAATTCAGCCCGTACGAAGAAATGGGCATTACCGAATATTGGCTTGTGGATACCCAAAACCGAAGTGTTGAAGTTTATCAACTCTGCGAAACGGGCTACACCATGCACGCTTTCGCTGCCGAAACCGGCCTGGTTGATTCACCAGTGCTGCCCGGCCTGACAGTTGATGTCGGGGCCGTGTTTGAGGAGTAGAAAATCAACAGACTTTATTTCTCCAAAAAAGTCAATAACCGCTAGTAACCGCGTCTGTTGGCTTTTTTTGTACTTTTAGCCCATTCCCCTGCGCTCAATATGGCAAATCTCTCAACAACCTCCATCAATCGCCCGGTGCTGGCGGTGGTTCTTTCGCTGCTCATCCTCATTTTCGGGGCCATCGGCTTTTCGTACCTCGGTGTGCGCGAATTTCCCAGTATTGACCTGCCCGTTGTAACGGTGCAGACAACGTACACCGGAGCCAACGCCGACATTGTGGAATCACAAATTACGGAGCCGCTCGAAGAGAGCATCAACGGTATTGCCGGCATTAGAACCCTGAGCAGCAGCAGCCGCGACGGACGCAGCACGATTACGGTGGAGTTTGAACTCAGCGTGAACATTGAAGACGCGGCCAACGACGTGCGCGACCGCGTGAGCCGCTCCGTATCACTGCTGCCGCCCGACGTTGACCCGCCCGTTGTGGCCAAAGCCGATGCCGACTCAAACCCGATTTACTTTCTGCAACTGCTGTCTAAAAAACGGTCATTGCTCGACCTGAACGACATTGCCGTGCGGCAGTTTAAAGAACGGTTTCAGACCATTCCCGGCGTGAGCAGTGTGCAGATATGGGGCGAGAAAAAATACGCCATGCGCCTGCGGATTGATCCCGTCAAACTGTCGTCGTACCGGCTCACGGCCATTGACGTATCGCAGGCCTTAGCCCGGCAAAACATCGAACTGCCTTCCGGCTCAGTCGAAGGAGCCAACACCGAACTGACCGTGCGGACGCTGGGCCGGATGACCACCCCGGATGATTTTGACAACCTGATTCTGAAAGAAAACGCCGATCAGATGGTGAAATTCAAAGACGTGGGCTTCGCCGAACTCGCCCCCGAAGTGGAACGCACCCTACTCAAACGCGACGGTACGCCGATGGTGGCCGTTGCTGTGATTCCGCAGCCGGGTGCCAACCAGATCGAGATCGTAAACAATGTTTATAAAAAACTCGATCAGATCAAGCGCGACCTACCGCCCGACGTAGAGGTAATGCTTGGTTTTGACTACACGCAGTTTGTCAGGCGCAGCATTGAAGAAGTTCAGGAGACGATTTTGATTGCGTTCGGGCTGGTGGCACTCATCATTTTCATGTTTTTGCGCGACTGGCGCAGCACCATCATTCCGCTCACGGCCATTCCGGTTTCGCTGGTTGGCGCGTTCTTTATCATGTACGTTTGTGGCTTCTCGATCAATGTCCTGACGTTGCTCGGCATCGTTTTGGCAATTGGTCTGGTGGTTGACGACGCAATTGTGGTTTTAGAGAATATTTACGCCAAAATCGAGGAAGGAATGTCGCCCTACAAAGCGGCTGTAACCGGCTCGAACGAGATTTATTTCGCCGTTATTTCTACCACCGTCACGCTGGCAGCAGTGTTTTTGCCGGTGATTTTTTTGCAGGGCATCACGGGTCGGCTCTTCCGCGAATTCGGCATTGTGGTGGCGGGGTCGGTGCTGATTTCGGCCTTTGTCTCGCTCACGCTTACGCCCATGCTGGCTTCCAAACTGCTCAAAAATCGCAAACGCCAACCCTGGTTGTACCGCACAACAGAGCCGTTTTTTGTCTGGATGATAGCCGGTTACGAACGCTCACTACGGGGTTTTCTCAAAGTGCGCTGGCTGGCCTGGGTTATTATGGTGGCCATGATTGGCATCATTTATGGCCTGTTCCGGTTCAATGCTATTCCGTCTGAACTGGCCCCGCTCGACGACCGGGGCGGGTTTCGGATCTCGGCCACCGCGCCCGAAGGAGCCACCTTTGAGTATATGCTGGCCTACACCGACAAAGTGGCCGCTTACATTCGGAACACATTCTCAAAAGATGAAATCATTGGTGTTACGGCCATCACCGCGCCCAGTTTTGGCACCGGGGCCACCAATACCGGCAATTTACGGGTGATTTTGACTGAGAAACCACTCCGAACCAAAACCCAGCAGGAGATGGTGGACGCAGTTACGCCCAAAATAAAGCAGTTTAGCGGGGCCAAAACCTTTGTTATCCAGGAGCAAACCATCAGTTCGGGGCAGCGGACGGGCGCGGGCCTGCCCGTGCAGTTCGTGATTCAGGCCAATAAATTCGATAACCTGCGAAAAGCCCTGCCGGAGTTTATGAAGCGCGTCAGCGCGTCAGACAAGTTTGCGGCCTCAGACGTGAACCTGAAATTTACCAAACCCGAAATCAGGCTCGAAATCGAACGCGACAAGGCACTCAACCTCGGCGTATCGGTGCAGGATGTAGCCCAAACGCTTCAACTTGGTTTGTCGGGCCGCCGGTTTGGGTATTTTATCATGAACGGCAAACAATATCAGGTTATCGGGCAGATTGACCGGCCCGACCGCAACGACATCACTGACCTTAAATCGCTGTATGTCAAGAACAACCGGGGCGAGTTGATTCAGTTGGACAATCTCGTCAAAATCAGCGAAGAAAGCACCCCGCCAACGCTCTTCCGCTATAACCGTTACGCTGCCGCCACCGTGCAGGCGGGCCTGGCAAAGGGCGTAACCCTCGGTGATGGCATTGCCGAAATGGAACGCATTGCCGCCGAAACCCTCGACGGTTCATTCACGACCGCGCTCGACGGTACGAGCAAGGAGTTCCGCGAGAGTTCATCGAGTCTATATTTTGCCTTTGGGCTGGCCCTGATTTTGATTTACCTGATTCTGGCCGCGCAGTTCGAGAGTTTCATTGACCCAATTATTATTCTGCTTACCGTGCCGTTGGCCGTTTGCGGGGCCTTGCTGTCGCTCTGGGATTTCAGCCAGACGCTCAACGTGTTCAGCCAAATCGGGATTATCACGCTGATTGGGTTGGTCACTAAAAACGGGATTCTGATCGTGGAATTTGCCAACCAACGTAAAGAACACGGGGCCAACAAACACGATGCCGCCCTCGAAGCAGCCGTGTCGCGGTTCCGGCCCATTCTGATGACGAGTTTGTGCGCGGCCCTCGGTTTGCTGCCCATTGCGCTGGCGTTGGGGTCAGGTTCGGAAAGCCGCGTTTCGATGGGCATTGTGGTGGTGGGCGGGCTGCTGTTTTCTACCGCTCTCACGCTCTATGTGATTCCGGCGGTGTATACCTACCTCTCGCGGGCAGGTGTGCCAAAACCGGAGGAAACGGTGGAAGAACTGGCATAGATTTTTTGTATATTCGGCAGTAAACAACAACAGCTATGCTAACACTCACCCGCAAAATAACCTCGTCAGAATTTCGGGCTATGGACTTCACCGAGCAGGAGACGAAGGAATTTATTTTTGAACTCATCAACGGCGAAATCGTGGCTCGGAATTACCCCAGCGCAACCCATCAGCGCGTCCTGCGCGACCTCAATCGCTTGATTGATGCTTATATCATGCAACACCAACTCGGCGAAGTTTTATTCGCGCCATTTGGCGTGGTGCTGGATGATTTCAACGATGTTCAACCCGATTTGATGTTTGTTCAGTCGGCTAATCAGCACATTATCAAGGAAGAAGGCATCTATGGCGTACCTGATTTGGTGTTAGAAGTTATCTCACCGAGTTCGGTCAAAACCGACCGAAAAACCAAATTTCGGCTTTATGAAGATATGGGGGTAGCCGAATACTGGATCGTGGACACCAAGAATCAGCGCATTGACGTGTATCAGTGGCAGGAGACCGGGTATCTTCCTGTTTCGTCGGCCACCGAAACCGGCGTTGTTGAGTCGGTGCTGTTGGCCGGGTTTCGGGTAAATGTATCGAAACTATTTGCCTGATTTCGCACCCTCCTCGTTTTCCTGCGTGACGGCATGAACGTCTATCTTGACCTGAGTAACCTGCTTAACATTATTTGCATTGTGCAGGGACTGACCACCGCTGCGGTGCTTTTTGTCCGCAACCAACAACTGGCCAACCGTTGGTTAGCGTGGCTCATCGGCGGACTGACTCTTCAGGTAATAGACTACTTTTTGAGCCGGTCGGGGGTGTATTATCACCACCGCTGGCTCTATTTTATGCCCCTGTTTTTCTCGTGGAGTTTTGGGCCGTTGCTCTACGGATACGTTCGGGCGCGGGCAGGGCTGGCCGTCGCTTTGCCCCGATTGGCGTTTCTGCCCGTGTTGATTCAGGTGCTTTTCTACGCCCTGCTCATGGCGCAATCGCTCGACACGAAAGCCTGGTTCTGGATACACATACACAAGCCCTACACCCGCTACGTGGAGCATTATGGGGCTTGCCTGATGGTGTTGTACGCCATTTATTGGAGCCGCCCGCTGGCAACCGAGCGTTGGTTGAGGTGGCTGCTTAACGGCCTGGCGGTGTTCTACGTGTTGGCGGCCATAGACCCGCTCATCAATCACCTGTACCTGCCTCTGCAATGGCCTAAATTTTACCTCACTGCCCAAATTCTGCCGGTGTTTGTTTATGCGCTGGCCCTGATTGGGTTATTGTCTGGTCGGTTTCAGAAAGTAGCCCGACCTGCGCCGACCCCGGTCGTTACCGCCCGTCAGCGCGAACAGGTGCTGACCGCCCTCCGCCACCAGGAACTCTACAAGGACCCTGAACTGAGCTTAACGGCATTGGCGAAATACCTCGGCGAAACGCCCAACGCCGTTTCCCGAATCATTAATGCCGGGTTTAATCAGTCGTTCAACGAGTTCATCAACACCTACCGAATCGAAGAGGTGAAACGGCGCATGACGGCTGGCGATGCCGAACACCTCACAATTTTGGCCCTGGCCCTCGATGCGGGCTTCTCGTCGAAAACCACATTCAACCGGGTATTCAAAGAACAGACCGGAAAAACGCCAAAAGAGTACGTAAAGATGTCCCAAATCACACGTCGGGACGACGCAGCCGCCTAAAAGCCCGATGTTTGATCAAAAAACACGTCTGTCATGTCAATGCACGTCATCCGGCTCATCCTCATTATCCATTGTTCATTGTCCATTATCCATTTTTCCCTCGCGCAGCCGCCCAAAAAGCGGGCCGACCGGATTGTCGCCGTTGAAAACAGCCTGATTCCCTACGTGCCGGTGGCCGGGATGATGGGCTGGACTCTTGCCGAACGAATGCGGTACTACAACGTGCCGGGCGTAAGTGTCGCCGTCATTCATAACTACAAGGTGGACTGGGCAAAAGGCTACGGCTTAGCCGACACTACCGCCCGCAAACCCGTTACAACCGAAACAATGTTTTCTGCCGGGTCAATCTCGAAGTTGGTGTCGGCAATGGCAGCCCTGAAATTGGTGGAGCAGGGCAAACTCAGCCTGGATGCGCCCATCAACCAGTACCTGACTTCCTGGAAGTTAGCCGAGAACGACTTCACCCGCAAAACACCCGTCACGCTCCGAATGCTGTTGAGTCACCGGGGCGGCACGAGCCAATCAGCCTATTTTGGGTTCACGCCCGATAAAAATCCGCTGCCGTCAGTACCCGATATACTGGCCGGAAAGCCCGGCACCGAAAGCCGCCCGGTGGTGGTAAACAGCGAGCCGAACAAGGAATTTCGCTACTCCGGCGGGGGGTATTTGGTGGCGCAAATGGCGATGATGGACGTGACGAAACAGGACTTTGCTGCATTCACCGACCAGACCATTTTTGCCCCCCTCGGCCTGACCCGCACCACCTTCGCGCAGCCGCTGCCGCCCGCGCTGACCCCATATACGTCGTGGGCCTACTCGTCCAACAGCTGGTTTAAGGGAATGCCCTACGTTTATCCGCAGCAGTCAG
>JBBRUV010000278.1:0-6707 GCA_038247465.1 Cytophagales bacterium
CCTGAAAAAGCTAAATGAGGCAACTGTTTTTGAGAACTTTCTGCACACCAAATTTTTAGGTCAGAAACGATTCTCGCTCGAAGGGGGCGAAACCACCATCCCTGCCTTAGACGCGATCATCAACAAAGCCGCTGACATGGGCGTGTCTGAAATTATGATTGGCATGGCGCACCGGGGCCGCCTGAATGTACTTGCCAACATAATGGGCAAAACCTACGATCAGATTTTTAATGAATTTGAAGGCAACCTGCCCGAAGAAATTCATGGCGACGGCGATGTGAAATACCATACGGGCTTCTCAAGCCAGCAGATTACACCCAACGGTAAGGCCATGAATCTGAAACTCGCGCCGAATCCGTCGCACCTCGAAGCCGTGAGCCCCGTTGTCGAAGGCTTTATCCGGGCGCGGGCCGACGGCTTGTACGACCGTGATTATGACAAGGTTATGCCCGTATTGATTCACGGCGACGCGGCTTTTGCCGGTCAGGGCGTTGTGTACGAAGTGGCTCAGATGTCGAAACTCACGGGGTATCACACTGGTGGCACGTTCCACTTCGTGATTAATAACCAGGTTGGTTTTACAACTGATTTTGAGGATGCCCGGTCTTCGATTTACTGCTCTGATGTAGCAAAAATCATTGACGCGCCCGTGCTGCACGTCAACGGCGACAACCCCGAAGCGGTGGTGTTCTGCATGAAACTGGCCGTTGAGTTTCGCGAGCAGTTTAACCGCGATATTTTTGTGGATATGGTGTGTTACCGTCGGCACGGCCACAACGAGTCTGATGAGCCGAAGTTTACGCAGCCGACGATGTATGCCGAAATCAGCCGCCACCCTAATCCCCGCGAGCTGTATCTGAAACAACTCATCGCCGAAAATGAGGTCTCGGCAGAACTTGCAACCAGGATGGATGCCGAGTTTAAGGCCCAGTTGCAGGAGCGGTTAGACATGGTGAAGCAGAAAACGATGCCGTATCGCTATGGCCGCTTAGAACAGAACTGGAAAACCCTGCGGCTCTCGACCCCGGCTGACTTCGATCAGTCGCCGGAAACGGGCGTGGCGTTGGAGACCCTCGAAAAAATCGGGAAAGCCCTCACAACCGTGCCGGAAGGGTTTAAGCCCCTGAAACAAATCGAAAAATTGCTGGCCGACCGCCAGAAAATGATTTTCGACACCCGTGTTATCAACTGGGGGGTGGCCGAACTGTTGGCGTACGGCTCCATTCTGGCCGAAAACAAGGTAGTTCGGTTGAGCGGGCAGGACGTGCAGCGCGGCACGTTTTCGCACCGTCACGCTGTGCTGCATGATTCCGAAACCAACGATGCCTATAACAGCCTGAACTACATTCAGGATCAGCAGGAGACGTTCGAGGTGTATAACTCGCTGTTGTCAGAATACGGCGTACTGGGTTTTGAGTTTGGGTATGCGCTGGCCAATTCGCACGCGCTGGTGGTTTGGGAAGCGCAGTTTGGCGATTTTGCCAACGGCGCACAGGTGATGATTGACCAGTTTATCTCCTGCTGCGAAACCAAATGGAACCGCATGAATGGCTTGGTAATGCTCTTGCCGCACGGCTACGAAGGGCAAGGCCCCGAACACTCAAACGCCCGGCCCGAACGGTATCTGCAACTCTCGGCAGACTATAATATGACCGTTGCCAACGTAACGACCCCGGCCAACTTTTTTCATCTGCTGCGCCGACAGTTGACGTGGCCCTTCCGCAAGCCGCTCATCATAATGTCGCCCAAATCGGGGCTGCGGAACGCGCAGGTGATTTCACCCTTGGAAGACCTGACCAAAGGCCGTTTTCTGGAAGTGCTGGGCGATGGATATGCCGATGCCAAAAAAG
Organism: Cytophagales bacterium; assembly: GCA_038247465.1. Lineage (GTDB taxonomy): Bacteria > Bacteroidota > Bacteroidia > Cytophagales > Spirosomataceae > JBBRNH01. The sequence goes on from JBBRUV010000278.1 coordinate 1,851, forward strand.
TGAAGCGGGTGCTGCTCTGCACGGGTAAGGTTTATTATGAACTCCTCGAAAAGCAAAAGGCCGACCAGCGCACAGATGTGGCTATCGTGCGGATGGAGCAACTCGCGCCGTTGCCAAAGACGCAGTTAGACGCAGTGTTGGGTCAGTATAAAAAGCCCGAATTGGTCTGGGTGCAAGAAGAACCCGAAAACATGGGTTACTGGAATTACCTGCAACGGGTGATGCCCCCGGCTGGATTGCCAAATGCCGGTCTGCGCGTAATCTCTCGCGAAGCCAGCGCGTCGCCTTCGACAGGATATGCCAAAATTCACGCCAAAGAACAAGCCGAAATTATCACCAAAGCGTTTTTATAGGTCAATTATCAGTTATCAATTATCAGTTTCTTGCTGTTTTATTGCTAACCATTAACTAATTGCTAACTGATAACTGGTCATTGATCATTGTAAAATCATGTCTGTTGAAATTAAAGTCCCTGCCGTGGGCGAATCTATTACCGAAGTTACCATTGGCGACTGGCTCAAAAAAGAGGGAGATGCAGTAAAGCTTGACGATGTGCTTTGCACCCTCGATTCAGACAAAGCCTCGTTTGAACTTCCCGCCGAAGCCGATGGCATCCTGCATATTTTGGCCCAATCGGGTGATACCCTGCCGATTGGTGCGGTAATCTGCACGATTGAGACGAGTGACGCGGCATCGGCTGCTCCGGCCCCGGCTGCCGAAACGCCCAAACCAGAACCGGCCAAGGCAGAACAACCGGCGCAGTCAACGCTGGTGGTGCCGCCAGTGGCCGAACCGGCAGCGTTGACTGCGCCGGTTGCCCTCATACAGCAGTCGGCTCCGGCCAACGTAATCGAGATGAAAGTTCCCGCCGTTGGCGAGTCTATCACTGAAGTAACGATAGCGGCCTGGAGCAAGAAAGACGGTGATGTGGTTGCGCTCGACGAGGTATTGTGCGAACTCGAATCAGACAAAGCCACCTTTGAACTCCCTGCCGAAGCCGCCGGAACGCTCCGCATTGTGGCGCAGGCGGGTGAAACGCTCGCTATCGGTGCCACCATTGCCCGGATTGAAGTGGGTGCAGGCGCATCGGCTCCACAACCTGCGCCAATTGCAGAACCAGCCACTAACCTCCAGCCACCACTCACCAACTATGCGGCTCATCATGCCTCGCCCGCAGCGGCCAAAATTCTGGCCGAAAAAGGCGTTGATGCACAGGCCGTTACAGGAACGGGCATCGAAGGTCGCATCACGAAAGAGGATGCAATGAAAGCCGAAAAGCCAGTTGCGCCAGTTGCAACACCGGCTCCGCAGCCTGCCGTAGTGCCAGCCCCAAAACCAGCTTCGGTTGCCGTATCACCAGCCACCAGCGGCCAAGTACAGGCCACCGGAAATCGCACACAACGGCGGGAGAAAATGACGTCGCTGCGCCGGACAATTGCCCGTCGGTTAGTAGCCGTGAAAAACGAAACGGCTATGCTTACTACCTTCAACGAGGTGGACATGAAGCCGATTATGGAGATGCGGACGAAGTTTAAAGACCGTTTTAAAGAGAAACACGGCGTGGGCTTAGGCTTCATGTCGTTCTTTACGAAGGCGGTTTGTGTGGCCCTGCGCGAGTTTCCGGCAGTGAACGCCCAGATTGATGGCGATCAGATTATGTATAATGATTTCTGCGATGTGTCAATCGCGGTATCATCGGAGCGGGGCTTAGTGGTGCCGGTCATTCGCAACGCCGAGCAGATGAACTTCCAGCAAATTGAGAAAGAAATTGTGCGGCTGGCGGGTCTGGCGCGAGATAACAAACTGACCATTGAGCAGATGACGGGCGGTACGTTCACGATCACCAATGGTGGCATTTTCGGTTCGATGCTGTCAACGCCGATCATCAACGCACCCCAGTCGGCTATTTTGGGAATGCACAACATTGTGGAGCGGGCGGTTGTGGTTGGTGGCGAAATTGTGGTGCGGCCCATCATGTACGTCGCCCTGAGTTATGACCATCGGATTATTGACGGCAAAGAATCGGTGAGTTTTCTGGTTCGGTTAAAGCAACTCCTCGAAGACCCAACACGGTTGCTGTTTGATATATAACGAATAATGATTTCGCGAGAAAGCCAGACAATTTTGCGTGGCTTTTTTAGTTTCACCTCAACTTCTCAATTATCATGACTCAATGGGGATATGCACAGGTCTATTGCCGACCCAGCGAACTCAAGCGATTTCAGGAAGTCTTAGATCGCTATGGTCTCGACGGATGGGAGCTTGTATCCATGATGCCGATTGAGGCCAAAAACGTCGGCTGGTTCGATAGCGGCTCCGAAACAACCGGCATTGTGTCGGTCTTTAAGCGACCAAAGCAGACAGCCCAATAAGCAATACGGCACCGTTCTTGATGTAGTTTTGTTGCAAAAAGGATAACCTGTTAATTCCATGCAATACGACGTTATTTTCATCGGCTCCGGGCCGGGAGGCTATACTGGGGCCGTGCGCTGCGCCCAATTGGGACTAAAAACCGCCATCATCGAAAAATACCCCACTCTTGGCGGCACCTGCCTGAACGTGGGCTGTATTCCGTCGAAAGCATTGCTCGATTCGTCGGAGCATTTCTACAATGCCCGCCACACCTTCGCCGAACACGGTATCAAACTCGATAACCTTGCTGTTGACCTGCATCAAATGATCGCCCGCAAACAGGAAGTGGTTGACCAAACGACCAAAGGCATTGTGTATCTGATGAAGAAAAACAAGGTGGACACGTTCTACGGTCTCGGCTCATTTGTGGATGCCAATACGGTGAAAATCAGCAAGACAGAGGGCGAAGAAGAAACCATTACCGGCAAAAATATCGTGATCGGCACGGGGTCTAAACCGATGTCGTTCCCCTCGATGCCCCTCGATGGTAAGCGCGTGATTACGTCAACCGATGCCCTGAAACTGCCCGAAGTACCAAAACACTTGATTATTATTGGAGCCGGGGTGATCGGGGCCGAACTCGGTTCGGTGTATGCCCGGCTGGGCGCGAAGGTCTCGTTCGTGGAGTTTGCCGATTCCATGATCCCGACGATGGACAAGACGATGGGCAAGGAGTTGTACAAATCCATCAAAAAAATCGGAGCCGAGTTTTATTTCAACCACAAAGTCACGAAGGTCGAAAATACCGGCGATGGCGTAGTGGTGAGTATTGACACGCCTAAAGGGGAGACCATGACCCTCACCGGCGATTATTGCCTGGTTTCGGTCGGTCGCAAACCCTTTACCGACGGTCTGAACCTCGAAGCCGCCGGCTTGCAAACCGATCAGCGCGGCAAGGTAGAAGTAGATGATTATCTGCGGACGAAGGTGCCACACATCTACGCCCTCGGTGACGTGATTCGGGGAGCGATGCTGGCCCACAAAGCCGAAGAAGAAGGCGTGTTTATTGCCGAAACCATTGCCGGGCAAAAGCCACACATCAACTACCGGCTGATTCCGAACGTGGTTTATACCTGGCCCGAAGTGGCCGCAGTGGGCTACACCGAAGAAGAAGTCAAAGAAAAAGGCATTGCCTACAAAGTCGGTTCGTTTCCGTTTAAAGCGTTGGGCCGCGCCCGTGCCAGTATGGACACTGATGGTGTGGTGAAGGTGCTGGCCGATAAAGAAACCGATGAACTGCTGGGTGTTCATATCATTGGGCCCCGTGCTGCCGACATGATTGCCGAAGCCGTAGTGGCGATGGAGTTCCGGGCCTCGGCAGAAGATATTTCGCGGATGTCGCACGCCCACCCAACGTACACCGAAGCCTTCAAAGAAGCTTGTTTGGCCGCAACAGACAACCGGGCAATCAATATGTAGCCGTTTTCTATCGTACCGAACGACTTCGTATGGCCGAAAACACCAAACGGTTGAAAGCAGATAAATAGCTGGTATTATTTCAGATTTACGCCGGAATCTTGCTAATTTCTTGTTTGGTTACATACAATTTGCGTCTTTTCGGTGCAATCTCGCAAAACACAAACCCCAACTGTATCATGAAGAATCTATTTGCCCTGCTCACCCTCGTGCTGAGTCTGCTGATTGTCTCACCATCAATGGCGCAGGACGACGCACAACCGAAAAAAGAAAAGGCCAAAAAGGAGAAAGCCGACGCAAAAGCGGACAAGAAGGAAGCGAAAGACAACAAAAAAGAAGCAAAATCGGACAAGAAAAAAGCCAAGTCAGACTACGATAGAGTAGCTGAAAAGCAGGCTAAAGCCGACAAAAAAACGGCCAAAGAAGACAAGACTGATGCTAAAGCCGATAAGAAAACGGCCAAAAACAATGCCGTAATGTCTGCCCCAACGGAGAAACCGTAATGACCGGCCCGCGTGGTGGTAAATACTATATCAACAAAAACGGCAACAAAACGTATTTGAGTAGTCTGAAGAATTAAAGGGGCCTTACCCCAACCCCCTAAACAGGGGGCTTTAAAAAGTCTCTTGTTTAGGGGGTTGGGGTATTCGTCTCAATTTCGATCTACTGTCACCACCACTTTGCCCGTTGCCAGCCCGCGCCCGCAGGCACTGCTCAACGTCGGAATGGTGTATTCGGTTGTGATAACGGGCGCAACAGTCAGCACGTAAGGATTCAAAAAAGTGCCTGTCACCTGTGTGCCGTCGGCAGTCGTGAATGACCAGGGCGGCAAACCACTTTTAAACGCAACCCGCACTTTTGCCGTTTGGCCAGGTCTGATGGTGCCTTCACCCGTTACCATTGCCAACGCTGCATTTAGAGCCAGCACATTAATCGTGGTTTCTGAGCCGTTAATGGGCGGGCTGGTCGAAGAAATTCGTAGCCGCACTACATTCAGCGTGTCTTTGAGGTAGCCGGGTGCAATCATGC
>JBBRUV010000279.1:0-6683 GCA_038247465.1 Cytophagales bacterium
CAGTACCTAATTTGGAGTAAATTTGACTCATGGACTTGTACAACGACAACGAGCGGTTTATTTCCCTCGTCTCCGATTATGGCTTCAAAGCCACCTTTGGCAACGAATCCGATACCCGGTTTTTGCGAAAGGCATTACAGGCACTCATTAACTCGCCCGTGGCTATTCAGCAGGTAACGTTTATTCAAAACGAAATCAAGGGCGTGACACGTGACAGTCGAAGCGGGATTTATGACCTATTTTGCAAAGACGAAAGGGGAAATGAGTTCATCGTAGAAATGCAGTTGAGCGAGTATCCGGAGTTTATTCAACGCATGAAATTTTATGCGTTTTATCGGCTCAACACCCTAATTCGGAAAGGAGACTACCAGTTTGACAATTTGCCTAAAATCTACTGTATTGGCATTCTAGCCGTTAGCATCTTTTCGCAAATTACTGATTATCAAAACATTTCGGTTTTGAAGAATCAGAATAACGAACTGATAGACGAACAAATGACGTTTATCACGGTAGAGTTAGATAAGTTCGACAAAGACTTGAGTGCCATTCAAAGCGATTTGGATAAACTGATTTACACGATGAAAACGATCCATGAAGTAAGTGAGCCAACGCAGTTTCCTCAATTCTGGAATGAGGAATGGTTGCAGGTGGCGATTCAGGAGTTAGACAAGCGGGCTTTCACGCCTGAACAGCGATTGAGTTATGAAATGACCATCTCAGCCAATGCACTGGCGATCAAGAACGAGAACAAGAAAATTGAGGAAGCAAAAGAAACTGAGCGTTTTGCTGTAAAGACAGAAGCCGTGACAAAGGCTCTTAATGGCGGCAAACTCACAATTGAAGAAATTGCAGAGTACAATGGAATCTCAGTTGATTTCGTACTTGAAATTCAGCGAGGGCTTGCCAAAAATCAGTAAGGCAGCTTCCCGGCGACAGGTAGCACGCCCCCGATGGAAGGTTTTCAGCCCAACGGGCCATGTGTGTAAAGGCTCGTTCCTCGCCATCAACACATGGGGGCGTTGGGTGGTTCATACAAAATGTGCATCAAATTCCAGCTTTCGGGCGACAATGGACAACCCAGCGACAGGCAGTTTTAGGTCTCCATTTCCGGGTTCCGGCTGACAGGGCAAACGCCTGAGTAAGTTAGGCTCAAAAAACGGGCTTCGGTTGACACGAGCCACTTGGGCGTTGGAAAGTCATTACTCTGTACTATTTTCTGTTTTGATATTGCAGTTTGTCAGTGTTATGGAGAGGCATCTATGCCAGTAAAATCGTAACATTGTATTCTACAAGTCGTGTATTAGAAACAGTCCCTTATGTTGTTTGACGTAATTAACCCAGAAGTAAAAGCAGACATGATTTTGGGGGATACCCTCAAGACCCTCAAAACCTTTGATGATAGCAGATTTGACTTGGTTGTGACCTCACCTCCTTACAATGTGGGCAAGGAATATGAGGTAAAACAATCTATTGAAAAGTATCTCGCTACTCAAGAGGAGGTAATCGTTGAATTGGTGAGAGTTGTATCGGATCATGGTAGCATATGTTGGCAGGTTGGTAACTACATTGAAAACGGTGAAGTTTTCCCCTTGGACATTTACTACTATCAAATTTTCAAGAAGTACGGTTTACAACTACGTAATCGGATAATTTGGCATTTTGGTCATGGTTTGCACGCAAAAAACCGCTTTTCAGGTCGTTACGAAACCATCCTTTGGTTTTCAAAAACGGAAGATTATATCTTCAACTTGAATCCAGTGCGCGTTCCGTCTAAGTATCCTGGCAAGCTAAATTATAAGGGCGATAAGAAAGGCCAGCCATCGGGCAATCCGTTAGGTAAAAACCCTTCTGACATTTGGGAAATTATTTTGCAGGATTGGGAAAACGAACTTTGGGACATTCCAAACGTCAAATCAAATCATCCTGAAAAAGAAGATCACCCTTGTCAGTATCCTGTTGAATTGGTCGAACGATGTGTATTGGCCCTCAGCAACAAAGAAAGTTGGGTATTGGACCCATATGCTGGCGTTGGCTCAACTTTGATTGCGGCTCTTAAAAATGAGCGTCACTCAGTGGGTATTGACCGCGACCTGAATTATAGCAACATTACCAAAGAACGGCTTGCCAAGCTGCGCTCTGGAGAGTTAAAGACGCGGCCTATCAATAAACCTATTCATATTCCTTCACCAAACGACAAGGTAGCGCAAATGCCTAAAGAGTGGATGGGACTATTTAACGAATAATTAAAAACAATGAAAATTGCCGGTATCTACTCCTTTAACGGAGGTCATCAATTTGTAGAGGAAAACTTCCCTACTGAAATTCAGGAAATCAAGACTGCTATCAAAAATATTGATGCAGAGCAGTACAAAACTAAAATCAGTAAGGAGGAAAAGAAAATAAAGAAGTACGATGCACTTTATAGCCCTGTTGGTTTAAATACAGGATTTAAGGGTGAACTACTTCCATTGGGATGGAAAAATGTCAGAGAAGAATGTGATTACAAGCCTGATTTTTATGTCGATGGGTACGTTAGTCCTTTCATTAAGAAGGTGCATCCCTTCCGAGATATGGATTTTGTAAAGCACAAATTAGGTATTGAGGTTCAGTTTGGTAAGTACTCCTTTATGGTTTATAATGTCTGTGCCAAGATGACGATTTTCAAAAACTTAGGCCATATCAATGCAGGTGTCGAGATTGTTCCGGTTAAGGAACTGGCCGAGCAAATGTCATCGGGTGTCTCGTACTTTGAGCAGTTTGTTTGGGATTTGGAACAGCGAGGAGTTTCTAACATCGACATTCCAGTTATGATTATTGGAATTACCGCTTAAAATAAAGACGGGTGCATTTTGGCTGACATCGGGCAATTGTGCGTTAGTGTGGTTTGGTAAATCGGACCGTGCGTTTTTGTCCGCTCCGCGTGGGCCAGGTTCCCGCTGACAGGACGCGCTCCGGGTTCGCGACGTTGGTCAGCCCAACCGGGCAGGGGTGTAAAGCGGGGCGGCTCGTGCCGCTCGTTCCTCACCATCAGCCCTTTGGGGCGTTGGGTGGAATAAACGGCCCTGACTTCTCCCCTTTACAGTTTCCGCACCACCAGGCCCACAATCTTTTTCACCAGATCAGTGTAGGGCGGATAAACAAATTTCGAGGTGCCGAAATCGCGCTGAATCACGCCCCGCGCATTGGTAAACTCCTGAAACCCGTAGAACCCGTTGGTCTTGCCAATGCCGCTGTTACCCGCCCCACCAAAGGGTAATTCGATGTGGCTGAACTGAAACAGTAAGTCGTTGATTACCGAATCACCTGCCGATGTCCGCGCCATCAGATACTCAATGTTCTGCCGGTTGCGGCTCATAATATACAGCGCCAGCGGTTTTTCGCGGCTGTTGATGGTGCGCAGTACCTCCTCGTTGCTCGAATACGTCAGCACGGGCAGCACGGGCCCAAAGATTTCTTCGTCCATCACGGCCATGCGATCGCTCACGTTTTCCAGCACCGTCGGCTCAATAAAGTTGTCGGCTTCGTTCATCCTGCCGCCCATCGTTACGGTTGCGCCCTGCCGCACGGCATCATCTACTAACCGCTGAACCCGCCGAAAATGCCGGTTATTCACCAACCGGCAGTAGCTGTCCGATGCGTCAACGGGTTTTCCGTCGGGGCTATACATGGCTTGTACGGCCTTGCGGAAGGCGTCCATAAACGGCCCGTGTACCGATTCATGCACCAGCACATAATCGGGAGCGATGCAGGTCTGACCACCGTTGAAAAACTTAGCCCAGGCTACGCGCCCGGCTACGGCCTGAATATCCGCCGATTCATCAACGATGCAGGGTGATTTGCCGCCGAGTTCGAGCGAGACCGAGGTGAGGTGTTTGGCCGCTGCCGCCATCACGATTTTGCCCACTGCCGGGCTTCCCGTAAAGAAAATATGGTTAAAGGGCAACGCCAGCAGGTCGGTCGCTACGTCGGCATCACCCTCACAAACGGCCACTTCACCGGCGGGAAAGAGTTCGGTTATCATCCGACTCAGCAGGGCTGCCGTGTGCGGGGTCATCTCCGAGGGTTTGATCATACAGACGTTTCCGGCAGCGATAGCCGTGATCAACGGCTTGATAACCAGACCAAAAGGATAATTCCAGGGCGCAATAATCAGCAGGTTTCCCTTTGGCTCGTGCCGAACGTAACTGCGGGTACCGATCAGCGACAGGGGCGTTGGCACGGGCTGCGGTTTGAGCCAGCCCGCCAGGTGTTTAATCACGTACTTGATTTCGTAATGCACCGCACCCAGATCGCCCAACAGCACCTCCGACGCGGGTTTTTTGAAGTCGTCGTACATGGCTTTGACAATGTCAGCCTCGTAGGTAACGATCCAGGATTGAATCCGCCGGATGCGTTCGATGCGTTCGCGGGCGGTGGTCAGGGCCATTACGGGCGCGTGGCTGCGCTGGGCGGCAAAAAGCGCGGCAATGTTGCCGGGCCGGTAATCCGTTTCGGGAGTCAGGGTATTCATGTTCGGTCAGGATACCGGTTTTGCCCGGATTTTGGTTCTGTTTTTGATTGATAAAACTACACCTTTCCCACGAAAAGTCCATATATCGGGCGTATTGCTAAAAAACTTATCTTTACTAAAATTTTGCTAACCCCGGCTCAATGAGCATCATCAGTGAAAATATCAAGTACCTGCGAAAATTAAACGGCCTGACGCAGGATCAGTTTGCCCGCCGAATCGGGATAAAACGGTCGTTAGTGGGTGCCTACGAAGAAGCCCGCGCCAACCCCAATCCCAACAACATGATTGCGATGGCCAAGGCGTTTAACATCACCGTTGACAACCTGACCCGCAATAATCTCCGCAAACTCCGCGAAACGCCCAACTTAGCCTTTGAGCGGGGCAGTGCCGGGCTGTCCCCTACTCCACCGGCCCGCCCGCAGCACACCCACGCTCACGACGACCCGTTTGCCGAACCCGGCGATGACGACTTACTGTTTGGGTCTCCGGCAACTGCCCATGCCCCTGACCTGACCAATGTACCGAAACCGTTGGCATCCGTTTTAGAAAAATATTACAACTGGCCCAATGAGGCCCCAAACGCCGTGCCACCCCCCCCTGGGCCAGCGGCAGGGCCAGCCGGAGCGCGGACAGGCGGAGCGACGCATTCAGGAGCAAGTCAACCCGGTGAACAGCCCGTGTCGCGCAGTTTTTTAGAGTTGGATGCGCCCATCCCGGCTCCGCAAAAACCAGCTCCGGTGGTTCGGGAAACACCCCCGCCCCGGCCAGCCGCGCCCGTTATCACCGAGCCAGTCGTGCCAATTCGGGAAGAAACAACCCGCCACTCTATACCCTCACCGCTACCAGAAAGTCGCGTTTCTGCCGGATCAGCCCCGGTTAACACCGTTAATCAGCCCGGTTCGGCACCGCCTGCTTTCAATAATCAGTATGACCTGCCAGCCCCGGCCCCGGCTACCCTCTCGCCCGATCAGCCGGGGGTGGTGCCGCTGCTGATGCAGTATCAGTTTGCCGAATACAGCCAGCGACACCGCCAGCCCGACTACATGGCCCAACTGCCCACGCTGCGCCTGCCGACGCTGCCCGTTGGTCATTTCCGGGCGTTCGAGGCCGACAGCGACTTTCCCTTTCCGGGGGCGTTGCTGGTTGGGCAATTCGTCAAAAATTGGTACGACATCGCCGACGGCCGACTGTTTGTGCTGCTCGTGCATCAGCAGGGGGTTGTCTGTCGCCGGGTATTTAATCAGGTAAAAGTGAAAGGAACGTTGCTACTCACAACCGACAAGCCCAACCTGCCCAGCCGCGAAGTTCCACTCAAAGACGTGCTGGAGGTCTGGGAAATCAAGGCGTTTTTCAGCCAGCAACTCCCCGAAGCAGCCCCCAACCTCGACCGGATGCGGCAGTTGGTGGAGGAGCTGCGGTTTGAAGTAGAACGGTATCAATAATTGGTGGCTGGTGGCTCAGGATTGGTGGTTGGCTACCGCTTCAGCACGCTTGCGCCAGCCACCAATCCCCAGCCACTGATCACAAAAAAAATATGACTTCCCGGCGTTCTTTCCTGAAAACCACCATTGCAGCCCCGCTTGTGGGGTCGGCCCTACTGCCCGCAATGGCTTTGGCTCCCCTGAAACCACCCCGGCTCAAACCCGGCCATACCATCGGGCTGTGCTGTCCGGCGGCTCCGGCATACAGCCGCGAGCAGGTGCAGATCACGCAGGAATCACTGGCGGCATTGGGGTTCAAAACCAAGCTCTCGGCCCATTTCTACGACCGCTACGGCTACCTCGGCGGGCGCGATGCCGACCGGGCCGCCGACCTCAACGCCCACTTTGCCGACCCCGCCGTGAACGCAATCATGGCCATGCACGGCGGCTGGGGCTGCGCCCGGATTCTGCCCCTGCTCGACTATGACTTGATCCGACGCAATCCGAAAATCCTGCTTGGGTATAGCGACATCACGGCGTTGTTACTGGGAATCAACGCCAAAACCGGCCTTGTTACCATGCACGGGCCCGAAGGAGCCGCCACCTGGAACGAGTTTACCGTTGACTGGCTACGCCGGGTGACGATGGCGGGCGAGGCCGTCACCTTCACGAACCCTACCGATAAAGGCAAGTTGCTGGCCCAAACCGATGACCGTATCAGTACCCTGCGGCCCGTATCAGGGCTCTGCTGG
>JBBRUV010000280.1:0-6635 GCA_038247465.1 Cytophagales bacterium
ACAAGAAATCAGTACAAATCCGCCCCGTCTGCGTCATCTGCCGGGGTTGCCCACGCGGTTCCATTAATCCAGTAACTGAACCGTTTTTATCTCTGTCGCGCACCGAAAATGCCCCTGCGGGCAGGCCCGGTGGCCGTGTAGTCCACACGGTCGGCAAGCAAGCGGCACGGGCGTTTGCACCACGCGGCTGTTGTCAGACAGAGGGCCGTAGCCAAACTCAGGAACGGTAGAGCAGAAAACGGCGGTTGTTGGCGCGTTCATGGCCGAGGCTAAGTGCATCGGAGCCGAATCGTTCACGTGGTTCATCACGGCCCCGGCCATGAGCGCGGCAGATTCGAGCAGGGTTAATTTCCCGGCTAAATTCACCACACGGTTCGGGGCGGTGGCTCGTTGCCGGATGGCTTCACAAGCGGTTGTGTCAGTGGGTGCGCCGAGGAGATAAACCGTCTGATTATCAGGTAGGGCGTTCATCAAATCGGCCCATTGCGAGCCGGGAAACTGTTTCGTGAACCAAACCGACGTGGGCGCCATGCAAACGTAGGGATCGAGTTGGTACGGCCCCACGCGGGCAACGTCGGCGGCAGAGGGATAGAGTTTAGGTCTTGGGTTCGTAGTTCGTAGTTCGTGGTTCGTGGTTTGGCCACGCAATGGGAATAGTAATGCCGCGTTTCTGTCCACCTCATGCACGCCCGGCTCAAACTTATGCGGAACGCGATGCGTAAACAGCCGCGAGAAGGGGTTTTTGTCGAAGCCGATGGTCTGGTGTGCGCCCGAAAACGCCGTCAGCAAGCCCGTTGCGCCGTAACGTTGGAGATTTAGCACTACATCGTATCGGCGCGAGCGAATGGTTTTGAGCAACTGCCACAGGCTTTTGTATTTGCCGTTTTTCTTGTCCCAAATCAACGTCTCGTTCAAAAACGGATGGTGATTGAGCAGCGATTCGTTGCCGCGCCTGACCAAAAAATCAAGTTTAACAGCGGGGAAATTTTGATGCAGGGTTTCGAGCAGGGCCGTTGCCAGAATCACATCGCCAATGAATGCGGTCTGGATAACGAGAATACGGGCAGGTTGATTCATGCCGCCAATTTCATCACTTCACAGTAATAATTGTCATAATAGTAGAGTTCAGGCTCCTGGCATCGAACGTTAGGCATATGCCCCACTTGCCCAAAAAACTCAATATTTTTTCCATCACCAACTTCAACGTCAACATCAAGTGTACGGTTAATAGCAGGGATTGCACTTACGCCCACACAGACGGTGCGCTGGGCCAGCGAGGGGGTTGCCAGACCACAAACGGTCAGTAGCGAAATCAGGAGTGATACAGCACGGAGCATAGCGGTACAGAAATTTTTGTGGCGATTTTTTGGTTATCTCTTGCCCGCCGTTCTACATTGGGGGCGGGCAACACCAAGACCCGACATTACCAAAAAGGGTTGGAATCAAGCATGGAAGATTACGACGTTTTTACCCTGCCCAACGGCATCCGCATCGTTCACAAACAAATGCCGCACACGCAGATTGCCCACTGTGGCATCATGCTCGATATTGGCAGCCGTGACGAACGGCCCGATCAGTTGGGACTGGCCCACTTTTGGGAGCATATGGCTTTCAAAGGCACAAAAAAGCGCAAGTCATTTCACATTATCAACCGCTTAGAAACCGTCGGGGGCGAACTTAACGCCTACACCACCAAAGAAAAGGTGTGTTTTCATGCCTCGGTTCTGGGCGCTCATTTCGAGAAAGCCGCCGAACTTTTAGCCGACATCGCCTTTCATTCTATCTTTCCCGAAAAGCAAATCGAGCGTGAGCGCGGGGTGATTCTCGAAGAAATGGCGATGTATTACGATTCGCCTGAAGATGCCATTCAGGATGATTTTGATGCCGTTGTGTTTCAAAACCACTCCCTCGGCACCAACATTCTTGGCACACCCGATACCGTTGGTGCGTTCTCGCGCGATCAGTTGCAGCAGTTTATCGCCGATAATTTTGACACCGAGCGCATCGTCTTTGCTTCCGTTAGCAACGATCCGTTTAAGCGTGTGATAAAAGTGGCCGAAAAATACCTTCGCGATATTCCGCACCGCACCACTGCCCGGCAGCGCACGGCCCCCGCTGAGTATGTGCCGCAGCGCAACGTGGTGGCAAGGCCCATCACGCAGGCCCAATGTGCCCTCGGACGGCCTGCTTACGCCCTGAATGACCCGCAGCGATTGCCGTTTTTTATGCTCGTCAACCTCCTCGGCGGGCAGGGCATGAACTCAAGGCTGAACCTGAACCTGCGCGAAAAATTTGGTCTCGTCTATTCCATTGATGCCAGTTTTACACCCTTTCTCGACACGGGTTTTCTTGGTATTTATTTCGGCACTGACCCCAAAAAAGTAGACCGCAGCCACGCCCTGATTTTGAAAGAACTGCAAGCCCTGCGTAACAAGTCACTCACAACCAACCAGTTGCATCAAACCAAAGAGCAACTATGCGGGCAGTTGGCAATGGCCGAAGAAAGCAATCAGAGTTTTATGCTGATGATGGCAAAGAGTATTCTCGACGTTGGCCGGGTAGAATCGCTGCCCGAAATTTTCAGCGGCATCCGAGCCATCGAAGCCACCACGATGCAGACCATCGCGCAGGAGATGTTTCAGGAAAATGCGCTGAGTTACCTGACGTTTGTACCAGAAGAAAATTAGTTATTGGTCATTTCGCAACGCAAACGACTATTTCTTCTGCGTACTCATAAACTCTTTCAGATAAAACGGCTCAAAGGTCGCTACGTCTTCAAAGCGGCTTTCCAGAAAAGCTGCGTAGGCCAGCAGGCCCACTGTTCGGGCTGATGGGTGAATGAGCGGTTCGAGAAAGCGGGCGTTGGGGTGGTGGCCCAGAACAGGCTGGCATTTGGCCGCACCATCGCCAAAAAACAGTACTGTTCCGCGCTCTAATTCTTCCGCAAACGATTCTGCATCAATGACTTTGGCCGTTGTAGGCATTTCCTCAACACCGCCCGCGTTATATACCGCGCAATACACTTCCATTCGCCGGGCATCAATCATGGGGCAAAGCACTGACCACTGACCACCGACCACTGACCACTGACGGACCTGCTCGCTCATGGCTTTGAGGGTATTTACGGCCAAAAGCGGTTTTTCAAGCGCGAAACATAAGCCCTTTGCCGTGGCAACGGCAATCCGAAGGCCCGTGTATGACCCCGGCCCTTTGGCAACGGCAACGGCATCGAGGTCGGCGAGTTGATGACCCGTATGTTGCACCACGTTGTCAATCAGCGTAGTAAGCAGCGATGACGACGTGCGCTCGGTGAACAGTTCATACCGGGCCAGTAACTCGTAGCCCCGATGCAGGGCTACCGAGCAGCCGGTGGTTGAGGTGTCAATGGAAAGAATCATGGAGCCGGTTTGTCCTGCGTTTGCTGCCGGGCAATAGCAATGGCGCGGTGCAGTTTATCAACAAACCACTCTTTCGGCGGTAACTCAGTTAGATATTGCGCGACCCGGATATCAGACTGGTCGAGCATCAGGAATTCAATATGTTCGGTGTTCCCTTCGCTACAAAGCAGCAAACCAATGGGTGGTAACTCGCCGGGCTGCATTTCGTACCGTTTCAGCCAGTGCAGATAGAGTTCCATTTGGCCTTTTTGTTCAGGTTTAAACTTGCCAAGTTTCAGGTCAATGGCAACCAATCGGCGAAGTTTCCGGTGGTAAAACAACACGTCTAAATAATAATCAGTGTCGTCAACCGAGATTCGTTTCTGGCGTTCCAGAAAAGCGAAACCACTGCCCATTTCCAGAATAAATTCCTGCACACGGCCCACAATGGCCTGCTCCAGGGTGGTCTCGTTGTAGGTACCGCGTAGCCCCAGAAAATCAAGCACATAGCTGTCTTTAAATACCAAATCGGGGCTGAGTAATTCGGTTTGCTGTAGCGCAACAAGGTCCTGGGCAATCACGTTGTCGGGCTGGCGGCTGATGGCCGTTCGCTCATAAAGCATCGTGTCAATTTGCTTTTCTAACTCCCGAACGCTCCATCGGTGGGTGCGGGTTAGCTGGCTATAAAACTCCCGTTTCAATGACTCTTTAACGGGAAATAGCAATTTGAAATGACTCCAACTCAATTGTGCACACAGTGTATGCACAATTGAAATATCTGGAAAAGTATCGGCCATTTGTATACAGCCCCGGAGGTGCCGCGCTCCCCACCCTTTGCCAAAAAGAAGGGTTAATTCTGTTGCCAATGCAGTCACTACACCAAGACCATATTCAGCCCGTTTGTTATCTAACAAATCCTGGCTGATTGTTTTGCCAACGTGCCAATACAGTAGTGTCAGTTCGGCATTGACGGAGACCGCTACACTTCGGCGCGACTGCTCAATCAGGCTCTTTACCTGCTCAAAAAGAGGTGTTTCAGTACCTGTCATTTCTTCAGAATCGCTTGGTACTTCGGCATATCCTTGAAGAGTTCCAGGGCGGCTTTCAGTTCTGGATCGGCCCCAAACGATGCTTCCTTCATGCCTTTTTGCAGGTAATAATGCCCCACAATTTCCTGCTCCAGGTCGGCTTTCAGTTCGGCTTTAACCGTCAATAGGTCGGTGTCTTTGCTGTGCGAAACTTTAGCTTTCAGGGCTTTAAGCTGATCCTGAATTTGGTCGAAGTACTTTTCTTTCTTGGCCGATGCTTCCAGTGTTCCCAGATCGCGCTCCACCTGGGTGATGTAATCGTATTCTTTAGTGCCGACCCACTTCACAAAGTCCTGATAGTCAGCGTCAGTAAATTTAAACTCGCGGGCTGATTTGATGGTCGGGTGCGTCTGCCGATACACCACGGCATAATCAAAAATCAACCCTTTGTCGGTCAGGCTGCGGGTGATGGGGGCAGGGTTCGGGGCTTCGATAGCGATGTCGGGCGTTACGCCCCCGCCGTCATACACCACGCGCCCGGCTTTGGTTTTGTAGGCCGTTTTGAGCGAATCCGGCACGCGGCCCACGCTGCCATCGGCGTTGCGGTGGCTATAATCAATGGCCTGAATACAGCGGCCACTTGGCGTATAATATTTGGCTGTCGTAATTTTGAGCTTGGTATTAAATGACAGGTCGCGGGTGGTTTGCACGAGGCCTTTGCCAAATGTGCGCTGCCCGATCAATACGCCCCGGTCATAGTCCTGAATCACACCGGCCACAATCTCAGCGGCAGAAGCAGAGCGGCTGTTTCCGATCACGATAATAGGTATTTCCAGATCGAGCGGGGGAGCAAGGGCGGTGTATGACTTGTTCCACTCCTGCACTTTCCCTTTCGTAGAAACCACTTCTGACCCCTGTGGAATAAATAAATTTGAGATGTCAATCGCCATATTCAGCAAACCGCCGGGGTTTTCGCGCACGTCGAGAATCAGCTTTTTCATGCCCTTCCCCTTCAGTTCCAGCACGGCTCCGCGCACCTCGCGGGCGGCAGTGGCCGTAAAATCTTTCAGGTCAACGTAGCCAACTTCGTCGTTAATCATGCCGTGAAAGGGAACATTAGTCATCTTCACCACGTCGCGCATCACGCTGATATCGAGCAGTTTATCGCTGCCATACCGCCGAATGGTGAGTTTGGCAGCGGTGCCGTTTTGCCCCTTCAGGAGTTTGCCGGTTTCGTCTTGTCCGTTGGCATTTCGTTTGCTGTCAATGGCAACACCGTCAATTTTCAGGATTTCGTCGCCCACCTGCAGGCCTGATTTTTCGGCGGGGGTGCCTTCATAAATCATCAGGACGGTGGTCTTGCCCTGTCGTGGCCCAACCACTGCGCCAATGCCATTATAGCGGCCCGTTGTCATGGTGCGGTAATCTTCGATTTCGTCTTCGGCGAAGAAATTCGTGTACGGGTCAAGCTGTTTCAGCATGGCATCAATGCTGGTTTTAACCATCCGGTTGGGGTTCAGCTCGTCCACGTAATAGGTGTTGAGCTCCTTAAACATCGTGGCGTAGATGTCGAGGTTCCGGGCGATTTCAAAAAAACGGTCGTCGTTTTTAAACGAAACCAGGCCAATGCTCGCCACAACGAGGGTGCCTATGATGCTTTTGATGACGTTATTTTTCATAGCGATTTTATCATTTTCATTAACGCCAATTTCGTGCCTTTTTCTATCTCTTCAAACGATAGAATGGTTTTAGCGGTATAAAGAAAAGCGATGTAAGCGGGTAAGGGACGAATGGACTTGCTGAAAATCAGGCTTTTATTGAGCCGGTAGGCTTCGCGGACGCGCCGACGGATACGGTTGCGGTCAACGGCACGTTTAAAACTTTTCTTGGAAACAGAAATCAGAATGGTCGGCAGGGTAGGGGAAACGGGTTCGGCGGCTATTTCGGCGGCATCGTCAGGCGCGGTTTCGGTAATTGCCATTACCCGAAACGGAAAAAGGTAGTACGAAGCGACCTCCGTACTACCTCGTTTAAACAATCGGCCAATGACTTTTTTGCTGGAAAGTCGTTCGGCTTTCGGGAGTGTAAACATGGTGGTCAGTACTTAGTGCGGGGCTGACCCTCAATCACCAGCCACTACATTTTAAATCGCTCGCCTTTTTTCTCGTCAGAAACAGTCAGTTTCCACCGGCCCTTGGCCCGGCGACGGGCAATTACGTTGCGGCCATTG
>JBBRUV010000281.1:0-6622 GCA_038247465.1 Cytophagales bacterium
AATTCGTTCAGGTCGTCTAACTCGGCGGTATGAAAATGCCGATACACCTGCAGCACAATCGCCAGGGCAACGGCAGATTCGGCAGCCGCCACCACCATCACAAACAAGGCCATCATCTGTCCCTGCAACCGATCCGGGTCGTGCTGACTAAAGGCTACCAAGTTGAGATTCACGGCGTTGAGCATCAATTCGATACCCATCAGCACCACCACCACGTGGCGTTTGAGCAGCACCACCGCCAGGCCAATGGCAAACAGACCGGCGGCAACAAACAGAAAGGGAAGTGTAGTCATATAAGTAGTTAGTGGTTGGTGGTTGGTGCTTCGCCCGGCAGGACTATCCACTGACCACTTGCCACTATTTTTTTGGCATTGCTAAGTAGGCCGCACCAACCAGAGCCGCCAGCAACAAAATGCTGATTACCTCAAACGGCACAATATATTCAGTCATCAGTTGCTTGCCGATGGTATCAATCGTGGTGGGCCAGGGCTTAACGGGGCGGTTGAGTAAGGCAAAGTTAGCCCGGACAATCACGAGCATAAACGCAACAAACAAGGCTCCGGCCAGGCTGCCGGCAATCCACGGATTGCGGTGACCAGTGAGCAATCGGTTGGGCGTTGCCGGCACCGACACCACGCCCGGCACAGGCCGCGTAATGAGCATCACGCCGAAAATAATCAATACCAATACCCCGCCAACGTAAATCATAATCTGGGCAACGGCCAGAAAATCGGCCCCGGCCAGCACAAACAGCCCGGCCACACCCAAGAGCGTCAGCAACAGAAAAAAGGCGGCATACAGCACGTTTCGAGTCAGCAGAACGGCCAATGCCCCTCCCAGCGCAAGAGCAGCAAAGGCCCAGAAAACGGCGGTTATCATGCGGTTGGCGGGTCTAATAGCGGCTCCATTGGTCCGTCTGCGGACGGTTCGGCGGGTTTTGGCGCGGGCCGCATCGTAGGCCAAAACGCCGGTTTGGGCTTCGGCGGTACTGGCAATGCTTCAGCTGGCAACGGTTCAGAAACGGCGGGCAACGATTCTGAGACAGGCACGGGCGTAGCCGAAACAGGCTTCTGCATTGGCCGAAATACGGGCCGGGGTTTGGCGGGGGCCGTTGCTGCCGGAGTTTCGGCTGGCGGTGGCACGGCTACCGTTTTGGCGGCTGCTTTCTGGGCTTCTTTCTCCTGCACAAACTGCTCATACAACGCTCGTTTTTCGTCGGCCTGTTCGGGCGTAAGGTTAGCAAAATTATATGTTAAGTCGGCCAGGTTGAGGGTGCTGAAATCGAAAGTTTTTTCCATCGTCAGGCACTCCGTCGGGCAAACCACCGTGCACAGACCGCAGTAGCAGCACTTCGCCATGTCAATGTCAAAGGTGGCGGCATACAACCGAATTGGTGAGCCATCCGACGCGCGGCCCACTTCGCCGGTGGCCTTGATGGGTTCGATGGTAATGCAATCAACGGGGCATACTTTGGCGCACTTGTCACACACAATGCAATCGTCCATCTCATTGTGCAGCCGGTAGCGGCCATTGTCTGGTACGGGCAGTTGTTCGTGCGGGTACTGCAACGTAACAAGGCCGTTTTGCAGATCGAAGTAATTGTCGCTGGCGATGCCGGTGGGTTTGCGCCGTTTGGTGGCGTGGCGCAGGTGGCCCAGTGTCAGGCTAAGGCCCTTCACGGTGCTGCGGATACCGCGTGTTATGTCCTGGAAATAAGCCACTGGTTAAAGATCAGATGATGTCTTATCAACCCATCAAAGGAAAACGAGGTTCAAAATCAACGTCAGCGCAATTACGATGGCGGCTAAGAACATCGGGTTTTCGAGGATGCGCTTATACACCGTTGTCGGGCGAGGGGTCAGGCTATATACCAAGCCCACGAGGTCGGCTTCGGGTTTGCGCTCGGTGAACAAACTAATCACGTAAGTTGCCACAAAACACACCGTCCAGGCGATACTGGCGATGATAAAATTCTGGCTCATCGAAGACCCGAACGTGTACAGATTGGCAATCCAAGCTCCTTTTCCTTCGGCAATAGTCAGGCCATGCGTGAGTGCTGCAGCCGTTGTGCCAAGCAGCAGGCCCCAAAACGCGCCATTGGCCGTTGCGCGTTTCCAGAACATACCGAGGGCAAACGTGGCAAACAATGGTGCGTTGACAAAGCCAAACACCAGCTGCAAAAAATCCATGATGTTGTTAAACGCCGTTGCCAGATAAGCCGCCCCAATCGAAGCAATAATCCCGAAAATCGTCGCGCTTTTACCCACGTTCAGATAATGCTCATCGGTGGCGTTTTTGTTGATGTATGCCTGATAAATATCAAACGTCCAGACCGTGTTAAACGCCGTTACGTTGCCCGCCATGCCCGACATAAACGACGCAATCAATGCCGTAAGCCCTACGCCAAGCAAGCCGTTCGGGTAATACGTGGCTAATAACGAAGGAATTACGAGATCAAAATCGGGCGAGGAGCCGTCGGCTTTCATCGGGATTGCGTAACCACCGCCCGCGTTTTGTAGTGCCATCGCAATTACGCCTGGCAAAATCACCACAAACGGAATAAACATCTTGGGAAAAGCTGCAATCAACGGCGTGCGCTGCGCTTCAGATAGGTTGCGGGCAATCATGGCGCGTTGCACCACTAAGAAATCGGTGCACCAGTAGCCAAACGACAACACAAATCCCAGTCCAAACAACATACTCAGCAGGTTGACGTGCATGGAATTTTGCGACTCGTCGCCCATAAATTTCCAGGTTGACGTCATGTTGGCGGGCAGATTCTGCACTACGCCCTCCCAGCCGCCAATATTGTTGAGCGCAATAACCACAACGGGCGCAATGCCCAGCACGATTAGGAAAAACTGCAGTACTTCGTTGTAGACCGCACTGGTCAAACCGCCGAGCAGCGTATAAACCATCACAATAGCGGCAGCCAAAAAAATCGAAGCGTTAAAATCCCAGCCGAGAATAGATTTGAGCAGCAGAGCCAGCGCATACAGCGAAATACCAGACGAAAAAATGGTCATTACGGCAAAGGTAATGGCGTTCAGACCGCGCGTTT
Organism: Cytophagales bacterium; assembly: GCA_038247465.1. Classification (GTDB taxonomy): domain Bacteria; phylum Bacteroidota; class Bacteroidia; order Cytophagales; family Spirosomataceae; genus JBBRNH01. The sequence continues at coordinate 3,062 of JBBRUV010000281.1, forward strand.
TTTCGTCGAAGCGCAGGGCTAAGTACTCCGGCACGGAGCGGGCGCGGGAGCCGTAGTAAAATGGCATCATAAACACACCCAGAAACACCATTGCCGGTATTGCCCCAACCCAGTAGAAATGGCTCGTCATGATACCATATTTGGCTCCCGATGCGCCCATACCAATCAGTTCCTGCGCGCCGAGATTAGCCGAGACGAAGGCTAACGACGTGATCCAGAGCGGAATGGTGCGGTTGCTCATCAAAAAATCGTTTGAGCTTTTCACCGTTTTCTTGATTAGAAAACCGATGCCGAGTACAAACGTGAAATAAATCCCGATAATCAGGTAATCAACAAAGCCGAGGGTAATGTGCATTTTAGGTAAGGAGTTTAGGAAACACCGGGCTAAAGGCCCGGTGCAATAAATTAGTTTAATTAAATCCTTTGCGCCGGGCTTTTAGCCCGGTGTTGCAAAATTACAGCCCGAAGCGTTTCTTCATCAGCCTCAATACGCTCATATTCTCCGGGCGCGGCAGACCCCATACCGAGTTCACTTCGCCGAAATATCATCGGACTATCAAACACGTGTTTACCCGTGAGATGAATAGCGGGCAGACCCGCTTCGGCAAAAAGCGCGGCATTGGCAGGCGTGATTCCCGCTCCGGCCATGATTTCGATGCGCCCATTGGCTTGCCCAACCAAGTCGCGCAGCACCAGCAGGCCCGCTTCGGCAGTGGGTTGTTGGCCCGACGTAAGCAACCAGGCGCACCCCGTTCGGATAACGGCTTCGAGGGCTTCGTGTGAGGTTAGAGTAAGGTCAAAAGCACGATGAAACGTAACGGGCAGGGGACGGGCAAAATCAACAAGGGCGCGGGTAGTGATTTCGTCAACGGTACCATCGGCGTTCAGCGCACCCAACACAATGCCGTCAGCACCGAGCGTTTTGGCAGTTTCGATATCGGCCCGCATCACGGCTAACTCGGTGTCGGCATACAAAAAATCGCCCCCGCGTGGCCGAATCATCACCGTGAATGGAATCGTGAGGTGCTGCCGAACGAGTTTAATTAGGCCCGCACTGGGTGTTGTGCCGCCTTCGGCCAGGCCACCGCAGAGTTCAACGCGGTCGGCACCGGCGCGTTGAGCCGTGAGCGCAGACCGGAGAGAAAAGCAACAAACGTCAATGAGCATCGGGCGGGGTCAGGCGAAACAAAGGGGGAAATAACGCAGCAGGGCTGAAAAACACAACATTTACCTGTATTCAGTCAATTTTATTGCTTATAACCGATTGATACTTAGCTGCTATCAGGAATAATAAGGATTTCACGAAACAAATAACGAACCACTGCGTTAATGCCGATTGATGGGGTGCGTGTGATTGGTGCGAAGAATTTTCCAGAATCCCTTTTGGCTATGTAAATTTTTCTACTTTTGCACCCTTATCAAAAATGACCGTTAAAATCACGTTTCTAACACTATGTACTGGACATTGGAACTGGCATCGTATCTTGAAGATGCCCCCTGGCCCGCCACCAAAGACGAACTGATTGACTATTCGATCCGCTCTGGCGCACCACTCGAAGTAATTGAGAATCTTCAGGAACTGGAAGATGATGGTCAACCCTACGAAAGTATCGAGGAAGTGTGGCCGGATTATCCCACACGGGACGACTTTTTGTTCAACGAGGACGAATACTGAGTTGTAGCGTTGCACTGTTGTAGAGTTTCTGAGTTGGTAATCCAGAATCTGCACAAGTCTACAACAGTGCAATACTACAGTTTTGTGACTCCCATACTCATTCCCGCCTGTTCCATCATCCGTTCCATTTTTTGGCGAAAAGCCGTTTCGCGGTCATCGGTATCGGTCGCCAACCAGCCCAATTCGCGGGCCATTAGTTGGGCCACAGCGGGCAAAACGTCAAGCGCAGCCGCCCAGTCAACCACGCCCAGCCGAATCCGTCGCATCAGCACATCAGGCAGGGTTTGGGCCATTTCTTCACGCACGGCATATACTACCTCGGCCCCGATAAACGGGTGATGAACGGTCAGTCGTTCGGCCAGTGCAGGTTCATCATTCACAAGACTGGCTACATTCTCGGCCCGAACGCCATAGCTGTTTGTCAAGTGTTCGGCAATATCAGCGGGCAGAGCCGGGTTTTCCTGCGCGAAACGGGTCATAAACTGTTCATTGTAGCCTTCTCCTCCCGATAGCGGCAAGGTTTCAGTAACGGCGTTGGCTCGACGATTCAATCGTTCACAACAGGCGTTGATGGTGTCCTGCGCCATGAGCCGGTAGGTTGTCCATTTCCCGCCCATGATGCTCACCAAGCCCGATTGCGGGTCAATTTCTACCTCATGATCCCGTACTAAACTCTTGGTGTCTGCATTTGGGTCTGCCTGCAACAGTGGGCGAAGACCGGCAAAACCGCCGGTTACGTCGCTCATCTCCAGCGGTTTGGTTAGATAATGACTTACGTGTTCGACCAGATACTCCGCTTCGTCGGGCAGCAGATACGGCACTTCGGTCGGGTCGGCTTCGGTGTCGGTGGTGCCAATCAGATAATGGCCGCGCCAGGGAATGGCGAACAATACCCGGCCATCGGCGGTTTTTGGCACCAGCAAAGCCGCCGATGTTTTGCCAACCGCCCCGGCCCGCATAATCACGTGCGAGCCTTTGCTGGCCCGCATCCTGACTCCCTGAGTGTCGTTGGCATCCTGCCGCAACGCATCAGCACGGGTTCCGGTGGCGTTCACAAATACGGTGGCGTGAATGTTGAACGACTTTCCCGATAACTTATCTTCGACCGTTACGCTGACTAATCGGCCCGTTTCATCATGTTGAAAGTGCGTGGCTTTCAGGTGATTGGCCACGGCGGCTCCCTGCTCACTGGCGGTTTGGGCCAGGGCTAGATTCAGCCGAACATCGTCGAACTGCCCGTCGTAATACAGCACCGCGCTGTGAAGTTGCTTTTTGTTAAAGGCTGGAAACCACGTTAGAGCTTCGTTTTTCGAAAGCCACCGGCTGGGTTGCAATTGGCGGCTACCGGCCAAGAGATCGTATAGTTTTAGGCCAATGCTAAAATACGCACCATCAATCCAGGTTTCGCAGGGCGTAAGCAAGGCCAGCGGGTGGGCCAGATGCGGAGCAATCTGCAACAGCGTTTTGCGCTCGTGCAGGGCTTTTTTCACCAGACCAAGTTGCTTCGGATCGAAGTTTTTGAAGGCTTGCTCTAAATAACGCACCCCACCATGAATCAATTTAGTGGATGTGCTGGACGTTGCCGCGCCAAAATCGTCTTGCTCAATGAGGGCCGTTCGCAGCCCCCGCGAGGCTGCATCAAGCGCACAGCCCGCGCCGGTGGCCCCGCCCCCAATCACGCAGATATCGAATGTTTCTGTACGCAGACGGGACAAGCTGGTGATGCGGTTCATTAAAAAAGTTTGTAGTTTGTAGTTTGTGGTTTGTGGTTGACAGTGAACGGCGAACCACAAACCACAAACTCATTTTACTGATCGGTCATATTTCTTCGGCGCATACAAAAAGCCAAAGGCTTCGGCTCCTTCTTTGGTATGTACCCTGTGATG
>JBBRUV010000282.1:0-6583 GCA_038247465.1 Cytophagales bacterium
GGTTGATAAAAGCGGGGCTATGTATGTGTCAAGTTGTTGCATCATGCTGGCAAAGATACAGTATGCCAACTATTCTACGGGTGAAAGAAATTAACTCGTTCATTATCAGAATTTTACACTTTTGCCGAGTTTTCAATTCTTCTTTCTAACTCTGTTGCTGATTTGTTTGGATGGCAAGGCTCAAATCGGTTTTGGCAATGACTTTAACTGTAGCCCCGGTGTATATGATTCTCGGTTTACGGCACTTGACGCGCAAAAACGGGCGGTATTCAAATACCGAACAGCCCCCAATGCCGGAGCCGCCTGTACAGGCTGCTTGCTCAACCAGCAAGTAAATGGTAGACTAAAACAGTTTTTCCTGACCGCCCGTCATTGCATATACGGTGGCAGATTTGGTGAGGGAGCGTTGGTGAACCTGGATAACTTCCAGTTCTTCTTCAACTTTCAAAGTCCTGACGGTAGTAATAATTCGGTTCCATTAGGGTTACCCCTTATTCAGGGCAATCGTGGAGAAACTTATCCTGATCTCCGTTATGGTCTTGAAAGTTCTGTAAGTCTGGTTTATGTCTCAACCGTATTGCGGTTGGGACCACTTGTTCCGGGTATTGATATGGCTTTGCTGGAAATTAACCAGCCTATTCCGCCCCATTTCAACGTGCATTATGCGGGCTGGAAATCCGATGCGCTATTGGGCGTTGGTGGTATCCTGAACGCTCCCATGCGGATGTTTCATCATCCGGCGGGTGATGCCAAGAAATATGCCGAGACGCTTTACATCGGCAAAACAGACAACGTGGTTGCGTCTTATTGCCGCACTGTTACCAAAGTTTTCGATGCCATTATCCGGCTGTTCGGGGGCAAGTCGGTTACGGAGGTTATCTGTGATTTTGTGGACGTACCGCAGTATGAAATTCCGGCACTCACCAGAGGAGCTATTCGGGGTGGCACATCCGGTTCGCCGTGGTTTGCCAGTTCGGGCCGTGTTTTTGGCGTTCTGAGTGCAGATTTGCTGGAGCCTGTAAACGGCAATTGTGTAAACATTGGCCTGATAACCGCCGGTAAATTCAGGAATGCCTACGCCACCCGGAATATGCGCGAGGCTCTCAACCCCAATTATAATAGTGGGGCTAATTTATTCGGCATTGACGGGCGGGACATTGGCTGCTACCCCGATAATCCGCTTCGGCTCAGTGGTGATTATTACCCGGCCCGTCAGTACCAGCCAAACGGTCTGATTATTATCTCGGCCCAGAATAACATCGAAGCCGGACGGGTTGACTCTGATGGCAACGCCAACATATCAGGTTATGTTGATTACACCGGGGCTAACAATACGGCTGTTCGGTTCGCGGCTACCCAACAAAATCCGTTTGGTGTCGAAGAGCGTCGGCTCCGCATTTATGACGGAGCCGATTTTGAGTTCCGGGCCGGTGGGGTTATTCGGTTGTTAGATGGTTTTTCGGTAGATCGCGGGGCGAGTTTCACCGCCCGGATTCAGGCCTGCAACGGGGCGCGGCAGGGCGTCGATGAATCGGCAATGACCTAACCGGGGCCGGTTACGCCCGCCCTCACTGCCGCTACCGATGAACCGGCAGATTTAGTGGTGTCGCCCAACCCAAGCACGGGACTTGTGCGGTGCCAGTATCAGGTGCGACAAACGGGCATTGCCAAACTCAACGTGCTTGATTTGCAGGGCCGTGAAGTAATGACGGGGTTCAATCTGCAAAACCAGCAACCGGGCCGGTATGATGTGGTGCAGGATTTGTCGGCCCTGCCACCGGGCCTGTATCTGATGCAACTCGAAACCGCCACCGGCAAAACAACCGGGCGCGTGGTGCTGCAACGCTGACAGCTACTTTAAAGTCGCCTTCACCAATTTGCTGAAATCCGCGTCTTTCCGAAAGCCACTGTTTACTACGGTTAGCAGGTTATCGTTCTGTACGTATTTTCGGGTAAACTCATTGGTTTTAAAGGCTTTATCAAACCACGTCAGGGCTTCGGCCTTGCTGTCTTTCTGCAAATAGGAGCAGGCAATAGCGTATGTAGCGCGGGCGGCAGTGCCGGGGTCGCTTTCTAAACAACGGTCAAAATAAAGCCGGGCATCGTCGGGTTGACCACCGTAGAGGTGAGCCAGCCCGGTACTGTACCAACACGTTGGCCCGCAAAGCTTTACGTCTTGTTGCAGAGCCGGGGTTTCCAGGTCGGCGAGGGCTTTGTCGGCCTGACCGGAGGCTAAGTAGGCCATGCCCCGGTGTAGCAGCGTTTGTTTTTTCAGCGTCTGCGTAGAGTCAGCAGCGAGCACATCAGTAAACGCCGAGACCGTGCCTGCCCAGTCGCCCTTGCGTTCCAGTGCATATCCTCTGGCGTAGGCCCAGGTTGGGTTGCGGGGTTCACGGTTCACGGCCTGCTGATAATCGTCTAAAGCGCGGGCTAAGTTTTTGAGCGTATCCAACGCTACGGCTCGGTCGAAATACCCCGCAGCGAACGATTCATCGAGTTTCAGAGCGGCAGAATAATCCTCAACGGCTTTCTCGTACTGCCCGGTAGCGGCTTCGCACCGGCCCAGCAGGTGGTACATATCGCGGAACTGGGTTGGGCCAAAGTTGGCTTTCTCGGCTTTGCTGCGGGCCGTTTTTATGACGTTAAACGGGCCCATCGCTTCATTAAATTGCCCCAGCAAATAGCGGGCAGTGCCTTCGCCGAGCATGGCGGGGTAATTTTCAGGGTTAAGCGACACTGATTTCTGATAATCGGCGGCTGCCTGATCATATTGGCGCAATCCCCAATAGGCTTCGGCCCGGCGGTCGTAGGTCTGGTAGGCATCGGGCGCAAAACTCAGCGCGTTCATAAAATCAGCAATAGCCGTTTCGTATTCGCCGAGGTTCAGATTGGCACGGCCTCGTTCATACAACGCTTTGGGCGACTCGGCACGAACGGCGATGGCATTGCTGAGCGGTTCCAGAGCCTGCTCGTAGCGTTTTTCGTCGTTGGCCGTGAATCCCAATACATACAGGCTGTTGGTTACCGAGTCCATGCGGGCCGCATACAAATCAGCGGCATCGGCGCGTTGGCGTACCTGCCCGAAATCGGCCCCGGTCTGGTCATATTTGTTGAGAGCCGCGTTGCTCATTCCACGCCAGAAATAGGCATCGCCCCGATTTTCATCAAGTTTGAGAGCTTCGCTAAAATCAGCGACGGCGCTGGCAAACTGCCGGACCCGGTGCCGAATCAGACCGCGTTCCACGTAGTAATCAGCCACTTTAGGGTTCAGGGCGATGGCTTTCGTAAAATCGTCGTCGGCAGTAGCAAGGCTGTTTGTCAGCACCCGAAGCCGCGCCCGTTGTGCCAGGGTCTCGTGGTTACGGGGGTCAAGCACGATGTACGACGAATAATCGGCCATTGCTTTGGCGAAATTATTCGTCTGCCGGTTCAGGTCAGCGCGGGCGATGAGTGCGCCGAGGTTGGCAAAATCCAGTTCAATGGCGCGGGTCAGGTCTCGCTGGGCGCGGTCAACGTTATTGAGTTTGGTGTAGGCCCGGCCCCGCGCCAGATAATAATCGGAGTTATTGGGATCGGCCTTGATAAGCTTGTCATATTCGGCAACGAGTTCTTTGTATTGGCCGCCCGTGAACCGCTCTTCATACTGCATCTGGGTGCTGGCCTTCTGCGAGAGTTCGGCAATAGTGGTAACGAGGGCCGTTGAGTCAGGTTTCTTGGCTCGTAGTTTTTGGTAGTACTCAATAGCTAACGCATAATTCCGTTGCCGACGGGCGGTTTCGGCCCGGTCGCGGTAGTCGCGCAAAGCCTCAACATCGGCGGTGCGGGCTTGCGAAACGGCTTTTTTTACCCGGCGCATCATGGTTCCCGGCATAATATCGCTGAATTTATTTTTACCGGCTTCCGTAAAAACCTCCAGCGCGGCATCGTAATCTTTGTCTTTAAACGCCTGATTTCCTTCTGCCATCAGGTTGTCATACGCTCTCAGGTCTTTTTGTTCCTGCTCAATTTCACGTTGCCGCTGGGCTTCTTCGCGTTTTGCCTGTTCGGCATCGCGCAGCCGTTTAGCCTCTATTTCCGGGTCAATTTGTGCCACCTGCCCGGTGCTGTCGGTTGTTATCAAGACTACCGGAGCTGCCGAGGCCAGCGTTACGTCGTTGAGGGTTCCGGTGGCGGCATCGTCGGGTTTGGCAAAGGCCAGCAGCGAAATAAACGTGATCCATTTTTTGCCTTTCTGCTCGGCCCGCACCTCGGCCATCCGTTTCACAGGTTTGTAGGCAACACCGGGGTTCTGTTTGTGGCTACCCTTAAAAAGCGACGTAAAATAGACCTTCACATAGTAGTACTCGCTCTTTTTCAGACTCGAGACCGTAACGTCCGAAATCTCGATGGTGTGGCCGGTGCTTTTGGCGTAAAACAGGTCTAAGTTAGCGAGGTACTTATCCACTTTCAGGTCAAATACGCCCTCCGTTTTCCTGACCGGCAGCAGGTCATCTTCTACAATTACGTCGGTATTGAAAAAAAGTTGGTTTGAGCCACCGGCCTTGTAGCTATCGGCACTGATGCCCTGTCGTTCGGCTTCGGTCAGGTCGTCAAACGTGAGTGCGTTAAGCAAATCACTCAGCCCTTTCTCGATTTTCCGTTTGGCCTGCCGTTTAATTTCGTCGCTGTCGCGGTCAGTTGGCGGCTGTGGCTGGGCCTGCGAGGCAAGGCATAATAGGGAGAAAAACGTGAAGAAAAATAAGTACAGCGTTCGTTTCATATACAGATAGTTCGTGGTTTGTGGTTTATCGGGGCGTAAGAAACTACGAACCACAAACTACAAACAGATTGAGTTAATTACTTCACAACTAAGCCAATATTTCCCAACAGCACTTCCCAGTTTACTACCATTTTGCCGTTTTCGGGCTTTTTGTAGGTGTCTAACTTAACCTGCACATTTTTCTGGGTCACATCGCTATACAGTATTTCTTCACCGTCCTTACCACCGTAGCCGTTGAAGGTCTGTTGCCCGCTGATGATGCCGTAGTAGGCTCCGTCGGCGGCTTTGGTGAGTTCTTTAATATAGCCAATCTCACTCCACTCAATGGTACTCGATGCGTATGGCACCATTTTCAGCCGCATCAGGTAAGCTTTGACTTTATATTTTCTAACACCGGGTTTGTTGGCCGACGTTACCTCGATTGTCGCATCGGGCAGGAACAATTCAGCCGCCTGGTCAATGGCTTTTTCTTTTTCTTCAGCATCGGCTTCTTTGTTTGCCAGCACGTTCAGAAACGCCACAAACCGATCTACTTTTTGCAGCGCACTGTTGCGATATTGCTTATACTGCTCGTCGGTCAGCACGGGCTTGGCAACGGTGGGCGTTGGTTTGGTGGGTTCGGGGCCTACTTTGGCAACGGCAGAGTCAGCCGGTTTTTTACCCGGCGGAGTTGTCTTCTTTGCGGGTGGGGCCAGGGCTTTGGTGGTAGCCACCGCGCCCTGCCAGCGTTTCATCTCAGCCCGCGCACTGTTTAGAGCCGCAGTTACCTGCACGGCGGGCAGCAACAGCGTGTGCCGACCATCGCGATAAAAAACAGCCGCTACTTCGCGCCGGTTGATGGTTGCCGCCGAGCCGTTAGGTTGCCGGAAATTGATAATATCGTCGCTTTCGTAACCGATAAGACCGGGCAGGGCCTTGGCCGGGCTAATTTTCAGGATCACATCATAACCCGGTTTTTTGGCTAATCCCTTCTGAAAATCAGCAATTTGCTGCCGCGCCACCAGCGGATCGGGACTGAGGTCAGAGATGAGCATATACCGCCCCGACGCAGAAACGGCCATCAACACATTCTCCCGACGCATGGGATATACCTTAGGTTGTCCGTTGCGAATAACACTGATGAGAATTTTTTCGTCGGTCAGGCCCGTCAACCGACCCGTAGCCCGGTTCCCGTTGGCTAAATAAACGGCTTCCTGTCCGAACAGTGAGCCGGATAGCGAAACGAACAGAAGCGAAATAACGACACAGACACGCATGGCTTTGCAGGACGTTGTGGATGAGGGTTCAACAGGCCCGAAAGCTACAAAAAAAGTCCCGCCCAACGAGAACGCCGGGCGGGACTTTGTGTAATTGGTACGTCTTGTTGTGTGAGTGGCACGATTCAGGCACTAACCAGACCGTTTTTCAGCAGGTATTCGGCAATCTGAACGGCGTTGGTGGCAGCTCCTTTGCGGAGATTATCGGCCACCACCCACAGATTCAGCGTCTTGGGCTGGCTTTCGTCGCGTCGGACGCGGCCCACAAACACTTCGTCGCGGCCATGCGCGGTGAGCGGCATCGGATAAATTTTGTTGGCCGGGTCGTCCTGCACAATCACGCCCTCGGCGTTGCGGAGGAGTTCCATCACGTCGGCAAGCTCAAAATCATGCTCAAATTCGATGTTCACCGCTTCGGAGTGGCCGCCAATGGTGGGAATCCTGACCGTTGTGGCTGTAACCCGAATGCTGTCATCGCCCATGATTTTTTTGGTCTCGTTCACCATTTTCATTTCCTCTTTGGTGTAGCCGTTGTCGAGAAACACGTCAATGTGCGGCAACACGTTCA
>JBBRUV010000283.1:0-6492 GCA_038247465.1 Cytophagales bacterium
ATATTCTCAAGATAGGGCCATAGCTTCTCAGAACATGCCTTGTCAGGCCTGTAACGGGACCGACCCCGCAAGCTAACTGACTGATTGATAGCTACCAATTATTGATGATGATTTTATCATGCGACAATTTGAATTGCACCCGTTGATGTTGGCTAAATTTGATTCAGAAAAACAGAGACAATGATTATCGAAATCAATAAAGATACAAAGCAGGAAGCATTGAAAGCGATGCTTAAAAGGGTACCCCAAAAGCACACCCTACGTCAGTTTGTTGGCAAGCTTAAACGCGGACTCGACGGTTTGGCTTACCAAAACGAAGCGCGTAATGAACGGGATTAATTTTCTGGCCGATACTAATTTCTTGATCTACCTGCTCGAAGGCCGCCCTGAAGCTGAACTATTTGCCGACTTTTCGTTTGCCATATCGTTGGTTACAGAAATTGAATTATTGGGCAGAAAAGGTATTACCGAACCAGAAAAACAAGTAATCCAGGACTTACTCGATACCTGCTTTATCATTGATTTGCACCCCGCTATCAAGTCTCAAGCCATTGCGCTCAAGCAAAACCACAAAGTCAAACTACCCGATGCCTTAGTGGCTGCCACTTCTTACTATTCAGGATTGCCATTACTGACGGCAGATAAAGGTTCTGGAAATTTACCCAACCTTGATCTATTGTTGCTGACGATCAGCTAACTATCCGCTTTTTCACGGTTTGCGTAGTGTCCGACTGGCGTGTCACGCGGTGTCTGCTAAGTGATCAAAGCCATCGCTAACCAGAGATAAAGACTGTATCAACCGCATTCACTACGCGCTGATGCTTGAACCGGGCGTTCAACGCGTTCCGGGCCGGAACTTCCACAAACCGATAGGTGAGGGACGACAAGCCAACCACCGCCAGCAAAAACACCAGACAATACAACAAGCCCCCGCCAAACGGCACCTGTAAACTGCCGGGGCCTTTGTAGACATGGCCTGTCATTACCAGTATCGGAATCGCAAAGAGAAAAATCAGTACGGAATGAACCGTGTTGCTCTGCGCTGATGCCGTAGCGATAGGGATTTCATACTGCGGCCCGCCAATAATAAATGTAGGTTCTTCAATGATTTGTACGGAATTGTTAATTTTGCATCATGGAAATAGCTATGGACTTACTTTTAAACCTTCCCAGCTTACGGGTCACCGATTATTCAATTTCTGATAAAGAAGCTCATATTTATTGTGAATCTATTTTAAGTTTTGGTTATTACCCTGTGTGTATGAAAGCCACAAGCGATGTAACAATGTATCAAGAGCGAATCCTTAGAGACATGGCTTTGTTAGGGCGTAAAGTGTCATTACATTTAAAAGCTCGTCAGTTTTGTTGCAAAGACTGTAAGCGATATTTTAATGAACGTTTTGATTTTGTTGAGCCTTCTAAAACGATGACTATTCGTTATGAGAAATATATTTATTTTTTTATTGAAGATATTTGCACTAATCAAGTCAGCATTAAGGAAGATATTTGTTGAGCCACCGTTAACGAAATTCATAAGCGTTATGGTGAAAAGCAATTATCAACTCGTGATGTTTGGCAACATGTTCGTTGGCTGGGAATAGATGAAATTTCCATTCGTAAAGGTAAAAAGAACTATGCGTGTTGTTTAGTTGATTTAGAACGGGGTATCATTCTTGATTTCTTAGAATCACGCCAAAAAGCAGATTTAATCATATATTTTAAGGAAAAAGGGCAAACCTTATGTAACCAAATAGAGCGGGGCCGCCCGTGCGGTCGTTAGTAGTGACATGTGGGATGGGCACACTACGTTAGCCGGAGATATTTTTTCAAATGCGGTTACGGTAATAGACCGTTATCATTTTTTTATCCATCTCAATAAGGCATTGAACGCCACCCGTTCATGTCTTAGAAAAGAGTTTCCAGACGAAGAGACGTTCAAGCATTTGCGGTGGGCAATTTTAAAAAGTCCGAAAAATCTATCCCCAAAGGAAAAAACCCTACTGCAAAAAGCCTTTACTCTTAGTGAGGAACTCTCACAAGTGTATCAACTGAGAAAAGACCTGAAATAAATTTTTGATACCGATCAGACAATTGACGAAGCAAGAATAGCTATTGATTTATGGCAAGAAAACGCCGGTAAAATTGATAATAAACCGATGCAAGTATTTCTTAAAATACTCATCAATTGGAAGGATAAAGTTCTGAATTTTTTTCAAGATCGCCTTTCAAATGGTTTAGTTGAAGGGCTCAATAATGCTATCAGAGGGATCATCCGTCGTTCTTTTGGGTTTCATAATTTCGAGAACCTTAATCGAAGAGTTTTACTCGAATTAGGGTAGCTTCCGTATAAATCCTTCAAGAACCAAAAGGGTTTAAGTATGTTTGCTCATTAGTTTTTGTATTTTTGATTAATCAACTCAGCCACTAATCGCCATGATAGCAGCCGCAACACCCGACCTCGCCCTGCCTACCCACCTCACCACCGTTGACGAGTTTGAAGCCTGGCAGCAGCAACCCGGCAACGACGGCAATTTTGAGTTTGTCCGGGGGCGCATCATTCCTAAATCCATGAAACAGAACGAATTAGAAATTGCTGCTTTTTTGCAAGGCCAATTCTTTACCACCACAGCGGCTCGCCAACGGCATTTGCTCATGCCCGAAGCCGATTCTTACGTTGACGGTGTTCGCAAGCGTATCCCCGACTTGACGTATTTCACTGCCGATCAACGCCAGGCCATTCGCCGGGGCGAGCGCGTAAACACGCTCTTTGCCATCGAGATTCTGTCTGATTCTGAAAAACACGAAGACGTTTTAGACAAGATTCAAGACTATTTCGACGGTGGGGCGCAGTTGGTTTGGTACGTCGTGCCAAAACGCCAGAAAATCTACGCCTATACCTCGCCCGACGATTCGACCGTTTTCAAGGGGCAGCAGACCATTACTGCCGCCCCCGTTTTGTCTGATTTTCAATTTATTATAGACGATTTATTTGCCTGACTGTTGTCATGTTGACGATAGGAAGCGTCTCTTGCAAAGCAATTTCTGTTCTATTTGCAAGAGAAGCTTCCTATCGTCAGCATAACAAAAACCGATTCACTGTCCCTTCGGGCCGTATTTGGCCATATGTTCGGGCATTTGCTCGTAGAAAACCTCGTGGTTGTAACGGGCATATAGGGCCTTGAAGCGGGCCATGTTTTCGGGTGCAAACGGGTTGCCGCCTTCGGCATGAATGGCCCCGCCGAGGTCAGCCAGTTCTTCCAGGTAGTGCACAAAATCCTGGGTACTGGGGTACATATCAATGAACTTCGCCGGGGCATCGTGGCTATTCCAGAAGGTATGTACCACGCCATGGGGCCGGAAATGATAGCCGCCTGCCGAAACTTCGCGGGTTTCAGCACCTTCTAACAGGGAAATGGTTCCTTCAAGCACATACATGATCTCGTCGAGTTCGTAATGTATGTGGGGCGGTGGCCCCATCTGGCGGGGAGTCAGGTACTGCTCCATGCACGAAAACTGGCCGTAGGTCTAGGAGTGGGTGAGTTTTATGCCCGTCTGCATCCCCAGCACGTTGAGCGTGGGGGCGTTGTTGGCGTTCTGGCCGGGCGCGGTGTAAGCCACGGCGAATTGGGGCATTTGGGCAGTTGTCATTGGGAAATTGGGGGTTGGTTTATTGGAAATTGATTAGATTTGTTAAGATGCATTGTGATTGAACTGACTATGAATGCGATAACGATTGACACCACCGACCAGAAATACCTCATCAGCATTGACCGAAGCCTAATGGGAAAACCCACCTTTCGGGCTTTTTTGAGCGACTCCGAACCGAAGCATTAGCCGAACAAATCACTGAAACGGGTAGTACCGATGAAACCGACCTGCTGGCACTAAGCGAAGAGATAAAAGCCAGTTGGTGAGCCGCCAACGAATCGGAAATCATGGAGCGAATCACGAATTATGGTCCGTCAAACCAGTGATCGAATCCATAGTTTCAGGCTTACCACCTTTGCAAAGACGTTGACCTGAAAGACATTCCGTTTGTGGCCTTATCGCTCGAATTGAACGCGCCCCTCTGGACACGCGATACCGTTTTGAAAGATGCAATCCGGGCCAAAGGCTTTGCTAATTTCTTTGAACCCGGCGCGTAGTACCCGGGCTCACTTCGCCGGTTTAGGCACCACCGCCACACTCACAATTTTCCAGTCGCCGTTCAGCTTCTCCAAATACCGGGCTTCGGCATTTTCAGATACGGCTTTGGTGTCTAAGCTCTCGACCCGTTGGCTGAAGGTCACAAACGCCGTTAAAAACGATGCATACGGCAGGTTGGCCCAGTGGCTCAAATAGACCTTGTAATCAGCCGCATCGCCGGCATCTTTTTCGGCTTCAATCGTTTTGGTTATCGCGGTCTCGTTTGCCGATTGGGCGCGAACAACGGTTGGAGTTGCCATGAGCGTAGCGGCTGAGAGAGCAAGGGTAAAGAGAATCGTTTTCATTAGCTTGGTTTTCAATAGTTTAGTTTTCGTTTGGTGCTGGTTACACCTTCGTCAGTCGTGCGCCTTCGTGGATAGAAGCGGAATCGGTCGGAACGGATGGCTCCGCTAACGGCACACTATACGTTTGATGCAGTCTGTACTCGCCGATGCCGTAGATAGAGACAACGACCAGCACCACAAGCGCGACGAGCGCGATGCCTGCCCACTTCAGGATGTTGAGGATTTTTTTCATGGCATATTCGACTTGGTTTGTTTGCCTTATTGGTCGTGCAAACCTGCGGTTTGGCAAACACCTATGCCACTGCCTTTGTGTGAATGGTATGGTTTTTCGCGTGAACAGCCGGATTTAGTGTGTAGTTGAGCAAACGGTCAGAAAAAAGGTCAAATCAGCGTTTGTGTAGAAAACCTACCCGCAAGGCGCAGAGAACGGGCTTTGGTACGCAATTGGTTGACTTGCCCGCCCGTCAGCTCGACGGCACCATGCAACAGGAAGTCAGCAACGGCACCGCGATCTCGATTCAGTTTTACCGAAAATAATGCTGGATGAGGTTGTACTTTTACCTGATTATTCTCCCCAAAACCACAAGTATATGCCAACGCCCAACGAAAATTTCACTGCCCTGAATCTTACGTTACCCCCCGCGCCAGCCCCCAAAGGCGTGTATAAACCGGCCCTTATTGTCGGTAATTTCGTGTATGTATCGGGGCATGGCCCCTACCTGCCCGACGGTAGCCTGATGACGGGCCGCGTGGGGGCCGAGGTTGACGCAGTCTTTGGTATCGAAGCGGCCAAACAAACCGGCCTGGCTATTCTGTCAACCCTAAACGCCACATTGGGGAGCCTGAACCGGGTTAAGCGCGTGGTGAAAGTGCTGGGTATGGTAAACTGCGTGGCCGATTTTGAGAATCACCCTGCCATCATCAATGGGTGCAGCAACCTGTTTGCTCAGGTTTGGGGCAACGAAAACGGAATTGGTGTGCGGAGTGCTGTGGGTATGGGATCGCTGCCACAAAATATCCCGGTAGAGATCGAAGCGATGTTTGAACTCGAAGCGTAATCAACATGCTACGGCCCGATTTTAGGCCGGGTATTCTGTTGGTACTGCATCCCCTGGCTCCCCCGTTGTGCGTCGTGTTCCGCAGGATAATAGCGTACTTTTTGTCGGCTGTAGCGACAGCTCGGCGTTTATAACGACCACCCGTACCGTAATTTTCCCGTACTTTGCGGCTCCAATTCACCAACTTCTTTTCGGCATCGTTACGCTTTTTGAGCTGTAATTTATTATAAAAACGCGCGAACTTTATTGATATAAACTACGAAAAAAACAGACAAAATTCTGTCCGGTTTCTGTCACTTACAAGCCTGACAGTTAAGGAGTTTGATGAACTTTTTCCCTATTTTGAGACTAATTGGCTCCATTTTATTGAACAATACAATTTAGATGGTACACTCCGGATGAGAGCCTATGCGCCCCGAAATGAGACTCAATTACCGACGGGGGCATTGCAGAACTACGCTTAAAAAGTTGACTTAGGCAAAAATCGCCTACTTGCTATGACCAGAGAAGAACTTCACGCCCCCGTTGATGCTCAATTTGACAACCTGGAATTGCTCCAAAAGGAAGATAATTTCCTGGTATATGAGCAGATATTCACTCAAATCTGGACGGGCTTAGGATGCAATGTCTTACAGGCAACCATCGGACAAGCCCCCGAAAACCGGCAAAAAAAACAAGTGTCAAACCCGTTTTGGGAAGATAAAAATCGCTCACAGTCACCGATTTAAGGCAAAAACGAATGGCTTTTTCATCACCCCTCACTTGCAGGAACTCATGGCCGGGTCGAGGGTGGCAATGATCTTGGCTCCGACGCGGTGGTCAATCAGGTTGAGCAGGTAGTGGGCCTGATCGGTTGCGAGTTCGTAGAGTACCGCCGAAATATCAGCCGGGAACAGCTCGTCCATCTCGGCCCGCAGCGTGGTGTCGTCGCCCGTGCTGATGGC
>JBBRUV010000284.1:0-6467 GCA_038247465.1 Cytophagales bacterium
CGGGTTTCTCCGGCATTGGCCGCCACCCGCGTTACAAAATCCACGAATTCCAGTAGGTTCCGTCGTCAATGGTCATGGCCTGTTCGGTCAGCATCAGGGGCCGGAAGGTGTCCACCATCACAGCGTATTCTTCGGTGCTTTTTTTGCCGATGCTGCGTTCCATCGCGCCCGGTGCCGGGCCGTGTGGAATGCCGCCGGGGTGCAGCGTGATGTGGCCGGGGGCGATGTTGTTGCGGCTCATAAAATCACCGTCCACGTAATAAATTACCTCGTCAGAGTCAATATTCGAGTGGTTATAGGGGGCCGGAATCGCCAGGGGGTGGTAATCGTAGAGCCGGGGGCAAAATGAGCAAACCACAAATGTCTCGGTCTGGAACGTTTGATGCACCGTTGGCGGCTGATGTACGCGGCCCGTAATTGGCTCAAAATCCTGAATATTAAAGGCGTACGGGAAATTATAACCATCCCAGCCGACCACGTCAAACGGGTGCGTAGCATAAATGAGCGTATGCAGCGATCCCTGTTTCTTGATTTTCATGATGAAATCGCCGGTTTCGTCGTGGGTTTCGAGGTCTTGTGGTCGGCGAATGTCACGCTCGCAAAACGGCGCGTGTTCGAGCAATTGGCCGAAGTGATTCCGGTAGCGTTTGGGCGTGTAAATCGGCGAGTGCGACTCCACAATCAGCAGCCGGGGTTGTTCGGCTTCGGTTGGGTTGGTAGCGGTGGGCTGGTCAAACTCGATCTGGTAAATCATACCGCGCGGAATCACCAAATAATCACCGTAACCAAACGGAATGGAACCAAGCAAGGTGCGGAGTGTGCCGCTGCCCCGGTGCACAAACAGCAGCTCGTCGGCATCGGCGTTTTTGTAGAAATAATCTCTCAGCGATTTTTGGGGAGCCGCCAGGCTGATAATCAGGTCGTTGTTAGCCAGAACGGGCACGCGGCTGTCTAAATAATCGGCTTGGGGTTCTACCTGAAAACCCAGCAGTTTACGGGCGAGTATGTTTTTCTCTATGGCCAGCCGGGGAGCCACATCCACACTGTCTAACACGGCTTTTACCTGCGTTGGGCGGTGAATGTGATACAGCAATGACGACACGCCGTCGAAGCCGACCGTGCCGAAAAGCTGCTCGTAATACAGCGAACCGTTGCCGGGCGACGCATCGCCATCAGGCTTGTGAAACTGCGTGTGCCGCTTGTGCGGAATCTGGCCGAGGGTGTGATAAAACATATTTGTCTTAGCAACTATTGTTTTGCGTACAATAGTAACGACAAGTATGAGGAGTTGTTTGTTTCCGCGAAAAAATTTAACATTCGGTGTATTCTCAGCGTCTCGCCAGACCTATCTCACCATCGAAAACCGCAACAGGTATCCACTGCTGTCTCCGCCCTCGCTGGTAATAAAGAGCGTACCGTCGGGCGCGAAACAGATGCCTTCGGGCTGCCGAAACACAGACTTATCCAACGCCACCACTGACAGCATTTTGCCGTTTCGGTTGGTAACAATCAGACTACGGCCCGCCGAAGCCAGCACGTAATACTCGCCCGTTTTGGGGTGAACAGCAATGCCCGACGGTTTCAGTTCATCGGCTTCCTCGTCGCGGTTTGCGAATATCCGCAAAACCCCCTGACTCAGCACCGGCCCGCGCCAGAGAACCTCGTTTTTAAGGTCGTAGAAATAGATTATTTTATCGGTGTTGCCGTTGGCCGCGTCTTTGGTTGCCAGCAGCAGGGCGTTCAGTTTAGGGTCATAGCCTAAGCCTTCTATGTCTGGTTTGTGGCTGCCAGTTTTGCCGGGCAGGTTAATCTTAATGTGCCGGGTGGGGCTGCCACTGCCGAGCGTTTTTACACCATCGGTGGGCGTAAAATGATACAGCTCGCCATCGCTGCGGAGGGCATAGAGTTCGCCGTTCACGAATTCTACGCCTTCGTAATCGCCTTTCTTGCCAAAAACGTGTTCGTCAACCACCCGTTTTTTGGCGAGGTCATAGATAAATACCACCGCCAGTTCGTCCTGAATCAAGGCCAGCCGACCGGGTTTGTAATAACTCAGGCCCGACACTTCGCGCAGGTCAGGAGACAGGTCAATCCGTTCGTCAGGTTTGGCTAACTCGTAGGGAATAGGCTGATTGACAAGGGTTAAGGGTTCATTCGTTGCTTTTTTGGCCGGTTCGCAGGCGGTTAGGGCCAGCATCAGGATTGTGCCGGAGACTAAAGAAAAGCGGGTGAGACAGGTCATTGCGTTGTTGGTTGACTGGTTAATTATGTGCCGGCAAGTTTACCAAAAAATAGCAAACCAGTTGTCAGAATGTGCCAAATGAACAGAATCATTAGTAGAATAATTATTGTGATAGTAACACTTACATTTCATCGTTTATCCTGTTTCTTTGTGCGGAAATAAACGGTACAAAATGAACAAGACACCCATCACAGTAGCCAATGGCGACGGCATCGGTCCCGAAATTATGCAGGCTACACTGGCTATTTTACAGGCGGGCGGAGCGCAACTCGCCATCGAAACCATCGAAATCGGCGAGAAGGTCTATCTGAGCGGCAACCCCGCAGGCATTGCGCCAGAAGCCTGGGAATCGCTCCGCCGGACAAAAGTTTTTCTGAAAGCACCCATCACCACGCCCCAGGGTGGCGGTTTCAAAAGCCTGAACGTAACCACCCGCAAAGTGCTGGGTTTGTTTGCCAATGTGCGGCCCTGCGTAGCCTACGCGCCGTTTGTCAGTACCAAACACCCAACTATGGATGTGGTGATTGTGCGCGAAAACGAAGAAGACCTCTACGCTGGTATCGAACATCAGCAAACCCCGGAAGTGGTGCAGTGCCTGAAACTGATCTCGCGGCCCGGCACCGAAAAAATAGTCCGGTACGCCTTCGAGTACGCCCGTGCATATGGACGCAAAAAAGTAACCTGCTTCACCAAAGACAACATCATGAAGCAGACGGATGGTTTGTTTCACAAGGTGTTTGACGAGGTAGCGCTGGAGTATCCCGACATTCAGAACGAACACTGGATTGTGGACATTGGCGCGGCCAAACTGGCCGACACCCCCGAAGCGTTCGACGTGATCGTGATGCCAAACCTGTACGGTGATATTCTGTCTGACGTGGCGGCTCAGATTGCCGGGTCGGTGGGCCTGGCCGGGAGTTCAAACATTGGGCAGGAAGTGGCTATGTTCGAGGCTATTCACGGCTCGGCACCGCGCCGGGCGGGCCAGAATCTGGCGAATCCGTCGGGGTTGTTGCTGGGTTCGATCATGATGCTGGTGCATATCGGGCAGAACGACGTGGCCGAACGGGTGCATAATGCCTGGCTCAAAACGCTCGAAGATGGGATTCACACGTATGATATTTTTGATGCTGCCGTGAGTACCGAAAAAGTTGGTACTCAGGAGTTTGCCCAGGCCGTGATTGCCCGTCTGGGACAAAAACCGGCTACGCTGCCCGCCGTTAGCTACGCCCAGGCCAAAGACGTGAATTTTGACGTAACGCCCCGCCCGCAGCCGCCGGTGACTATCGAGACGGTAGGTGTAGATATTTTTCTGCGCTACAACGACCGCGACCCCAACAAACTCGGCGCGGCATTACAGACCCACGTGGTAGGTAATATGGCCCTGTCTATGATTACCAATCGGGGTGTGAAGGTCTGGCCTAATGGGTTTTCCGAAACCTTCTGCACCGATCACTGGCGTTGCCGGTTTAAGTCGGAGACTCTGCAACCGTCAGGTTATCAAGATATTATTGCATTGCAGCAGGCTATTACATCGGCGGGATATGACATCATCAAAACCGAAAACCTATGTACTTTCGACGGAAACCCCGTTTTCTCGGCAGGACAAGGCGCGTAAACGCGTCAAAGTAAGCCACCACCTCCGGCGCATGACCGGGGTTGCTCATTCTGAAGAAGACATCAAGGCGATAGAAGGGCGTATTCGGGCCATCGAAACCAGTGTGCGGGCCGTGATTAGTCAGCTAAAAACGCTTGACCCGGCACAACGGGTTGACATCAGCGGATTGGTGACGGTGCAGCCCGTAGCGTAAGGGCTATTTGTCGAAAGTCGGTAAACGGAGCCGGTAAAAAATTTACCTTTGCCACCGCTTACCGACTTTTGACTTTTCTACAATGCAACCCACTCTTCTGATTTTAGCCGCCGGTATGGGCAGCCGCTACGGTGGCATCAAACAACTCGATCAGTTCGGTCCATCCGGCGAAACCATCATTGATTATTCGCTCTTTGATGCGATCCGGGCCGGGTTCGGCAAGGTCGTCTTTATCATCCGCGAAGAACTGCGCGCCGATTTTGAGACCGTGTTCCGACCCAAACTCGCCGGAAAAATAGATTACGACTACGCCATTCAGTCGCTCGATTCCTACGTCCCGGCTGACCTCGGCCCCGTTACGCGCACCAAACCCTGGGGAACCGGCCATGCTACGCTTTGCGCCGAGGAGCAAACCCAAACACCGTTTGCCGTGATTAACGCCGATGACTTCTACGGTCTCGAAGCGTTTCAGATTATCGCCGATTTTCTCACCACCGACACCGACGACGCACAACACGCGCTGGTAAGCTATCGGGTTAAAAACACGTTGTCGGACTTTGGCTCGGTCTCGCGGGGCGTATGCGTACCCGATGAAAACAACAACCTGATTTCAGTAACGGAACGCACGAAAATCTTCCGGCAGGAGTCAGGCGAGATTGTATTCGAGGAAGGCAACACCATCACCGAACTCGCCGACGACACGCCCGTTTCGATGAATTTCTGGGGGGTCAAACCCGCCGTGTTTCCATTGGTACAAGCCCAGTTCGAGACCTACGCCCGCGCCAATTTCGACGCACCCAAAGCCGAATTCTACATCCCAACCGTGATGACCAACCTCATTGAGGCCAATCAGGGTCGGTGCCGGGTATTTACCAACAAGTCAGAATGGTTTGGCGTGACCTACCCCGCAGACAAACCAACGGTACAGGCATCACTGAAACGACTGCACGACACGGGCGCGTATCCGACAAGTTTGTGGCCGTAGTACTGACAATCCTGTCGGTGGGCCGCAAGGCCAATACGCGAATTGATTTATCCTTTACCGAATTAGCCTTGGGCTTTCCGGCAGGATTGCCGGAACTACACAATTGATATGAACCGAACCCTTTTCCTCAACCTCGGTGTCACGCTGCTTGGCGGGGCGGGGCTGCTCTGGATTATCAACGTCACGCCCACAATTCACTTTGCCTATCTGCCAGCCGCAGCGTTGGCCGTTGGGCTGGGCTTTCTGGAGCCGCGCCGGGGCTGGGTGCTGGCCCTCGCCTTAGCCGCGTTTATCTGGATTGGCTATCAATTCACTGGCCCGCCCATCAATTTTGCCGATAGTGAAGTCGAACATTTCGGCGTGTATGGCTCCATGATAATCGGCTTCATCGGCAGTTTTATCGGCGGAATCCTGAAACGGGCGTTGGATGGGAAGTGACCATAACCTGGTTGTAATGAGCTAAAAAGTGGGGCCAAGCCACAACTCGTCCGAAGTCTCTGCTCTTAAGTTTATCGCATAGAGCATACTGCGGTATATCCAAACCTTAAAGAACGTTGTTTCTTCTAAAAAAGCCTTCATTTTCAGGCCGTTGCGGATATCGTCGAGTTCGTGGTATTCCATCGCAATCTTGTCAATGCGGTACAATAAATCAGGAGCCATGCCGAAGAAAATCTCGTATTCGGCTCCCTCGCAGTCTATTTTCAGGAAATTAATCCGCGTAATAGCGTTCTCGGCGAAGAGGTCGGCCATTGTCGTGGTCGCTACCGTTTCTTCGGGTTGCGGTGTTGACTCAAACAGGTTGGCAATGAGCGAATGCCCGCCCGTGTTTTGAGTTGCCATCGCAATTTGGGCCGTGCCGCGCCGTGCGGCTACGGCTTGTTTAAACAAACTGACGTTTGTGAGTTTGTTGTCCTGGACGTTTTTTTGAAGGAGCGGAAAGTTAGCCGATGTGGGTTCAAACGTGAAAACCCGGCCCTGATACGCCTGCTTTGCCGCCTTAACGGTGAACGCCCCGATATGTCCGCCAATATCAACAACGGTATCGGTGGGGTTTATTTCAAATCCGCCGGGGCTGTAGTCATGCCGAATCCAGGTTTCGTTGATGATACCCCGGTCGGTTGTGCTCGGGCGCAGGGTGTAGCGGGTTCCGTTATTAAGTTGATAGTGAATGAATGGTTTTTTGTGTAGCTTAAGGTAATCGGCGAAAACCGTCCACCAGTTGCGGTACAAAAACAGGATGCCAAACTGGGTTCCGATACGGTCAGTAATTTCGTTAGAAGCCGAAAACGGGCGTTTGTTTTGGAAATAGGCATCTGCCCGGGTGATTACGGATAAGTAGTCGCATACTTTTATTTTGCATTAAAAGGGCTGAAATTGATCTTTAGGTTAGTGCCAATATTCGCCATGCATCGATTGACCGCGTAAAGTA
>JBBRUV010000285.1:0-6445 GCA_038247465.1 Cytophagales bacterium
AATTCAAAGTGGGAATCGCTGAATAAACTCTGATCAGCATAATCAACGCTTGTAAATTAACCGGATAAGCGGCTGTAAAACCGGGGTGATAGGCGGTCAAAATCAGTAGCCCGGTTGCTTGGTTTTCTTAACCTTTTCTGCCGTTGCCGGTTATGACCTCGATAAAACCAAGCAACGTTATGGCAACTAAATCACCATTCGACCCGGACCAGGCTGATCCCGAATTTTACTCGAAAAACCCGCAGCAACACGGCGATTCTGACTTCGGTCGGGAATCGGAAGGCGTAGGCACCAATGTCTACAAAGACTCGACATCGGGTATGGACATGGAAACCAGCAACCGCAACGAAACCGTTGCTGCCCGCGAGCAAAACGCTGGCGTTGGTGGTGCAGACAGTGTGCTGGCAGGAGAAAGTTTTGACAGCGGAACCCAGCAATGGGACGTGAACCCGGAAACAATTGAGGCCGGGCAAAAAGGTGGCAAGATGATGAGCGACGAAGCGGCCAAAAAATTAGACGAGATTCCACAAAACCCATCGGATGAAGCCCTGTTTGGCCGCGCCGATGCCACGTATCTAAAGCCCGACGATAAGCCCAATGAGGGCTATGACCCCCACCACAAAGGGTACGACAGCAGCAAAAAGGAGTCGTAGTTTTTTAACGGCTTCCAACATTTCCTGAACGGTCAGACACGCAAACGCGCCGTCTGACCGTTTTTTGTGCGTCTGACGGGCAGTGATTTTGCCGAAATTTCGCCCGCCGTAGTTAGCCCGGTTCCCTTTTGGCCTTTCGATAGCAGAACCAATTAAAACCAATATTCGTATGCGCTTTCTCAACCTGGCGGCCTTCGCACTCCTGATTCTCTCGTCTGCCTTCATCGCCGATACCGGCAACGCGCCCAAAAAAGGGAAATGGGTTAAGCTGTTCGATGGTAAAACCCTCACCGGCTGGCATATTTACAACAAACCCGGCCAACCCATTGATGCCAAATGGACAGTTGACGATGGTGCGATTCACCTCACTGCCGGGGGCGCAAATGATTTGGTGACAGACCAGGAATACGGTGATTTTGAACTGGAAATCGACTGGAAAATTGCACCGGGTGGCAACAGTGGTATTATTTTCCACGTTCACGAAGACCCAAAATATAAGTCTACCTATAACACCGGCCCTGAAATGCAGGTGCTTGACGACGAACGTCACCCCGACTCAAAAGCCGGCCGCGATGGTAATCATAAAGCCGGTACGCTCTACGATTTGCAGCCGCCGATGGACCCAACCGCCGTGAAACCCGCTAACGAATGGAACAAGGCCAAACTGGTAATCAGCAACGGCAAAGCCGAGCAATACCTGAACGGCAAGAAAATGGCTGAATATGCTACCACCGGCCCGGATTGGGACAAAATGGTGGCAACCAGTAAGTTCAAAAATTGGGAAGGCTTTGGCAAATACAGCACCGGACGCATCGCGTTGCAGGATCACGGCAATAAAGTATGGTATCGCAACATCCGAATCCGGGAATTATAACCCAAACCCAACTATGACAACCCGCCGAAACGCAATTAAAGCCCTGACTGGCAGCGCCCTGACCCTGGCCGCAGCCCAAACTATCGCCAACCCGATACCCGCACCGGCAGACAATACCGCGCCACCCGCGCTCAAAGGCAACATCCGCCACTCGGTGAGCCGGTGGTGTTACGGCAGCATTGACCTCGACGAACTCTGCGCGGCATCGAAAGCGATGGGAATCGAGTCTGTCGAACTCACCGGCCCCAAAGAATGGGTGGTGCTGAACAAATACGGCCTGACCTCGGCAATGGGCCAACCCGATGCCTGGCCCACCGGACTGGGCCTGACGAGTTGTTTCAACAACCCCAAAAACCACGATGCACTCGTGTCGCTTTATACCGATCTGATTCCGCAGGCGGCAACGGCGGGCATCAAAAACCTAATCTGTTTCTCTGGCAATCGCAACGGCCTGCCCGATTATCAGGGCCTGCTGAATTGCCAGAAAGGGCTGAAACGCATCATGCCGATTGCCGAGAAAAACAACGTGCTGATAACAATGGAACTGCTTTCGTCGCGCGATAGTCATCCTGATTACCAGTGTGATACGGTGGAATGGGGGGCGGTGTTGTGCGAAATGGTTGGCTCGCCAAATTTTAAACTGCTGTATGATATTTTCCATATGCAGAGCATGACCGGCGACCACGTTCGGAACATCCAGCGATACGGCAAATACATCAGCCATTACCATACCGGCGGGATGCCCGGTCGGCGCGAGATTGACGAAACGCAAGAGATTTATTACCCGGTCATCGTGAAGGCACTTGTGGCAACGGGTTACAAAGGTTTTATCGGGCAGGAGTTTGTGCCAACTCCCAAAGACAAAGCCGGGATGCTGGAATCATTGCGGAAAGGTGTGTTGATTTGTGACGTGTGATCGAGTCTTGACATAATCCTTTGCCCCGGGCTTGAGTCTGGGGCAATGGGTTATGTCAGAACTGAATCAGCAAGTTCATTCGCTCCTGTTGCATCGTGAGGGGTTCCGGCACGAAACGGGCGTTCAGGCCCAGCCGATTGCACATCGCCAGCCAGTCGGCCTGTGGGATAATCAGGAAACCGTTGTCTTTCCGAACGGTGTAGTAGGCCGAAAACCGCAGCCGAAACAGCAAACCGAGCATCTTGAATAGTTCACCCTGCCGCAACGACCGCCCCAGAATACTCAGCAAATCGCCACCGACGCCGTCTTTCACAATCAGATCACAAATCAGGGCTTTGGCCCCCGGCGCGGCCACTTGTTTGATGTTTGCCAAGAGTTGTTCGGCTTCGGCGGCATTTTTGTAATACTGCACTACGCTCATCACAATTACGGCATCGAAACGCTGCCCGGCAATTATGCCGAAGTTCAGGTAATCGTCGGCGGATAAGTCGTGGAAAAACACGTTCGGATGATCAGCGTGTTTGGCGCGGGCAATTTCGTTGTAGCGTTTGGAGATGTCAATGCCGTGAATTTCACCGACTTTGCCGTGCCAGGCATCAGCCAAATGCCCCGGCCCGGAGCCAATATCCAGAACGTTCAGCCGGAGCGATAGCGGGACGTATTTCTCAACGCGGGCCAAAAAGTAATCGTAATTAGCCGACATCGAATTGTCGAACTCGTTCTTTTCTTGCCAGAAATTAAGCCAGGTATCAGCCATAGTCAAGTTAAGTTAGGAAGTAATAGTCTGATCGTCTGTCGGTTGTGAGTGTGTGATTAACACGGGCGGCAGGAGCATGAGATGCAAAATTCGGAACCAGATCAGTACGCAGGGTATCGCTTTTATGCCGTAGGGCCGGAAGATTTCCTGCCGCAGATACGGCGGAAAAATATCGGTCGGTGATAAAATTGTCAGTGCAAAACAAGTAATGAGCAAGGCCCGGTCGAGTGCGGTTTTGGGGCCATAAAACCACCAGATCATCACGCCCGTCACGGCAATAATGTAGGTCGGTGACTCGCTGGCGGGGTTAAAAATCACCTGAAAAATCAGCACGGACGCCAGCAACAGCATCTTGTAGTGGGTTTCGGCAAAGCGTTTGTAGCGGGCATAAACCGTGCAGAACAGCGTTATGCCCAGCCCGATAATAACCGGCGTTGGCACATCGGGCGAGATAAATCGGTGGGTCAGAATGTGAATCGAGTTGTTGGCCCATTTGTCGTGGTCTGATTTGATGAGCAATTGTTTCACCCACAAATCATATTGCCAGACGAGTTTTTCGGGTGAGGTAAACAGCAAACCGGGCAGGGCCAGTAACACGCCCCATAGCACCAGATAGCCCAGAAACCGCCCTTTCTGCGGGTATAACAAAAACATCGCGGCCCCTACAAGGCTGTAAATTTTGACGCTGAAGCCGAACATGATGAAAAACGCGGCCCAGAACGGAGCCTTTCTCTCGAACGCCAGAAACGCAAACAGCGGAATGGCGGCAATGAGCGGATTGGTTTGGCTGTTACCGATAGACGTGTAGAGTTCCTGCAAGACAAACCAGTAGGCAAGCACTTTTTGCCGGCGCGTGAACGGCATCTGCCAGATGGCATACACCCAGATACCAGTAAACAGAAAATGCCACAGAAACAGCCCCAGATTGTAAGGCAAGGCGAAAATAGGCGAGAAAATACCGGCAAACGAGGGCGCGTAGTGGTAATGATCGCCGTATTGAGCCGGGTAGGTATTGTACAGACTTTGGCCGTTGATGAGATGCTCCAGCGAGTAATAAAAAATGCTGTAATTATTGGAGCCGTTGCGGAAAACGGTAGTTAGGCTCACATACAGGGCGGCTACGGCATAAACGCCAAAAATGAATCGGAAATCACTGAAGATGGGTTTGCGGAAAAAATCAAGCATTTTAAACTGTGTTCGTTATCTTTGACAAACCCCAATTTGCTATGGAAGCTGTTTTGGATGTGCCATTTGAGGAGTTTCAGACCGAAGACATCATGTCTTACAATCATGCAAAGATTACCTATCGGCTGGCAAAAAGCCTAAGTCGCTACGATGAGCAATACGATATTTTGCCTGAATTAGAATTTGACCTCTCGCATGGACGTGCTAAACCCGACGTGGCTATCTGTTTGCCCGGCAAAATAAATTGGCTCAAAGACATTATCCGGCTCACGGTGGCCCCGCTTATTGCGATTGAAATACTATCGCCCCGGCAAGCTCTTTCCGACCTGACCGACAAGGCATTAGACGTTTATTTTCCGTCGGGCGTACCTGTTGTTTGGGTCGTTATTCCATTGCTAAAACAAATCACAGTTTTGATGCCCAGTTTTCAGGAAAATATCAGTTCAGGAATTGTGCAGGACAAGCACACGGGCGTGGTGATTACATTGGCCGAATTGTTTGCCGACTGACAACGCAATTCAGTCAAAGAATCGTGGTCAGGTCAACGCCATGATGGATAAGCAGAAACAGGAACAGTCCCACCCATAATACATCCACAAAATGCCAGTAGAGCGTCAGGAGCCGCAATTTTAGCTGATTCGGCGGGTTCACACTATACACAAACGCATCCACGTAGGCCGTTCGGCGCATGGCTTCGGCGAGGGCGACTGCCAAAAAAATCAGCCCCAGCAGAATGTGAAGCAGGTGCAGCCCGGAGATAATATAGACAAAACCACCCGCCGGGTTGTTTTCGAGCAGTACACCCGCCAGAATCAGGTGCCGCCAGCCCCAGCCTTGCAACACAATAAAGGCCATGCCGAGCGTGAGCGTAGCGGTGAGGTTGGCCCGATAACCGGCAAACTGCTCATTTTTGAAGTTCTTATTGGCGTTATGCAACGTTAGGCTACTAACCAAAATCACGACGGTACTAAGCAAAAACACCAATGGCAGCCGCACATCGGCCCAGCCCGGCCCCGTGCTACGAACGGCGTAAATCGCCAGTAAGACCGTGAAAATCAGCACACTACCGGCAATGCCGAGCCACACCATAAAGCGAAACGGCTCCCGCCGTCTGGTAATCGAATTTGTCATAAAGTTCCTTCCCAAACCGTATAACGCGCAAAAGCATCGCCGGTGTTCGGCGGGGCCGAAAAAAGACCGTATATCGTGGAGCCGGAGCCACTCATGCTGGCATACACCGCACCGAGGTCGTAGAGTTGCTGTTTTATAGTGGCCAAAGCCGGGTACTTCGGGAACAGGCTTCCCTCAAAATCGTTGCGTACCGAGTTTTTCCAGGTCTCAATTGGCGCGGCCAACAACTCGTTCAGTGCAGTTGTGGGCCGACCAGGACACACCCCCGCGTAGGCTTCGGCGGTTGAAATGGCGAGGTCAGGATAAACCAGCACAAGATACAACCCCTTCAGATTCACGTCAATATCCGTGAAAACATCACCTTTTTCGGTGCAGTACATTGTGCGGTTTTGCACGAAAAACGCACAATCGGCCCCCAACGGACGAGCGTATTCTTCGAGCCGGGCGGATGTCAGGCCAAGATCAAAACGGGCGTTGAGGAGTTTCAGGGCAAAGGCCGCATCTGCCGAACCGCCCCCCAATCCTGCGCCAATCGGCACGATTTTGTGAAGGTGCATCTGCACGGGCGGCAGATCAAAATCGGTGTTCAACGCGTTGTAGGCGCGAACGCAGAGGTTTCTGGCCGGATCACCGGGGATGGGCAGGCCGCTACTGACAAAGGAAAATCGCTCGGCAGGGATCACTTCGAGTGCGTCGGCCCAGCCAATCGGCACAAAACAAGACAGTAAATTGTGGTAGCCATCGGCCCGGCGTTCGGTGATTTGCAGACCGAGGTTAATCTTGGCGTTGGGAAAAACGAGCATCGTGCAAATGTAGGGCTGGATTGATAGAACCGCGTGGGGGACCCCGGCAGATGAAACGGCTTGTGCCGATTTTAGGAGAATTTTTTTAAAAAAAATAAAAAGAAATAAAAACAAAAAAACCCCCAC
>JBBRUV010000286.1:0-6394 GCA_038247465.1 Cytophagales bacterium
CAAAAAGTATCGGGCCAGTTCCGCACGGGTCAAGATACGTTTTGTGTCATCCGTTCCGTGATTGACACTCTGCTCAAACGGCAGGTAGAAGTACTTCCATGTCTAAACCAAATCATCAAACTACAACCTGTGTAGTTACGAAAATAGTTTATTCGTGTTGATACAACAATTAGTTTATCACGTACAATATGGCTGAGCCACCCGATGGGATTCGTCGGCACGAAAAAAAGCCAGACTTTCATAAAGTCTGGCTTTTTTGTTCCCCAAGAAGGAATCGAACCTCCGCTAACAGAACCAAAATCTGCTGTACTACCTCTATACGATCAGGGATCGTCTTTTTTTGTGGGTGCAAAGGTAGCTGTTTGTATTATTTGACGCAAGTAGAGACGCAATATTTTGCGTCTTATTACCCAATATTTTTCGTCTCATGCCCAATATTTTGCGTTTTCACAACCCAATCACCTCAGCAGAAGGCGCAATTTTCCGCACCAAACCCTGCAAAACCTTTCCCGGCCCACATTCGGTGAAGAGCGTGGCTCCGTTGGCTACCATTGCCTGTACCGATTGTGTCCACCGAACGGGGGCTGTCAATTGAGCAATCAGATTTGCCTTGATAATGGCGACATCGGTTGACGGTAAGGCCGTTACGTTCTGATAAACTGGGCAACGGGGAATATCGAATGGCGTTCCTTCGATGGCACGGGCCAGTTCTTCGCGGGCAGGCTCCATCAGGGGCGAGTGAAACGCACCACCTACCGGCAACACCAACACGCGCTTGGCTCCGGCTTCTTTGAGTTTGTCGCCCGCCAGCCGGATGCCTTCCAGACTGCCCGAAATAACCACCTGACCAGGGCAGTTGAAATTGGCTGGCACAACCACCTCGCCGGTTTGGGTCATCACATCCGCGCAGATTTGCTCAATCACATCGTCGGGCAGGGCCAGCACTGCCGCCATTATTGACGGCTGTATTTCACAAGCGCGTTGCATGGCCAAGGCCCGTTGCGAAACTAATTTTAGCCCATCGGCAAACGATAACGCACCCGCAGCGACCAACGCCGAAAACTCGCCCAACGAATGACCGGCAACCATAACCGGGGCAACATTCTCAGTGGTCATTGCCAGCACTACGGAGTGCAAAAAAATGGCCGGTTGTGTTACGGCGGTTTGTTTCAACTCTTCATCAGTGCCGGTAAACATGACATCCGTCAGCCGGAAGCCTAACATATCATTGGCCTGCTCGAAGAAGCCGCGGGCAGTTGGGGAGTCGTTGTAAAGGGTGCGGCCCATGCCGCTGAATTGGGAACCCTGACCGGGGAAAATAGATGCGTTCATGCTCTTTTATGGAACTCGGATGACGCAGATGTGGCGGATTCTCGCAGATTTTTTAGTGCTGTTCAAGAAAAAGAGATCTGTGTACAATCCGCAGCGTTTGCGTCATCTGCTGGGGCCGCCCGTGCGGTTCTGTTGTTTTCGGGCAAATTTACGCCAAAAACAAACTTTTCAATTCTGGCGTAGGAATCCGGCAACTATCTCGTTTGCCAAACCAGCCATACCGATTACGGGCCACGAGTTTGTAAACACCATCGCGCAGTGTACGCGGAATCACCCGCAAGGCCCACGCCCATTGCCAGCCGCGCAGGTGCCGGGCAATGCGCAGGGCGGCATCGGAGCGGGTATAAACCTGCCCGGCTTCGAGCAGAACTATTGTATCCTGACGCAATAGGTCGGGATGGTTGGCCATTAACGCCTGCCCCGCTGTTGATTGCAGGGCCGCAAACCGGAACCGCCGGGCCGGGTCGTGGTCAATCACAAACGTCACGGCAAAATCGCAGAGGGTACAAACCCCATCGAAAAAGATGATTGCAGGCATTACATTGGTGTCTGATTTGAGCAGACACATAGTAAACAAAATTCTGAAACAGGTCGTTTGCCCGTCACAAGATAGTTTAGTTTATAGGCCTTAAAAATAAGCGGTTAGTTGCCGGTTGCCAGTCATTAAAGTTGTTTAGGCGGGGTTTGAGCGTTAGTTTTGGCGCGTCGTCGAAGGCACTATTTCAGCGGCAGTTTGTTTAATTAGTACAACCAACCGGGTATAATAATCACGATGTCTTGGGTAACACAAACGCTTTCTAGTTCGCTCGGTCGTAAGGTCGTCATGTCATTGACGGGCTTATTTCTCTGCTCGTTTCTTATTGTTCATGTGGGCGGAAACCTGCAATTATTTGCCAACGATGGTGGGCGGGCCTTTAATGAGTATTCTCATTTTATGACCCACAACCCGCTTATTTCAACCATTGCCTACCTGCTATACGGGTCTATTCTGCTCCACGCGCTGATGGCACTGATTCTTACCCGTCAAAATCAGGCCTCTCGCCCCGTGAAATACGCGTACAGCAAACCACAAGCCAACAGCCCGTGGTCGTCGCGCAATATGGGTATTCTGGGTACGGTCATGCTGGTATTTATCATTGTGCACATGCGGCATTTTTGGTACGAAACGCACTTTGGAGCCTTGAGATCAATTGATTATGGCAATGGCGAAGTAAAGGATTTATATACAGAGGTAGCCGAAGCCTTCAAAAGCGGTTGGTATGTGGTTGGCTATGTGATTTCTATGGTGGCCGTCGGCTACCACCTTGTGCATGGTTTTCAAAGTGGTTTCCAAACACTGGGTATTCGTCACAAGAAATACACGCCCCTGATTAAGGCTGTTGGCGTGTATGGGTTCGGCATTCTGATTCCGGCACTTTTTGCCATAATGCCGATTTATATGTTCCTGAAAGGAAACGGTTATTTGTAAAGTAGTTCGTAGCACGAACGTCAACCATCTGATTGTATGCAATTAGTTTCAAAAACTCCCGAAGGCCCGCTGGCCGAAAAGTGGTCGCGGCATAAGTTCGGTCTCAAACTGGTAAACCCGGCCAACAAACGGAAGTACGACGTTATTGTGGTTGGTACAGGTTTGGCCGGTGCGTCGGCAGCTGCGTCGCTGGCCGAATTAGGCTACAATGTGAAGGTATTTACTTTCCACGACAGCCCCCGCCGGGCGCACTCCATTGCCGCTCAGGGTGGTATTAATGCGGCTAAAAACTACCAGAACGACGGCGATAGCGTGTTCCGGCTGTTTTATGACACCGTCAAAGGTGGTGACTATCGCTCCCGCGAATCCAACGTACACCGCCTGGCCGAAGTAAGCGTCAGCATCATTGATCAGTGCGTGGCGCAGGGCGTTCCGTTTGCGCGGGAGTACGGCGGTCTGCTCGCCAACCGATCCTTCGGTGGAGCGCAGGTGTCGCGGACATTCTACGCACGGGGCCAAACGGGGCAGCAACTGTTGCTTGGTGCGTATTCTGCTCTGAGCCGTCAGGTTGCCAACGGTAAAGTGAAACTCTTCACCCGTAGCGAGATGCTTGACCTTGTGGTTGAGGGCGGCAAAACACGCGGTATCGTTACGCGTAACCTGCTTACGGGCAAAATTGAGTCTCATTCGGGCCATGCCGTATTGCTATGCACCGGCGGATACGGCAACGTGTTTTACCTCTCGACCAACGCCATGAACTCGAACGTGACGGCGGCATGGCGGGCGCACAAACACGGCGCGTTGTTTGCCAACCCTTGCTACACGCAGATTCACCCGACCTGTATTCCCGTTAAAGGCGATTATCAGTCGAAACTGACGCTGATGTCAGAATCACTGCGGAACGACGGACGCGTGTGGGTGCCGAAAACAAAGGAAGATGCCGAGAAAATCAAGAAAGGTCAGTTAAAACCCACTGATCTGAAAGAAGAAGACCGGGATTATTTTCTGGAACGCCGGTATCCATCGTTCGGCAACTTAGTGCCACGTGACGTAGCCTCGCGCAACGCCAAATACGTCTGCGACGAAGGCCGGGGCGTGAGTAAAACGGGTTTGGCCGTGTATCTCGATTTTGCCGATGCCATCAAACGCGACGGGCAGAAAACCATCGAGGCCAAATACGGCAACCTGTTCGAGATGTACGAGAAAATCGTGGATGACAATCCGTACAAAACGCCAATGATGATTTATCCGGCGGTTCACTACACGATGGGCGGCTTGTGGGTTGACTACAACCTGATGACTACCATTCCGGGTTTGTACGCTCTCGGCGAAGCTAACTTCTCTGACCACGGCGCAAACCGGCTGGGCGCATCCGCTCTGATGCAGGGCCTGGCCGACGGCTATTTTGTGATTCCGTACACGGTTGGTGATTATTTAGCCACAATTGGGCAGGACGATAAACTACCCGTTGATGCGCCTGCATTCGAGGCCGCCGAGCAACGAGTGACCGATATGACGCAGAAACTGCTGAACATCAAAGGCACCAAATCAACCGAAGAATACCACCGCGCCCTGGGCCTGATTATCTGGGACTACTGCGGAATGTCGCGCACTGCCGAAGGCTTAACCAAAGCCAAGAAAATGGTGCAGGAACTCAAAGCCGACTTCTGGAAAAACGTCCGGGTGCTGGGCGATGGCGACGAGGTGAATCAATCGCTCGAAATGGCGGGCCGTGTGGCTGATTTCATGGAACTGGGCGAGTTGATGATTGACGACGCACTGAACCGTGAAGAATCGTGTGGTGGTCACTTCCGCGAGGAATATCAGACCGAAGAAGGCGAAGCCAAACGCGATGATGCCAATTTTGCCTACGTGGCTGCCTGGGAATATGCCGGTGAAAACCAACCCGAAATCCTAAGTAAGGAAGAACTCGTGTTCGAGAACGTCAAACTCACGCAACGGAGCTATAAATAAGTTTGAGGTTTGAGGTTTGTAGTTGGCTCACGCAAATAAAACTACAAACCACAAACTACAACCCACAAACTACCTTGAAAATCAACCTGAAAGTCTGGCGGCAGAAAAACAGTAAAACACCGGGAAAATTAGTTGAATACGCCGTTGACAATATTTCGCCCGATATGTCATTTCTGGAAATGTTCGACGTGCTGAACGGCGAACTGACCCACAAAGGCGAAGAAAGTATTGTGTTTGACCACGACTGTCGCGAAGGTATCTGCGGCTCGTGTTCTATGTATATCAATGGCCGGGCGCACGGCCCCCAAACCGGAGCCACCACCTGCCAGTTGCACATGCGGTCGTTTGCCGATGGCGACACGATTGTGGTTGAACCCTGGCGGGCCAAAGCCTTCCCCGTGATTAAAGACCTGATGGTTGACCGCTCGGCGTTTGACCGGGTGATTCAAGCCGGGGGTTACGTGTCGGTCAACACGGGGTCGGCCCCGGATGCCAACGAGATTCCGGTGCCACGCGAGATTTCTGACGAAGCCATGGACGCGGCCCAGTGCATCGGCTGCGGAGCGTGCGTAGCGGCCTGCAAAAACGCGTCGGCCATGTTGTTTGTGGCCGCCAAAGTGTCTCACCTCGCAGTGTTGCCACAGGGCCACGCCGAACACAAAATGCGGGCCGAACGGATGGTAGCGCAGATGGATTTAGAAGGCTTCGGGGCGTGTTCGTTTACGGGTGCCTGCTCGGTTGAATGTCCGAAATCAATCTCGCTTGACCACATCGCCCGCATGAACCGCGAATACCTCGGTGCAAAGCTGACAACTGAAAACGTGTAATAACAGCCATACGCTGGCTGTCTGTAAAATATGAAAGCCCGGCCACGATTGGCCGGGCTTGTTTTTTGCATCTTAGTCCCTAACCACCGGGAAGCGACAGACTATGGAAGCAATCGCCATTGACCAACTGATAGCCCAAGTACCATTACGACCTACCGAAACGAGTTTGCCCAATTGCTGTATATGTTAAAAGCCAATTTGGTTGATGACCTAAATGCCGAACGGCTCCGCAGCTATTTTCTGTATTGCATCAATACCCTGAAAGTTTCCGAAAATACCCTGCATAGCCGAATGAACGCTATTAAGTTTTATTTTGAGCAGATGTTACACCGGGAGAAATTCTTTTTTGAGATTCCACGCCCAAAAAAGCCCTCGATTTTACCCAAAGTAATTAACGCCAAAGATATTAAGCGGCTGTTCGAGGTGACGACTAATCTCAAACATAACACCATGCTCAAACTCTGTTATGGCATGGGACTGCGGGTAAGCGAAATTGTGAACATTAAAATCACTGATGTGGACAGTAAGAATATGCAGGTCTTTATTGAGCGGGCCAAAGGCAAAAAAGATCGTTATGCCAACCTGCCCGAAAGTATTTTAGAACAATTACGCACTTATTTTCTGGAATATCGCCCAAAAAAATACTTATTTGAAGGGTGCAATTCAAATTGTCGCTTCCAGATTTCAGTAGAGTAATCTTCTTTTAATCAATGAGTTATATTCTCAAGATAGGGCCATAGCTTCTCAGAACATGCCTTGTCAGGCCTGTAACGGGACCGACCCCGCAAGCTAA
>JBBRUV010000287.1:0-6362 GCA_038247465.1 Cytophagales bacterium
GGTACTTCTATCTGGAAGGGTTGAAGGTCTTAGCCAATTTCATACTATTTCAAGACTTCATACATCAGCAAGGTCTTACGCAAGAGCAAGTGAATCAGCTACTTAGCATGGTCTGACAACCTTTTACTGAGTTTTCAATTGATACCACACACTTGAAAGCCCGTTTTCTGGCTCGGCATACAAACTCGATCCACATAACGGATGAAAATGGCCGACTCAAATCTGAACACGTTGCCTTTCAAACTGATCATCTGCGCGATTACTCAACTAATTTGTTAGGTGAATTTCGGCCCGAAGACATTCAGTGGCAGTTTGTGAAAGGGTCTGACTATGGCAAAGCATGGCAACCCGGTAACGGCACTGTGTTGCCACCCCAGTACGATATCGATGTATCACTTGTTGACGACCGTAGGTGCTTTTTTATGCTCATCACCGCTTTCTATTGCATTGCCTTTCCGGTCGAAACAACTGCTGGGGTTCAACAGGTCGTCTGCCAGATTATTCATACGCCCACGCGGGGAAATTTCTGGCATTGTTCCCTACGGTGGTTCGTTGATGGCGACGACATTGCTGCCTGGGGTGAAAATTCGCGAAAACGTATGCTCAAAGCAGCTCGAGGATTTATCATCCAAAATGCCCGCCTGACTGAACCCGCCTATAAAGCCATGCTACCAGCAGCTTACTCAGAGTAATTCCTCACAACTCCTGCGCCAGATTAAAGAAAAACCCGCGTTCGCCCCGCCCGTTGACCGATAGGCTGAACCGCGCCACGAGGTTATAAAACGTGACCATGTCCAGACTTACGCCCGTGCCGGTCAGCAACTGATTGGCTAACCGGCTTTCGTAGGTCAATTTATAGCTGTTCCAGACGTGGCCCGCATCGGCAAAGGCCGTGAGATAAGCGGCCACCGGAACCGTGTTAAACTGCCGGATTTTTACCCAGGGCAGTTGCTTTACGGTATTGAAGAGCCGGAACCGGAGCGTGTTTTTCAGGAGCGCAAAATGCTGACCTTCAATGCTGTATAGTTCATAGCCGCGCACTACTTCCTGATTATAGCCCAAGCCCCGCAGCAAATTATACGGCTGGCGTTGTGGAAAAATCACCTGTCCCCGCACTCCCGAACTGGCAAACCAACGCCCGCCCAACGGCCAAAACCGTCCGTAAGCACCGACAACCTCTACCTGCCGCACGTTTTTACCCAGCAACACCCCAAACCAGTTGAGTTGCCCCGCGCCGAGCGTACCGCGCAACGGATAGGCCACGTTGTCGCGCCGATCATACCGAAAACCATATGACAGTTGGCCGTAGCGTTGCCGGGTTTGGCCGTTCAGCAAATAATTGGGGTTGAGCCGGGCAACCGTATCAGCCACATTAGTTGCTACATACCGAAAACTTGCCTCATGAAACTTGTAGAACCCACTGCGCCGGGTAAGTGCCAGACTACCAATAAATTGCTCCCGCAGTTGCTGATCGTTATTGCGAACAAAGGCTAATTTATCGAACCGCGACCGATACGCGATTTCGTTGTTGGTCTGGTAGGAGGTCTCTACCTTCAGGCCATATTGCTGGGCGCGGTCAATGTATGGAATCTGATAATTGACCGAAAACCGGCGCAAAAAACCCAATTCAGCCACTACCCCCAGTTTGTCGTTGTTGCCGGTCACGTTTTTGTAGCTCAGTCGCGCCCCGTAGATCAGTCGGCGAGGGTCGCGGCCCCGCTGATACCACCACTCGTTGAAATTCCGGTCGCCGAGTTCCAGCACTGGATACACGATCACGTACCAGCGTTCTTTCATCGTCACCTCAATATCAACTACGTTGGGCGTTTCGGTCGGTTTAGCAGTTGCGGCAACGGTAATGAAGAGGTTGGTATTCGAGATTTTGTTGCGATCCCAGTCGAGTTTACCGGGCAAATCGGCTACCCGAACCGTATCGCCGGGATGCAGGGCCATTTCCCGCAAAATAATCCGGTCTCGGGTGCGGTAGTTGCCGGTCAGCGTTACCTGCCTGATAATCACCGATGAATCAGGTGCAGACGAAGGCGTTGGTTGAGAAAATGACAAAAAAGCGGCAACAAAAAGCAGCATAACGGGCCGGGATGGGGTTGTAGCATAACCGTCAGGGAAACAGAATAATTGGCGGCTCTATTGTTTTTCTTCCCCGATAGTTCGTTGTTGTTCGTAACATTGTCCAAATTTTCCTGCAAAAAACGCACGATCTACCCTCATCCGGTAAACATGACAAACAAACCTAACCTACGTTTTTGGCAAATCTGGAACATGAGTTTCGGATTTCTGGGTATTCAATACGGTTTTGGGCTGCAACAGGCCAACATGAGTCCGATTTACCGGTACTTAGGTGCCGACGAAGCCTCTATTCCGGGCCTTTGGCTGGCCGGGCCGCTAACGGGTCTGTTGCTGCAACCCATCATCGGGGCGGTCTCAGACCGGAGTTGGTCGCCCACCTGGGGCCGACGAAAACCGTTTATTCTGGCCGGGGCCTTGCTGGGTAGTATCGCGCTGGTGATGATGCCCAACTCGTCGGTTATCTGGATGGCAGCCGGGCTGATGTGGATGCTCGATGCCGGTTTAAACTCGGCGATGGAGCCTTTCCGGGCTTTTGTGGGCGATATGCTCAACGATAAACAGCGGGCAACGGGTTTTGCCGTGCAATCGTTTATGGTCGGCTTTGGGCAAACCCTGGCAAACCTGATGCCCTACATTCTCCCGCTGCTGGGTATCTCAATGGTCATGTCAGAAGGGCAATTGGCCAATGGTATTCCCAACTCGGTGCGTTACCCGTTTTATATTGGCGCGGCCGCTATTTTGATTTCGGTACTCTG
The DNA here is from genome assembly GCA_038247465.1 of Cytophagales bacterium. GTDB lineage: Bacteria > Bacteroidota > Bacteroidia > Cytophagales > Spirosomataceae > JBBRNH01. The sequence continues at coordinate 2,844 of JBBRUV010000287.1, forward strand.
GACAATCCGCACCACCAACGAATATCCTCCTGTTGACGACAGCTACAAAACTCCGCACGTCTTTACTGCCGACGAAAAAAAGTCAATCTTATTCTGGCATTTGGCACTGGCAATTGGAGCCGGTGTTATGGCCTTTTTCTTTGCGGTGCGGGTTGGTGGTGTTGTGGCCGGTTTGTTATGGGGCGGGGGGGTGTTGGCGGGCAGCTACCTGTTTCTGATGCTGCCGGTTTTCAAAGAGATTTTAGCATCGCTCTCGGCCATGCCAACCGTGATGAAACAACTCTGGTGGGTGAAGTTTTTTACCTGGTACGGACTGCCGCTCATGTGGCAGTACCTGTCGCTGGCTACTGCCCGGTATGCGTTTAATGCCCCCGATGCGGTGTCGAACAGAACAGGCTTTGAAGAAGGTACCAAATGGGGCGGGCTTTGCTTCGCCGCTTTCAGCATCTCCTGCGCCGTGATTTCGATATTCCTGCCCCGCATCGCCAAAGCCATCGGCAGTGCGCGGGCTACCCACGCCCTGTTTCTCACTATTGGGGCTACGGGCTTCTTTCTGACGCTTACCTCCAACGACAAACTGATTTATCTCGTCGGTATGTCAATTATCGGGTTGGCCTGGGGGTCAATCATGTCAATGCCCTATCTGATGCTGGCGAGTGCCGTGCCTAAAGAACGGATGGGCGTTTATATGGGCATTTTCAACGGGTTTATCTGTGTGCCGCAGTTCATTGGCATGATTACCGTGCCGCTTTATTACGAGTCTGTGCTGGGCAACGACCCACGCAACGCCTTAGTAGCGGCAGGCGTTTGTTTGTTGCTGGCGGCTGCGTCCTGCTTTCTGGTGAAAGAAGTTCGCGCCACCGAACCCGTTGTGTTTGCGGGCGCGGGCGGGCATTAATCAAGGGTTGCCATGATAACGATTAGAATTGACGACCGGGACTCCACCCTATTGGCTGTTCTGTTTCTCGAAGACCCCATTGGCAATACCCTCATTAGTCAGGTGCCGGGCCGGCGGTTCAGCCGGTCGCGCCGGTGCTGGCTCGTGCCAAACACCCGCGAGGCTGTCATAAAACTTGGTCAGTTGTTTGGCCGCGACTACTGCCGGTTCGACGAAGCTATCGTCCGGCTTTATAAACCGACTGCCACCCCCACCGAAGTTGAGCAGGCTACTAATCCGGCGTGGCCACCCCGGTCCGACGCTTCGGTTGGCAATCCAGCTCCGGCCCGCCGAAAACCGTTCAGGTATGCCCCCGCGCTAACCGAATACGACAACCACCCGGCGGTGGTGGCCTTGTCTGACGCACTCCGGGTGCAACAATACAGCCACAAAACGCTCAAAAACTACAAACAGGCGCTCATTGCCCTCATCCAATATGCCAACCCGAAGCCGATTGACAACCTGACGAAGCCAGAATACCAGAAATACCTGCTGTTTTTGATAGACCGAAAACGGTTAAGCAGTTCCACCGTCAACGTTCATATCAACGCCTATAAGTTTTATCGGGAAAAAGCACTCGGCCGCGACACCGAATTTTACGACATCAAACTCGTTAGAACGCCAACCAAACTCCCGACTGTGTATAGCATGGCGGAAATCAAAGCCATTTTTGCGGCCACCACCAGCCTGAAATACCGGACACTGTTTCGGGTGGTTTATGCCACCGGCCTCCGACTCAGTGAAGTGGCTCACCTCCGGCTCGCCGACATTGACCGTAGCCGTAACCTCATAAACGTTCGGATGGGCAAAGGCAAAAAAGATCGCGTGGTTATGCTGTCCGACAAACTCCGCGCCTATCTCGATGAGTACCTGAGCCAATACAACCGCATCGGCGGACCGCCCCAAATGTACCTGTTCGAGAATCCCGAACGCCCCGAACCCCTTGCCAACCGCACCATTCAGTTGGTGTATAGCGAAACCGTCCGGTTTGCGGGCATCCAGAAAAAAGGCGGAATTCATAGCCTGCGCCACAGTTTCGCCACCCATTTATTAGAATCTGGCACCGACATTCGGCACATTCAGGAACTATTGGGCCACACGAGCATCCTGACCACCATGCGTTATACCCACGTCAGTGCCGACAAAATCAGCACCCTTAAATCGCCCCTGGATGATCTGTAACGGCAACGTGTCGCCGAAGCATCGGGCGAAGTCGAGTGAGACTAAAGAACCGGCTTTTCAGGATATAGCCTTTTGTGTAGCGTTTCAGACATTGCTGATTTCGCCGAATCCCACCGCGCGCCGTAACCCGGTACAGTTGTTTATCGTCGCCAAAGAAATAGTTGGGGTAGCCTTCAATGTCCCAGACCCGGCGCACCGAAACCAACTGTACATACCGTTTGATCATTTCACAAAACAATAATTTGGAGATTACGCACCTGTTTGATTTCTTTGTTCCACAATCAGCGCAACAACCAAGGTTCAGACAGCCACAGAACTAAAAGTAACTGATAATCAGTGAAAAAGTAGTGAGGTGATGTTGCGTACAATAATATGTTGGGTGCCGGTTCAAGTATTCCGGCATTCCATCGTTCGGGCGACAGGGGGCAAGCGAAACAAATTGGATATTAGTTCGATTGGAGGTCTGCTGGCGGCATTAGCTCAAATGCTTCTGTGAGTTCTTTGACAATAGCCTGAGCATAGTCAAGTGCTTCAACTGCTTTGAGATATAGGTCAAGTTCGACCAGAAAATGAGGGTAATCATCGTCCCGAGTGCGGATTACAGCCCGCGATAAAGGATGTTTCCGAAAGTTTTTTCGGTCTGCGTAAGGGAATAACTTTTCAATAGTCTCGACAGGCGAACCGTAGCCTTTAAACATAGCTACAATTGACATTGGAAGTTTAACATTTACGTTCTGTGGCTCCGCGTGTGCGGGGTTTCCGGCGACAGGTAGCACGTCTCCATTTTGAGGTGACAGCCCAACCGACGAAGGGTGTACAGGTGTATTAAGTTTCTCGCTCATAGCAATGCGGTTATTGGCAACAACAATTCGGGCGTTGTTCAAGGTTTAGGGTCGTTAATTTTGGCTCCGACAAGCATTCCAACGCAAAATGAAATCAAACAGGCGAAAACGGCAACAACAAAGGGGAAGGAAATCATAATCGGGTTAATTATTAGTTTGCTTATTGGTTTGGCTGTACTTTACGTAGAACACAAATCAGGGATATTCTAACCAACTAAAACAGGACATAAAAAGCAAAGCGGGTCTTGTGCGACAGGCAGCAGGCCGCACAGTGAGGTTTTGCAGCCCAACCGGGCAGGGGTGTAAAGGTTTCACCATCAACCCCTGCGGTCGTTGGGTGTTCCATACAAGTAGTGCATGCAAGGCAGCGTTACGGCGACAGGTTGCAGGCCGCAGAGGTTAGGTTTAGGCTTCCATTTCGGCGTTTCGGTTGACAGGCAGCGCGTCCCAGAGGTCAGATTTTTTGCTTGTTTGGCTGATTGCGGTTGACACGAGAAACGCTCCAGCAGGATATCACAACGATATTTCGAGTTTTCTAAGTACATAAATTTACTAACC
>JBBRUV010000288.1:0-6329 GCA_038247465.1 Cytophagales bacterium
CCTCATCAGTTTTATGAATCGGGAAAATTCCGAACGAGGTTGATTTCCGACGGCTCACGTCGCCTAACTGCCAGTGACCCATTGCCAACTGAAACGAGTGGCAAATCAGGAACACAAATTTTTTCTGTTCCTGCGTCTGATTCCAGTCCCAAAGTTGATCGAGGAGGGCGAAAAACGGCGTTTCCCAGCCTTCGCCGATGGGCATCGGAATCCCCGGTCCGCCGGTTGAGAGATACAGATCATAACTCAAATCGGGCAAATGATTTTCGGCCCGGACGTTAAAAATATCGAACGTCAGATCGGTGTTTTCTTGCCCGGCAACGAGCCGGATTAGCTGTTGGATACACCGCATTCCTTCGTTGGGGCGGTTGTCATACATATCCAGAATGGCAATCTTCATAGTCAAAGCCCTGCGGCCGTTTCGGTAATAATATAATCAACAACCTGTTTAAGGTCTTCAGTCTCTTGATAGACAGTCAATTGGCGGTCGGCCCCGGTGCCGGTTTCTAAGATTTTCAGCGCGTATTCACATTCGGTGCGGCTGCCGAGTTCATCCATCACATCGTCCACAAAATCAAGCAGTTCGTGAATAAGTGTGTGCGTCGAAACTTCTTCCTGCTTGCCAAAATCAATCAGTTTACCGGCGATGCCGTAGCGGGCGGCCCGCCATTTGTTTTCGTTGAGCAGGTTTTTGTGGTAAATCCTGAATGTCAGGTTGCTCGACATGAGTTTGTAAATCTTCACCACGAGTGCCTGAAACAGAGCCGCGAGGCAGATGGTTTCGTCGGCCCGCATCGGCACGTCGCACACCCGAAACTCGATGGTATCGAAAAACGGGTGAACCCGAATGTCATAATAAATTTTCTTACCGTTGTCAATGCAACCCGTTTTGATAAGCAGTGCCACGTAATCGTCGTATTCGTGAATACTGCTGAAAAAGTCGGGGATGCCCGTGCGCGGAAACTTATCGAACACCTTTGAGCGGTACGATTTAAAGCCCGTGTTGCGGCCCTGCCAAAACGGCGAGTTGGTGCTGAGGGCGTAGATGTGGGGCAAAAAATACCGCATCGTGTTCATGATGTGCAGACCCATGCTCCGGTTTTCCATGCCGACATGAACGTGCATCCCGAAGATGAGGTTCGAGCGGGCTACATCGCGCATTTCTTCGATAATCTGATCGTAGCGCGGGTGGGAGGTGATGGGCTGGTCTTCCCAGCGCGAAAACGGGTGCGTACCGGCGGCTGCTACTTTCAGGTTCACCCGGTCGGCGAGTTCAATCACGAGTTTGCGGAGGTTGGTTACTTCCTCGCGGGCTTCGTGAATATTGCGGCAGATGGCCGTGCCAACCTCCACCACCGACTGGTGCATTTCGGCCTTTACCTGCTCGTGGAGCTGGGTTTTGCCCCCTTCCACGATTTTTGACATATGCGACCGGAGGTCTCGCGTAACGGGGTCAATAGTCTGAAATTCTTCTTCGATTCCAAGCGTAAATGCGGGCATTGAGCGGGTGAGTTTATGTCGGCTGGCGACGTAACAGATAGGCAAAGAAAGTCCTTTTTCGATTGGAGCAGGTAGAACAGGGCAAATTTTCTTGCGTTAAATTACCCGTAGGCCAAATAAAATACAGCAGGCGGGCGCGGAACCTTTCGATTCCGCGCCCGCCTACCGCATCAACAATACCCGGCCCGTCTGCGCTTTGCTACCATTACTAAGCGTGGCCCGACCAATCACCCGAATCAGATATAGCCCCGACGGTTCGCCCTCCATGTCCAGCACCTCGGTTTGGGTCGCGCCCGTGCCAACCACCGCCCGGCTTTGCAACACGGCCCCCGTCAGGCTCTGCACCAACAGACTACCCCGCTCACCAACGCCTAACCGGAACCGGCCCGACACCCGGCCCGATGATGGATTCGGGCTGATAACCAGACCTGTATCCGCGTCTTCAACTGGCTCTGATGAAGCCAAGCCAAGCCGATACCCCGCGCAATTCGTTGTCAGCGACTGGCTTACTTCCGTGCCGCTCTGCCGGGCCTGAAACGTAAAGGTCGTGCCGTTGCGCTGATGGCTGGGAACGTTTAGCACGTTACCCGTTTCCCAATCCCGCAGGCCAATGGCCCGGTACTCTACTGTACTGCCGTTGCTGTTGACTACACTTAGCACTACGTTTCCGCTGCCACAATCGAGCGTGGGTGGGTTGAGGGCAAAACTACCCGACGGCGGGGTTGGTGGCGGTGTGCTGCCGCCATCAAGACAGATTTTATCGAGGGTGAAGCGGAAACCGCCCTGCACCCGGATAGTATTGTTGCCCGCGTTGAGGACGAGGGTAACGGCGTTGCTGGCGGCAAACTGATTCCAGCCTCCGGTGGTACTGATGCCGTTGAGCCGGGCCACACTGCCGCCGTTGATGGCATGATCAATGTAGCCACCCGCTTCGCCCGACCCGTAATAAAAGGTGAGGGGAAAGTTGCCCGCCGAAGTCACGTTTACGGTAAAGTCCACGTAGCGGCTGGCCCCATCGAAACCGCCCACATACTGCCCGCCAGAGGCATTGCCGCCCGATGAGAGATCGGTGCCGGGGCTGCGGGAGCCGCTTTCTGCTTCGTAGCAACCGCCGGTTGGTGTTGGCGGCTCTGGTGGATCATTGGTATCGTTGACCAGCGTAAAGGGCAGGTTTACTGCCTGCGTGAGAATATAATTCCCTTGCGCGTTGCGGAGAATAGCCCGCCGTTGACCGCTAACCCCCGTAGAAATGCTTTGGTTGGTACTGACGGGAATGTTTAGATCGGCAAGCTGCCCATTATCCATTATCCATAGGTAAGAATTTGCCAGCTGTTAGAAGCCACTTTTTTTGACACAATCCCGTCTGTGCGAACCCGATTGGGTAAACCCTGCGCGTTCGACTGACCGGCAATCAGATAGACATCACCGATGCCCACTTTTGACACCTGCACGAATGACGGATCACTGGAAACGTTTGGCATAGCCCGAACTTCCAGATCATACCAACCCTTCGGAATGTCGGTGAAGCGGGCTTTGAGAAGTCCTTTAGTAAAGGTTTGCTGAACACTAATTGTGTAGGGTGTGCCACCCGTAAAATTTCCTGTTCTCACATCAAGCGGCCACAGTGTGGCCGTGATAGTGTAACCGCCGTTTTCATACCGTTTTGAGTTGAACGTTCCCAGAATGGTGATGTTCCCATTATTGCTGGAACTGCGCTGAAAAATAGCGCCATCGTAGGGCCAGCTAATGTCGAAGCGCGGTGTTTCCTGAGCTACTGCCCAGGCACAGAAGAACTGGAGTGCTGCCCGCAGGGCGCACCGTCGGAAGTAAACCGAGATGTACATGGAGTTAGAAAATTAGAAATGAATAGAAAATACTATGGACATTCGTACTCGTAATTCGACACTGACAAGTTCCTCAGACCGTATCCAAACGGCCATCGCTCATTAAGCCTCGTTCCGTATCCTACCCGGCGTTTGACCCGCCCGGCAGTATCGAAGAGATAATAATAATCTACCCGGTATTGCGGGCCGTCGTCGTAAATGATGCTGTTTTCAAGGATAGTAGTTTCGCTTGCAGGCAAATTCTGGCTTTGTGTTCCGTAGAAGGGTTTTAAGTTGGGTAAATTCAATCTATTGCTATAATATGTGTAATGATGTATAGACGTGTAATCACTAAAGTAATTTTTTGCTTCGATGAGATTATTATTCTCAATTTTATAGCCATTGAATATTTTGGGCCGATCCGTCTTCTGTATGAGGTAACCGGCGGTATTGTAAATCCAGAGACCACCACCTAAAAACTCGTACTTAGCCAACCCCTGCTGGTTTAAGGGTATGCTGTCTAACCGAACTTGCGGTGGTTTATCGCTGTACAGGTATCGAGAATCCCTGTAAACGTATTGAGGTGTGTACCTGTACCGCTCGTAATCAAAGCCATTCTGTAATGAATCCCGTATGTCAACCAACCGATTCATCGAATCGTATTTATACTGATAAACGGTCTAGGTACTCACTAAAAATTCTTTGCCGTTTATCGTCATTCGCTCCGGGATGTATCCGATGATATCAGCAGGGTATTTTATTTCCTCCCTCACAATCCGGCAACCGGGTGGGGCAAGCACAAATGGAACAACATTGCCCCAGGTGTCCACATTAGTAATGGGCAAACTGGCCATGCCAGAGGTCGGTGGGCTAACCACCACTGGCGGTTTCACCGGCTCCACCTCCTTCTTGCAGCCAATGCCTACGCCCAATAGCGTCACAAACAGCAGACTGTATAGCAAAGTCGTTTTCATGATCTCATTGTGTTTTCTAAGACAAAGGTCAGAAAGAGTTTTTAAAATCATGGGGTACACGTGGGGTACGTTTAGGGTACACGGTTGGGTACATGAAACTATGTCCCCCAACGGGCTTTATCCGGTTGTTTGTCAGCCGGTTGCGGGCGGTTCCGTTGGGGCCGCGTCTGTACTCTTCTGCTCCGGTGGGGTTATCAGCCAGGGCGCAACGGCCTGCAACATGGTTTGAAAGGTGTGTTTACCGCCCTTTTTCTTTTTGGCAGTCGAGAGTTTGCGCCATTGCCGCAACAATCGTTTGCGGTAGGTCTGCACGGTGTCATAACTCAACGATAGTGCCTCGGCAATGTCCTGAATCCGGTCACAGATTACGCATTGTTCCAACACGCGCCGTTCGCAGGGCAGAATAGTTTGCAAGAATGTAGCCACCTTTCGGGGGGGGACTTACGGGGTAGAAGCAGGTAGCATAACGGAGTTGTGAGATGAAGTCTGCTTCAAATACAGGGTATAGCTGGTAACTAATGCGGTTATTATGTGAAGAAATTGTTAATTAATTGTACTCTTATATGCCAATACCAATGCCTGCCTGAGCGCACCAGTTGTCAGCGTCAACCAGATTCCTTTTGGCCGTAAATCGTTGCAGATAGCGACGAACAGAAAGCAGGATTCTAACACAGATTCTGAAACTTTCTTAACTTAGCTTGCATAATTATTGCTGTGTTATTGATATGCGTGTTCAACAGGTTTTAGCGGGAGCGATTTTAGTCTGGCTTGGTATGTGTTTATCCACGCCGGGCCGGGCGCAGTCGGTGCAGTGGGCCAGCCGGGTGGTGGGCTTCTCGTCGGAGGGGCGCGTGACAACAGACCGGGGCGAAGGCCGCCAACTGCGAGCGGTGCAGGCGCTCGGCCCGCCCTCCAAACTGCCCCAACTCGGCGAATCACCCTGCGCGTGGTCGCCGATGTACCCCGACGGGGGCGACGAATGGCTGCACGTAGCCTTCGCCAAACCGATGTCCGTGCGGCAGGTGGTCATCGCCGAAAACGTGAACCCCGGAGCCATTACGCGGGTCGTTATTTTGGACGATAAGGGGCGCGAATACCCCGTTTATGAAAACAAAACGCCCGGCCCCCGCTCAGAAGGGCTGCTGCGGATTTTTCTGCAAGACAGCACCATCGTCGGCAGTGAGGTTAAAATTTATCTGAATACCACTGGATTACGTGGCCCTAACCAGATTGATGCCGTCGGTATGTCAGACGGAGTCACGCCAGTTGACGCCACCGTCAATGTTTCGAAAAACACGCCCAAAGAAATCCAGAAAGAAAACCTGGGTAAGTTGGTCAACACCGCCGGGCAGGAAGTGGCCCCGGTGATTGCACCCGATGGCCGAACGCTGTATTTCACCCGAAATTTTAACAAGGCCAACATCGGCGGAGCCAACAAGCAGGATGTCTGGTACTCGAGTCTCGAATCATCGGGGCCGGGCCAACCCACGCGCTGGGGCGAGGCCATAAACATCGGCTCGCCCATTAACAACAGTGGCGACAACGCCATCAGCGGCATGGCTCCCGATGGCCGCACGATCTACCTCATCAACGTTTATAAACCCGACGGCGGGCTGTCGTTCGGAATTTCTAAGGCCACCAAAAGTAAAACCGGCTGGGGTCAACCCGTTGAGTGCATTATCAAAAACAATTACAACACCCACGTTGACAATCAGTTAGAATTTTCGGTCTCGCCCAATGGCAAAACAATGGTGCTGGCCGTGCAACGCAAAGACACCGAAGGCAACCGCGATTTATACGTGAGTTTCAAGCAAACCAACCAAACCTGGAGCGAACCCAAAACCCTCGGCCCGGTGCTGAACACCGCCGATTTTGAGAGTTCGCCGTTTATTGCCGCCGACAGCCGGACGCTGTATTTCACGTCGGGCGGGCATCCCGGATTTGGCAACGGCGATATTTACGTCACCCGCCGACAAGACGATTCGTGGACAAATTGGAGCGAACCCGAAAACCTCGGCCCGGCTATCAATAC
>JBBRUV010000289.1:0-6302 GCA_038247465.1 Cytophagales bacterium
CAATTTATGGAGTGGCCTTATCGCCTACAGTTTTATGGATGCTTTTCCAACGATGCCTGTATTCGTACCCAAGCTGGGCAAGAGCGACGTGTGCCAAATTGTAATTATCTAAGAGACATCCCCAAAACTCGCATTATTAGTATTCCTCAACATCACGACCGCACCCGAATCAGGCTCCCGGTTTGCTCGATACTATACACCCGCAACCCCCGGCTGCCGTTCGGGTTCAGCCCCTTACCAGCGGTATCAAACCGCGCTCCGTGCGCCAGACAGACAAACTCACTGCCCTGAAAAACCACCTCGCGCTGCCCCTGATGGCTGCACGTATGGGTCACGGCCACAAGCTGAAACGGCATCGGCCCCGTTCGGGCCACCACCACGCCATTCACCACCACAAACCCACCGGGTTGGCGCAGGGGGGCGTTGGCACGGTCGTTCAGGTCAAGGTCAAAATCAACCGGCGTATCGGGCGTTACTACCGTTTGCTGGCAGGCCATTAGCACCGTCAGTAAAGCGGTTCCCGACAAACCAAGCGATTTCAGGAAATCGGTTCGGGTCATGTTCATCGTCTGCTATACGCCGGGGCAACGGGCGTTCGTTGCATGGGCAAAGCCACTGCAAAAAGAATTGGCGATGTGCAACGGTTCACTGATTTTTGCCGTAGCCTATTCCATCAGCGCGTATCCCTCACGTTTTTAATCCGCATTTGCCTTGTTCAATAAACGTACCTCGTTCGATACCAACGATCTGGAGTCGGTCATCGCAGCCTGCATCGAGCAGAATGCGTCGGCCCAGCGCGTGTTGTTCAAGCAGTTTTTCGGCTTTGCCAAGAGCGTTTGCCTGCGCTATTGCGCCAATACCGAAGAAGCCGAAGATGTACTGAGCGAGGGGCGACGTTGCCTGCAAAACCACAACAGTGGCAGTAGCCGATCAGCTAAATATGGCAAGTCTCGGCCCGGCAGAACGGCGGTAACTCAAGCGGCTGCTGCGCCGGACAACCACGCGCCGGAACGCCACCGAGCAATTGGCCGATGGCCGGGCCTCGGTACTGACCGACCCAACCGCGCCCGGAAACCGTACTGATACACCGGCAGATAAAGAAACTGCACGCATAGCGGCACTGCTGCGGGCCAACAACCTGCTGGCCCCGGCCCCGTTTGATTCGGGGTATTGTGATATAGACATTGCCCGGCAAATCCGGCGGTTCCGGTTGCCGGTTGCGCCCAGCCGGATAAACGAAACAACGGCCACCGATTCGCCCGTGAAAAGTAGTCCGGCGGCACGTCGGTAGTGTCGCCGGTGAGTGGCCTGAACGCGCTGTCGGGCGGGGTTCGGCTGCGAGCTTTTTTGCCATTCTGACAGAAGAACACACTGTAGATACGGAGTGTAGAAAGCCGCCTGACCTTATCGGGCGGCTTTTTTGTTGTTTCTTCGACCCGTTTTACCTCAATGCCGACCTTTGGGATGGCTCAACCGTCCGATGCACACCAATTATTATTTTCTCCGGCAACTCGCCCCCGCGCTGGCTCCGCACCTCACCGACCTGAAACTGATGGAATGCTTCAGTCAGGATCGCGATGAACTGGTGCTGGTGTTTGCCCAGGCAAAAGGTAAAACCAACTTCTACCGGCCCTATTTTATCAAAGCCACCTTACGCCCCGATTTTTCGGGACTGCTTTTCCCCGAATCGGTGCAACGCGCCCGGCACAACAGCGTTGATTTATTTGATCAGTTTTATGGCCGGGCGGTGCTGGGCGTTCGGGCGTTTCTGAACGAACGCTGCTTAGCAATCACGCTCGAAGATGACGTAACGTTTCTTTTCAAATTCTTCGGCAATCGCCCCAACCTGCTAATTTTCAACGGGAACGATGTTGTTGAGTTGTTCAATAACAAACTCGTTTCTGACCGCCAACTCCACCTTGATGCCTTTGACCGACCAATTGACCAATCATACAGCGCGTTTGAGCAGGCCAACTCTGACCACCGGAAACTGTTTCCGACGTTCGGGAAAGTGGTGAATGGGTGGTTAAAAGAAAAGGACAAAGGGGAAGAAGAGGACAAAGGGGAGGCAGGACAGAAAAGGGACGAGACGCAAGAAGGGCAGCGGAAATGGGTGGTGATTCAGTCCGTGCTGGCGCAACTCGAAAACCCGCGATACTACCTCACCCGGCTCGACCACCGGCCAACGCTGTCGTTGCTGCCGATTGGCGAAATCATGCGCGAGTTTGATGATCCCATTGAGGCATCGAACCAGTTTTTTACCCGGTCTAACGGCCTGAATACGTTTGAGCGCGAAAAAGGTGATCTACTGCGATTGCTTGAAAAACGACTGAAAAAGGCGCAGAACTTACTGGAGGCCAATTTTAAACGACTCGTGGCAAAGGACGAAAGCATCAAAAACGAAGAACTTGGCAATATTCTGATGGCTTCGCTGCACGAGATTGCCGAGCCGGGGCCGGGCCGCTCGCCCGAAACCGTGATCCTCCACGATTTTTACCGCGATCAGCCCATTACGCTCAAACTTAAACCCGACATCAGCCCGCAGAAAAACGCCGAGGGCTACTACCGGAAATCGAAAAATGAGCGCATCGAAGAAGAACACTTAGCCGATCAGATGGCCCGGCGCGAGCAGGAAATCACCAATTTACAGGCGCAGCAAGTCCGTACTGCCGACATTCAGAACCTGAAAGAACTCCGTAAATTCGCCAAAACCAACGACCTCTTAGCCGACAGCCCCGCCACCACCGACCCACTTGAGTTGTTCAAACACGTTGATATTGACGGATTCAGGATTCTGATTGGCCGCAACGCCAAAAATAATGATCTGCTTACGCAGCGACATTCGTTTAAAGACGACCTCTGGCTCCACGCCCGCGACGTTACCGGATCGCACGTGCTGGTGAAATACCGGGCCGGAAAACCGTTCCCGAAAACCGTGATCGAGCGGGCAGCAGAACTGGCCGCCTGGTACTCGAAACGCCGAACCGACAGCCTTTGCCCGGTGATTGTTACGCCCAAAAAATTTGTCCGAAAACCAAAAGGACTCGCTGAGGGTCAGGTAGTTGTCGAAAAAGAAAACGTAATTATGGTGGTGCCTCGCGGGGAATGAAACGCCCTGTTTGAGTGTTATAAAGCTGATGACAGCAACTCCCGTTTTTGAGAACGACGCGCTCATTCAGCCCAACGTTGTGACTCCTTTGATTGACACCCGCCCCGCCCGTTTATGGATGCCGAAGCGGGTGGTGTTCACGCCAGACGCGCTCAACGAGCCGTTTGGTCAGCAGATGTACGAGCGCGTGTCGGCCCTGGCCCTGCCCGTCGAGGTGATGAAAACCAACCGGATTACGGGCCTGCGCGGAGCCGATGACCGCGAGACGTACCGGATTGCCAAAAACACGCTGGCCATCGTGAACGCCCCGCCGGGTGCGTTTCGGCTGCAACCCATTCCACCCTCTGCCGACTGGCAGATGAACCTGGCCGAAGGTTGCCCGGCCCACTGCCAGTACTGTTATCTGGCTGGCAGCCTGGCTGGCCCACCAGTTGTTCGGGCGTATGCCAATCTGCCCGCTATGCTGAAAAATACTGTGAACTATGAGCAGCCGGGCCAACTGACCACGTTTGAAGTCAGTTGCTATACCGACGTTATCGGTATCGAACACCTGACGGGCAGTTTAGGCGAGTGCATCCGGCACTTTGGCACCCGGCCCGGCACACAACTGCGCTTTGTGACGAAATACAGTCAGGTGGATAGCCTGCTCGGTTTGCCGCATAACCAACGCACCCGCGCCCGCGTCAGCCTGAATGCCGAATCGGTGGCGCGTCGGTTAGAGGGCGGTACGGCCTCGGTAGCGGCCCGGCTGGGGGCGTTGCGGCAACTGGCCCAGGCGGGCTATCCGGTGGGTGTAGTGGTGGCCCCAATTATGCCTATCCCCAACTGGCGCGAGGCCTACACCGACCTGCTTGACCGGGTGGCCAACGCATTGCAGGGCATTGCCGGGCCGGTTGATCTGACCGCCGAGTTTATCAGCCACCGATTTACACCCGGCTCGAAAGACGTACTAACAAGCTGGTATCCAAATACATCGTTGGAGATGGACGAGACAACGCGGGCCGAGAAACGTAATAAATTCGGCGGCACCAAATACGTATATCGCCCTGACGACATGAAATCTCTGAAGCGATTTTTCTATGACGAGTGGGCGCGTCGCTTCCCTGTTGCGCCGGTTTTATACTGGACATAAGGTTTCCGGGCCGGGTTGCGCTTATCAGGGTGACCCGGCTTTTTTATGACCGGCCCGGTGGTGGATGTGCGGAAGAAACGGTTTACTTTGACCCGATTTTTGGGCATCAGAAACGCCAATTATCGCTTATGTCAACTAAAACCATCATTATCTCAGGCGCGTCGCGGGGCATTGGCCGCGCCACCGCTCTGTTGCTGGCCCAACAGGGTAACAACGTGATTGCCACCGCCCGCAATCAAAACGACCTCGACGACCTTGCCATTGAAAACCCGGCCGTCGTGGTTGTTCCGGGCGACGTGGCCGACGAAGCCGCCATGAACCACGTGGTGCAAACGGCGATTGATCGGTTTGGCAGTCTCGATGTGGTCATTAACAACGCCGGGTACGGTATTTTTAAGAACGTGGACGAGATTACGGCTACCGAATGGGACGACCTGATGGCAACCAACGTAAAGGGTACATTTTTGCTCACCAAAGCGGCTCTACCCCACCTGAAAGTGCAGCAAAGCGGTCATATTCTGGTAGTTGCGTCTGACGTAGCCAAGCGGACATTTGCCGGTGGCTCACTGTATGCGGCCAGCAAACACGCGCAGGAAGCGTTTATGGGAGCCGTTCGGAAAGAAGTTCGCCCGTTCGGGATCAAAGTGAGCGGGGTGTATTCGGGGCTGGTTGATTCGCACTTCCACGCCGTTGGGCAGGGAGCCGAATCGTCGAAAAACTGGCTTACCGAGCAAAACATGGCCGAAGTCATTGCGTTTATCGTCAATCAGCCCGCTCACGTTGTGATTGATGAACTGATGATCCACCCGTTGGAGCAGGAATATTAAGATGCTGGTTCGTATTGTCAGGATGACATTTCAGCCGGATAAACTCGGCGAGTTTTCCGCTATTTTTTCGGCCTCGAAAGCCAAAATCCGGGCGTTTCCCGGTTGCCTGTTTCTCGAACTCTGGCAGGATGCCGACAACCCGAACGTGAGAATCACGCACAGCCGTTGGGAATCAGCAGCGGCCCTGGAAGCCTACCGCCATAGTGAGTTGTTTCGCACAACCTGGGCCGCCACAAAGGTGCTGTTTGCCGGGAAGCCGCTGGCGTTTTCGGCACAAAAAACCCCCGGCTAAAACCGGGGGCGAACGATTAACCCAGAAACTGAATCTATTACCCCTGCGCCAGTCGGCATTCCGATTTTAGCCAGGGGTTTTCTGTTTTTATAACTCTCTGATTTTAATGTCTTTATACCAGGCTTTATCGTTGCCATGCCCCTGCAATGCAATTTTGCCGCGCTCGTGAGCGGTGGCATACGCCCATTTTGCAAATTTGCTTTGGGCAACCATCGCTTTCCAGGCATCGCTGCCGTAGTCATAATCCACCACTTTTTTGCCGTTCACGTAATGTTCAACGTGGTTGGCTTTAACCACAATCCGGCCTTTGTTCCACTCGCCAACGGGTTTGGCTGCATTCATATCTGCCGGGGCCATAATGTCGTAGCTGGCTCCGGTCATCTGCTTGTTGCTGAGGGTTAGTTTTTTACCCGTTGTGCCGTCAAGCCACTCGTATCCTTTGTCATCAATGACCTGAAATTCAGGGCCGGATGCGTAGGTAGCGAAGTTTTTGGGGTCTTCAATCACCTTGTATAATACGCCCCCGTTGCCGTTTCTGGCCTGCGTTTTAAACATAAATTCAAGTTCAAAATCGCCGTATTCTTTATCAGAAACCAGATCGCCATCGTGGTTATCGGTGGCCGAGGTCAACGCACCGTCTTCGATTGTCCAGCCTTTTGCTTCGGTTTTGAGGTAATTGTGCCAGCCGGTCATGGTTTTACCATCGAAGAGCGAAGTCCATTCACCGGGTTTCTGGGTGTGCGGCACCGCGGCTGTGAGGGCAAACGCGAATGAAGCGGCCAGCCAGGTTGCAGTTTTCATAGTTGTGTTGGGGTTTTGTGAAGGCGCAAGATAAAAAAAATATCGGCACGGGCCGCCCCGCCCACCCGACCCAACGCAAAGCCCCAAAAAAAGGGGCATTAAAAAACCATATTCTATATATTACCGATTTATTTATACCCC
>JBBRUV010000290.1:0-6293 GCA_038247465.1 Cytophagales bacterium
CTACTTTACGCGGTCAATCGATGCATGGCGAATATTGGCACTAACCTAAAGATCAATTTCAGCCCTTTTAATGCAAAATAAAAGTATGCGACTACTTACAATGACCCAATCTACGTTTTGCCGCGTATGCGCGGCCCTGCTGTTGACACTGACAGCCACCATGAGCCTTTGAAAGAGCCGGTGCGGTAGAACCACCTAATTCTACATCCAGAAACTATTCCCCGGTCTGTGTCCTCACAATCCGGGAAATGGAAAATTCTTAACAACCCTAAACCCCAAAACACCATGAATACGTTACAAACGGCCATCATCGCCAACCGCTGCCAGCCCCTGCCCGAAGCCCTGTTGCTGCCCTTTCAGTCGGGTCGCCGGTGGGTGGGCATCCAGCAAATCGTCCGGCTCGAGGGAGACGGCAACTACACCACGCTGTTTTTCACTGATGGCTCGCACCTGATGGTGGCCCTGACGCTGAAACGCCTGCTGAAACGGGTGCCAGCCGGAACCTTTGTGCGCCCCCACCGGAAGCACCTCGTTAACCGCTCATTTATTGTGGGGGTTCATGCCAGTACCTCCTCCCTCGATTTATCAAATGGCGACAGCGTGGTCATTGCCCGACGGCGGGCTTTGGCATTCCAGAAGGAGATGAAAACGGCAATAGCCTGAAATCTTGCAATTAATTCTCTGAAAATCAAGCTTATATGATTCTGATTGTGTGGGCTTGATGGCTGATAAGCCCAACCTGACCGACCCGTCGGACTGCCTCCACGAACCTCATCAAATACGTGTTGACTATAGCCCTGGTGGGGTTTCTGAATTACCTCCACGCACTGAACCCAAACGCCAAATGCTACCTCAGCCAGATGAACACGCTGGGAGCCGACAACTCGCAGAACGAGATTTACCACGGCTGGTTCTGGGACGGAACCGTATATGATAACGCCCTCACGTCGAGCATCGGGCCGTTTCCGGGCTTGCTGATTGGCGGGCCAAATCAGGATTACACCGGCGCGGTTAGCCCGTTGAGTGGTCAGCCCGCCCAAAAAGCCTACAAAGACTGGAACGCCGATTACCCCGAAGCGTCGTATGAAATCACCGAAATTGGGATTTACACCCAGGCGGCCTATATCCGGCTGGCATCGCGGTTCATGGGTGGCACCACCACCACCTGCACCTTGGCGGCTGGCACGGCGGCTTCGGCCCAATCGGGCAACTGGACCGACCGGGCCACGTGGCAGTGCGGCACCATCCCAACGGTCACCAGCCTGACCCAGATTAAGGCGGGCCATGTGATTACGATCAACGGCACGGCGTATTCAAACCGGGTGCAGTTCGAGAGCGCGGCAAAGGTAATTTATGGTCTAAGCGGGCGATTGGTGATGGGGCAGTGATAAAGGCAGCGTGTTGTCGTATGGGTGTGAATACGACAACATGCTGACCTAATCAATTCATTTTCAGCTTAAACGTCCCGTTCGTCAGCACGATGGTGTCGGTCTTGTCCTGCTTTTTGTAGCCGTTGCCTTCGGGGTCAATATCGGAGTCGTAGCCCGATGCTTTGGTAATGGCTTTGTCTTCCATCTTGCTTATCAATCGCCCAACACCGCCAAATACGGTGGCCGTGGCGCGTTCTTTCCAGTAACTGCCTACGAGTGTTCCGTTAAACGTAGCTTCCAACGAGCCGTCAGCGGCTTTTTTGACGATGATGGTTTCGTCGCTGTTTTGCGATTTGCCCACGTGGTATTCCATGCGCGGGGTGCGGGTTTCTTCCACGTATTTCACCAGGGCGATGCCTTTGTACTTGCCGAAGTCTTCGTATTTTTTGCGGTTCTCCCGCGTGTCGGGGCGGTCAGCATCAACCACTAAGTACGTGCCGGGTTCGACCGTATCCGTTGCTTGCCGATTGAAGCTGCCAAGCCAGAACCTCAGCGATTTATCGGGCCCGATAGTGTTGGCTGTTACCCACCAGTAGGGGCCAATACGAATCCGGCGCGGTTGGGTTTTGAACTCTTTGCCGTCGATCTGAACATTGAGGGTGTTTTCGTTGGCGACTTGCCCGAAGGAAGCAGCGGCTCCGAAGAGGAGGCTAAGCGTAAATAAGTACGTTTTCATTGGATGTCTGAAAAGGGAATTTCCGACAAACGTACTGACTTCAAGTGGCTATCCGCAAAAAGCGAAAGGACTTTTGAGTTATCGGTCGGGCTACGTTCGGTTAGTAGAAACGGCCAGCACATCAGCATACAACTGCGCGTATTGCCCGGCGACTACCGATTCAGCGAATCGAGCTTCGGCAAACGTTCGGGCGTTTTGCGAAAGCTGTACGCGTTGCTCCGGCGATTGGGCCAGCAACCAACCAATACCCTCGGCCAGGTCGGTGGCCGAGCCGGTTTTGGCGAGATAACCGTTCTTGCGGTGCTGAATCAGTTCGGGAATGCCGCCCGTCTGCCCGGCCAATACCGGCATCTCGGCCCAATCGGGCAATTAGAGTTTGGCAAGCCCTGAGTCTGCGGGGGTATCCCAAAGCTCACCAGCACGGTGCAGATCAAGGCGGGCCATGTCGTGACTGTTTCGGGGCAGGCGCAGGCTAAAACGGTTCAGTTCGAGAGCGCGGCAAGGGTAATTTATGGCCCCGGCGGGCGGCTGGTGCTGGGGCATTAGGTCATAACAACTTCTGAATCAATGCTATGACTTCGTCCAGTTTGTCTGGGAGCGGGGCATTGCGTTTGTTTATTTTACCCGTTCGGTCAATGATAAACGTGGCTGGGAGTTCTGCCGGGAGCAATTTCGTCAGAACATCCTGCCATTGGCTGGTGGTTAGAAACAGATGATCGCCGGTAAGTTTGTGTTTCACGGCAAACTCCCGGAAGATGGGCGCGTTGGTCTCCGGCGCGTTGAGGTACAGCACCGAAACGTCTCGCGGGCGAAACACATCGCCGAGCCGCTGGGCAGTCAGCGCGGCCTGTCGGCTGGCATCGTCGGTGGGGTCATACAGCACGGCATACACCACCTTTCCCCGTAAGCCGCGCACCACCTGATCGAACAGACCTGCCTGGTCATTGCCTGGATACTGACTCATAAACACGCCTTCGGTCAGTTCAACAGACTTGGCCGGCAGGCCGGAGCCGGGCATCCGGGCCAACGCTGTTCTGATTCGGGTGCTGTCTTTGGTTTCTAAGGAATATAGTTCGTCCAGCGATTGGGCCAGCCGTTTCTCCCGCACCAGCGGACGGGCGTAGCCGTAAAGCAGTCCGGCAAAATCAAGCGTCAGGCCAGGCAGCGACTTTGCTAACCAATAGGCGGTTGCGTACTGAGCCGTTGTGCTGTCGTATTGGGTAAATGCCCGCTCAATCAGGTTGGCGTAGTTAGTGATGCGTTGGAGCGTATCGGGATTGCGGGACATGAGTTGCTGAAAAAACCGCAAGTCAGCGGCCCGTGCTGCATTGGCCGCTGCATATCCCCGCAATCGAACGTGTTCGGCATCAGTTAATTTTGGCGTGTAGCGGTCAAGAATGGTTGCCATTGTCCTGATAGACAGGCCTGATGTTTTACCCGGCGCGGCCTCCGTTGCTCCTATTTGCTGCACGGCATATTCGCCAAACTGCCCCATTGCCACGGCACGGGCGGCTGTCAAAATCGGGTCGTTGGCCGGGCGCAGCGAATCGGTCAGCGCGTCAGTTAAGTCGTGGTTTTCGTAGCGAGCTTTGTCATACAAAAAAGCAGCCGCATTGTACCGAATCCGGGAGTTAGCCCAGCGATAAGCAAGCGGAAACACGGTTTCGCGGGCAGAAAAATCGGTGAAGGGCTTGCGGTAGGTTTCGGTCAAAAACGCAAACGCGGCTCCATCACTTTGGCTCTGCGCCCGACGCGTAAGTTGCTTGCCGGTTGGTTTCTCCTGGCGGGCTTCAAACGCCTGAAACCGCGCAAACTGCTGATTCACCTGCGCGTTGACCCCGCCAAACCGAAACGGTACGGCAGCCACAAACAACGAATCGGTATCGAGTTGAATGGTCAGCGTACCAGGCGCGGCCAGAAACGGCGTCGAAATCCGGTTGAAGGAGAAATACAGTTCTTCCTGCGGATAAATCAGCGGCAGGGCCACCCGAAAGGAGCCATCAATGCCCAAGGGGGTGGGCCGGGCAAGTTCGCGGTCGGGTTGCAGAATGTTGTTACGACTAACCACAATCCGGGGCGATTCTCGGTACAGCCGGGCCGTCAGGTGCCGAATTTGGCCGGTAATGATGATTGAATCGGTCTGGGCAAAGCCTGTTTGGGCAATGAGCCAGCCAGTCAGTAGGAAAACGAAGGAGCGCGTCATGCCCAAAACTACGAAAAGGGTTGATTAGATGGGCAAGACATTTTTTTATAATTATTTTTTGCATAACTGACTGAAACTTGTACTTTTGCACTCCCAAAGCGCGTAGTGGCGCAGAAGACATACTTCGGATGAAGGTCCGGTTTCGGAAACCACATCTGACTCGTTCCAGTAACGTACCGGCCCTTGTGCCGCTTTCGTTGTACAGGCAGGTCAGGTGGTTTTCACCTGACCTGCTTTGTTTTCCGGCTTTTCTCACCAACAGGCCGCATTTCAATCACTGATTTCGGGTATTTCGTTTACGGCTCCGGTCTTGGGAAGCGTTTAATCAATCAATTCACCTGCTTTTTTTACGAAAAGAAAATGTCTGGATTAATAGGCAGAAAAATCGGGATGACCAGCGTGTACAATGCGGACGGGCAGGCTCTGGCGTGTACAGTTATCGAAACGGGTCCCTGTGTTGTCACCCAGGTTCGTACCAAAGACAAAGACGGGTACGAGGCCATTCAATTGGGTTTCAGCGACAAAAAAGAGAAGCATACCAACAAACCTGAGTTGGGTCACTTCAAAAAAGCGGGGACTGCCCCCAAGCGCAAACTCGTTGAGTTTAAGGAATTTAAAACGTCGTTTGACCTCGGCGCAACGATTCTTGCCGCTGACGTTTTTACCGAAGGCGATACGGTTAATGTAGTCGGCACGGTTAAAGGTCGGGGATTTCAGGGCGTTGTAAAGCGGCACGGCTTTGCCGGTGTCGGTGGACAGACGCACGGTCAGCATAACCGGGGCCGTCACCCAGGGTCTATCGGTGCATGTTCGTTTCCATCGCGGGTCTTCAAGGGCCTTCGCATGGCGGGGCGCATGGGTAACAACCGCGTAAAAATTCAGAATCTGAAGGTTTTGCGGGTCATGCCAGAACAAAATTTAGTTGTCATTGCCGGCTCGGTTCCGGGTGCCAAAAACTCTTACGTCATCATCGAGAAATAAGCCGTCATGGAAGTCATCGTATATAACAGCAAGGGCGAGGATACAGGGAAAAAAGCAACCCTGCCGGACGAGATTTTCGGTATCGAACCCAATGAACACGCTATTTATTTAGACGTGAAACAGTACCATGCTAACCAACGGCAGGGTACGCACAAAGCGAAAGAGCGTGCCGAAAACGCCCACTCAACCCGCAAGATTAAGAAACAGAAAGGTACGGGCGGTGCGCGGGCAGGTAGTCTCAAATCGCCGGTGTTTGTTGGTGGCGGTCGCATATTTGGGCCCCGCCCCCGCGATTACTCGTTCAAACTGAACAAGAAAGTCAAACAACTGGCCCGCAAGTCAGCCTTGTCAGTAAAAGCCCAGGAAGACCGGGTGTCGGTGATTGACGCGGTAAGTTTCGAGACCCCGCGTACTAAAGATTACATCTCCTTCCTGACCGCCGTATCTGGCGGAAGCAAGAAGACGCTGCTTATCCTGTCCGATGTGAACGCCAATGTGGTGCTGTCGAGCCGGAATGTGCAGAAAACAAAAGTGACGACGGCTTCTCAGGTTAATACCTATGATCTGATGAATGCCGACCGGCTTTTGATTAGCGAAGAAGCAATTCCTGTACTGCAAACCCTGTTCGACAAGTAATCATGATGAACGTACTAAAACGACCCATCGTCACCGAAAAAATGACGGCCTTGAACAAGCTGGGAAAGTATGCGTTCGAGGTCGAAATCAAAGCCGACAAGATTCAGATCAAGAAGGCTATCGAGAAATTATACAGCATTAAGGTCGTGTCGGTAACAACGATGCGGACGCTGGGCAAAAAACGCAGCAAAAACATCAATGGCCGGGTTGTAACGGGTTATACCTCAACAATCAAAAAGGCCATCGTAACTGTTGCCGAGGGAGAAATCATTGACATTTACGCAGACTTATAGAGCGTTCGTAGTTCGTGGTTCGTAGTTTACTTCAGTAAGAAACCACGAACCACGAACTATAGACCACGAACCAA
>JBBRUV010000291.1:0-6292 GCA_038247465.1 Cytophagales bacterium
AAAAAACAAACCCCTCCCACGCGGGGGGGGGTGTTGGGCGCCCAGCTTCACACACCCCCCCCACCCCCCCGCCCCGGTGTATGCTTCTCCGATCTGCCTTTCTGTTTTTGTTTTTATTCAGTAGCCCGTTGATGGCTCAAACCCTGTCGGGCACCGTTGCCGATGCCCGCACGGGTACGTTTCTGCCATCGGCCACCGTTCGGGTCTCGCCCACCGTGCGCGGCACCCATACCGATAGCCGGGGTCGGTTTTCTCTCTCGCAACTCAAACCGGGTTCGTATCAGATTCGGGTCAGTTCGGTCGGGTACGCTGCCGTTGAGCAAACCGTAACACTCACCGCCCGGCAGGATGCAGTGGTGCCGATTTTGCTCACGCCGGTTGTTATTCAGCTCAACCAACAGACCGTTGTGACCAACGCCCGCAGCGAAACCTCCGACTTTCTGCGGCCCGAAGCGACCGCTGTGCTGACCGCCCGCGACCTCGCCGAACGCGCTCCGCGTACTGTGCCGGAAGCGTTGGAAGGACTAACGGGCGTTTTCGTGCAAAAAACCAATCATGGGGGTGGCTCGCCGTTTGTGCGCGGGCTGACGGGGCAGCAAACCCTGCTCCTGATTGATGGCATCCGGCTCAACAGTGCCACCTTCCGCTCCGGCCCCAACCAGTACCTGAATACGATTGACCCGCAGAGTGTTGACCGCATTGAAGTTGTTCGCAGCACCGGGTCAGTGGCCTACGGCTCCGATGCCATCGGGGGCGTAGTGAACGTGCTAACCCGAACCCCCGAATTTCGGGATCGGCCCCAGCTAACGGGCAGTGCGTTTGGCAAACTCACTACCGGCGGTATGGAGCGCACGGGGCGTGTCGAAGTCGGCTTTAGCAGTCAGAGTGTTGCCGTTACGGGTGGTCTGGCCTACCGCAAATTTGGTGATCTGACCGGCGGGCGCGGCATTGGGCGGCAAACACCAACCGGCTATGACCAATGGTCGGGCGATATAAAAGCGCGGTTCCGAATCGGCAATCAACTGCGGCTCACGGCAGCGTACCAGAGTTTGCGGCAGGACAGCGTACCGCTTTTTCACCGCGTTAAACTCGAAAATTTCGCCTACTACCAGTTTGATCCGCAACGCCGGCGGTTAGCCTATGTCCGGCTTGATGGCCACGTGGGCAATCGTTTCGTGCATGATGTTCAGCTAACGGCTTCGTACCAACGCCAAACCGAAGGGCGGCAAAGTCAGCGCAAGAACAATCCCACTGCCACCTACGAACGCGACGACACCCACACCACCGGCCTGAGTTTTACGGCTAATTCGCGGTTCAGAACCAACTGGACAGCGCAGTCGGGCATTGAGTTTTACCACGATTTTGTGCGTTCAGAACGCGCCAACGTGAACACGCGCACCAACGTTGTTACGGCCAGACGCGGGCTATACCCCGATCAGGCCCGGATGAACAGTTTAGCCGTCTTTACGCTCCACACCCTGACGCTTAACCGGCTGATTATCACGGCGGGCGGGCGGTACAACAATTTCCGGGTGTCTATTCCGCAGGCTACCAACGGCAGCACAGCTTCGGCGGGGCAAACCGATAGCCGGGCAGTGGTACAACCGTCGGCGGTGGTGGGCAATGCTGGTTTGTCGTTCGCGCTCACACCGGCGTTACGGGTAGTGGGGGGCATACAGTCGGCGTTTCGTGCGCCCAATATTGACGACCTCGGTACGCTCGGTATTGTGGATTTCCGCTACGAGACCCCCAACACCCGTTTAACGCCCGAACGCTCGGTAAACAAAGAACTGGGTCTGAAACTCAAAACCGGGCGCGTTTCGGCAACCCTCACGGCCTACCATAATCAATTGAACGGACTCATAGGCCGGGTGCGCGTCGGGCGCGATTCGGTGCAGGGCTATCCGCTGCATCAAAAAGAAAATATCGCGTCGGCTTTCATTCGGGGCTTAGAAGCTGATGCAGAGTGGCAGGTCGGCACAAGTGGTTTGTTATATGGTGGCGTTGCCTACGCGTATGGTCAAAACGAATCGGGCAACGAACCGCTCCGCCGGATTCCGCCGTTTTTCGGGCGGTTCGGCGCGGCCTGGCGACCGGCGGGCCGGTTTAATGCCCGCGCCGAATGGCAGTTTGCCGGGGCGCAGCAGCGACTTGCCGCCGGTGATATTGCCGACAACCGCATTGGGCCGGGCGGCACATCGGGCTGGCACGTGATCAACGTCTATGGCGGCTACACCCCCAACCGGCACCTGACCATCAGTGCCGAACTGCACAATCTGGCCAACGCGCCGTATCGCACACACGGCTCCGGCGTTGATGCTATGGGCCGCAGCGCGTGGCTGGCCCTGCTGGTAAGTTTGTGAGAAGTAGTTTGCAGGTGAATGTGCTAACTTGGGCAAAAAAAACACAGCCATGCGCTACAACGTAAATGTAATTTTCGAGAAAGATGACAACGGGTATTTTGTCTATTGCCCACAATTAACAGGCTGTCATTCGCAGGGAGATACGTTTGAAGAAGCCCGGGCAAATATTCAGGAGGCCGTTTACTTGTATATCGAAACCTTGAGCCGGGAGGACATAATCCGGTTATTACCAAGAGAATTAATCACCTCTACCATCGAAATAGCCATTGCCTAAACTGCCCGTTCTCACCGCCAAAGAAGCCGGGCAGTTGCTGCTACAAGCCGGTTTTGTGTTGATCCGAACCAAAGGCAATCACCGAATTGATCTGAAAGCCACTGTTCGGGTGGTTGTTCCGTTTCATGCGGGCAAAGCCCTCCATCCCAAGATTGTGAAAGAAGTGTTAGAGGCCATAAGTCAGTCATAACCTCATTGTATGAAACCTTTTCTCCGCAACTCTACAACCCTGATGCTTTTTGGCGCAATGGCGGCTTTTTGCACCTACGCTTGTATGTATGCTTTCCGCAAGGGCATCACGGCAACCACCTTCGAAGGGATGGCCTTTGCCGGGATTAGCTACAAAATCTGGCTCGTTACGGCGCAGGTGTTCGGCTACGCTACGTCTAAACTGCTCGGCATCAAGGTTGTATCAGAGATGACACCGGGTCGGCGGGCGTTGAGTCTGCTGGGGTTTGTGGCCGTTGCCGAAGTTGCGCTGCTGGGTTTCGCGCTTGTCCCGGCTCCGTACAACATCATTTTTCTATTCCTGAACGGTCTGCCGCTCGGCATGGTCTATGGCGTGGTGCTGGGTTTTCTGGAAGGCCGCAAACAAACCGACGCAATGGTGGCCGGGCTAACGGCTTCGTTCATTTTTGCGTCGGGGTTTGTAAAAACCGTTGCCCTGACCCTCAAAAACAGCTACGGCGTATCTGAATTCTGGTTGCCGTTTATCACCGGCGGGCTGTTTGCGCTGCCCTTGCTGGCCGGTGTCTATGCCCTAACCCTGTTGCCCCCGCCCAACGATGAAGACCGCGCCCTCCGCACCGAACGCAAGCCAATGCTGGCCCCCGAACGCCGGGCGTTTATCCAGAATTTCGGGCCGGGGCTGGTGCTGATGATCGGGTTTTATGTGCTGCTGACGGGTTTTCGCGATTTCCGCGACAATTTCGGCCCCGAAATCCTGCGCGATGCGGGCGTGACCGATGCCGGGCTGTTTACCAGCGCCGAAACCCTGGTGGCGGTGGTGGTAGTGGTTATTCTGGCCCTGCTGCAGCGCGAAAAAGACAATTTCCGGGCCTTCGGCTGGCTCAACCTCGTGATGCTGGCGGGCGGGTTGCTGGTGGGCGGCAGCACCTGGGCCTATCAAAGCGGGGTGCTGTCGGCGGGGGCTTGGTTTACGCTCACCGGGCTTGGCCTGTATATGGCCTACGTGCCGTGCAATGGCCTGTATTTTGAGCGATTGGTGGCCGCGTTTCGGTACGTCAGCACGGTTGGTTTCGTGGTTACGCTTGCCGACTGGTACGGCTACCTCGGCAGCGTGGCCGTATCGCTCTACAAAAACTTTGGGCAGGCCGACATCAGTTACCGCGAGTTTTTTATCGGTGCCGCCTACGGCCTGACCGTGCTTTATACGTTGCTCGTGATTGCGTCGTACCAGTATTTCAGGAAGAAATATGAACGGGTTTTGGCAGACCGGGCGGTGGCAATGCAGGTATAACTTATTTTTGGGCATGAAAATTATCGGCTTCTCCTTCATTCGTAATGCCATTAAATACGATTACCCGATTGTGGAGGCTATTCGGTCTGTTTTGCCCCTCTGCGATGAGGTGATTGTGGCCGTTGGCAACTCTGACGATGACACCCGCGCCATTGTTGCCGCCATTGACCCCGCCAAAGTCAGAATTCTGGACACCATCTGGGACGATACCCTCCGCGACGGTGGCCGCGTGTTGGCCGTTGAAACCGATAAAGCCCTTGCCGCCGTGGCAACCGATGCCGACTGGGCCATTTATATTCAGGGAGACGAGGTTCTGCACGAAAAATACCTCCCCGAACTCCGCCGGGCCATGCAACAATACCGCACCGATACCAACGTGGACGGACTGTTGCTCAACTACTTACACTTCTACGGCTCGTACCGCTACGTGGGTGATTCGCGAAAATGGTACCGGCGCGAAATCCGGGTGATTAAGCCCACCGGCAACGTGGTGGCCTACCGTGACGCGCAGGGATTCCGTAAAAAAGATAACACCAAACTGCGCGTGAAATTGGTTGATGCCTGGGTGTATCACTACGGCTGGGTGAAACCACCCGACCGCCAACGCCTGAAATTAGCCGATTCGAGCAAGTTCTGGAACGACGATACGAAGATGAGCGAGGTTCGGCAGCGCGTGGCCGATTTTGATTATTCGGAAATTGATTCACTGGCGTTATTTGCCGGTACCCACCCCGCCGTGATGCACGACCGGGTACAACGTATGGACTGGCTGTTTGATTTTGACATCCGGCAGAAAAAACACTCCACCAAAAACCGGATTCTGATGATAATTCAACGCAATACCGGCTGGCGCATTGGTGAGTATCGGAATTATAAATTGGTTCGTGGTTCGTAGTTGGCTACCGCAAAAGCATATTCGCGGCAACCAACTACGAACGGCACAGGCCGCCCTGCACACATTACGAACTACTTTGCTTCTTCCCCACCGTAATCAGCACCACGCCCGCCAGCACAATGGCTGCACCAATCAACATCTGCCCCGTGAGTGCTTCGCCGGCGAAGGTCGCACCCAGCAACACGGCCACCACCGGATTGACGTAGGCGTAGGTCGAGACCAACTGCGGAGGGGCGTTTCGGGCCAGCCACACATACGCCGAAAAGCCAACAATACTCCCGAAAATCACTAAATACAGCAACGATCCGAGAGCGTTTGGCGGAGCTTGCATAATTGTCAACGGCGTTGTTTGCTCAAAAATCAGACTGATACTGAACAACATGGCTCCGCCCAGAAGCATCTGGCAACCGCTCGAAATACGGGGTGCGGGCATCGTGAGCCGGGGCGACAGCAGCGTTCCCAATGCCCAGCCGAGATTACAAATCACGATTAATCCGGCGCCAATCAGGTTGTTGTGGTCGCTGACAGGGCCGCTAAATTTGTCAGGCTTAATGAGAAAAAAAACACCGAGTAATCCCAATGCCAGCCCCAGCAGGGCGAGGTTGGCAGGCCGGGCGCGGGCAAAGCCAATCCAGTTCATGGTCAGCAGAAAGACGGGCAGTGTAGCAGCCAGGAGCGCGGCCATACCCGTTGGGATGTATTGCAGCGTGAGCGTCATGCAGCCGTTGGCAACGGTAAGCAGCAACCCGCCCGCAATACCCGCGCCAAGCCATTCTTTACCCGTAGGATTGGGCGTTCCTGTCAGCCGGGCATAACTATAAAGGATAGCACCGGCAATCAAAAACCGGACAGAGGCCATGTAGAGCGGGGGCATCTGTTCGGTCATAAAATGAACGAACAGATAGGTTGATCCCCAGAGCAAATAAACGGCTATAAGCGCGGCCCAGAGCGTAACGCGGTTTGGTGTAGTGGTGTTGGTAATGGTTGCCTGCATGCGGCACTAACACGACCAACACCAATTTTAAATCCGTACTGAGTCTGTTTTGGATGCTTATTGGCTTGAAGCACCCGTCATTGTCAGCTATTCACGATGGTATGCGTAATCTTCGGCCCGCCGATGCCGTCTTTGCCAAACTGCCGCACAATGTTTTCCTGCACGAAATAATACGTTTCCCAGTACGTGTCGCTATTCGTCCAGACGCGCACATCAAACACCAGTGCGTTTTCGTGGGGTGGTTCAGCAGCACATCGTGCATCCGGTCTTTGATGGCGTGGGGGCA
>JBBRUV010000292.1:0-6230 GCA_038247465.1 Cytophagales bacterium
AGGTACCATTTACGGCGGCCCAGGCCCGTGTTTCAAAGCTGCAACGCTGGCAGTTTCCGGCCCACCGTGCTACTTCGCCCTGACCGACGCTAACCGTCCGGGCGGGTTGTTTAGTTTGCGCCATGACTACGGCTATCGTTGAGATACAGGCAATGAGGGTTATGAAAGCGTTTTTCATCGGCGTTGTTCGCGTTTGTCCGCTGTATCAACGCCTGCCCGTTAAGAAGGTTTGTGAATATTAGGCTATGTTCTTACAGCGTGAAGGCCTATATGACGCCAACCAGCTTTGACTAGAATCAATTGAGTCTATATCAATCCGTAGTCAGAACCTTTCTTTGTTTACTTTTGTGAAACTACGTCTGACATGATAACCAGTCTTCGTACTCCGCGCAGTGCTAACAGCCGGTTATATACCCAGTCAACTATCTGTGCCACTGCTGTTTCCGCAGACAGGTAGCCCCAGATTCTTCTTTTTTTATCGCGAAATATTTCCTCAGCAAAGCGGGTTTCCACCCGCGCTACGGTCACTCTCCGGCTCCGCTGCCCCCCGGCCCTTTCATAATGCCGCGCTCGGAGGTGCGAATAAAATTTACGATTTCGTCACGCTCGTTCGACGGCGGCAAATCCAGTTCAATCTGCGTTAGCGCGTCGGCGTTGTTCAATCCTTTCAGATAAATCAGGCGGTAGATTTCCTGTACCTGATTGATTTTTTCGTTTGAGAAACCCCGCCGACGCAGCCCAATGGAGTTGATGCCCGTGTAAGACAGCGGCTCGCGGGCGGCTTTGGTAAACGGCGGCACGTCTTTTCTGACTAACGAACCGCCCGAAATCATGGCGTGTGCGCCGATCCGGGTAAACTGCAACACCGAACTTGACCCACCGATGATAGCCCATTCGCCCATCGAAACGTGGCCCGCCATCTGAACGTTATTGGTCAGAATACAGTGATTTCCGATCCGGCAGTCGTGGGCGATGTGGGCGTAGGCCATAATCAGGCAATCGGTTCCAATTTCGGTTTTCCAGTGTTCTTCGGTTCCCCGGCTGATGGTAGCGTACTCCCGAACGGTGGTGTTATCGCCGATAAATGTGCGGGTGTATTCGTTGTTGAATTTCAGGTCTTGCGGGATAGACGAAATCACCGCCCCCGGATAAATCTTGCAATTCCGGCCAATCCGCGACCCCTCATTAATCACCGCGTGGGAGCCAATCCAGGTTCCTTCGGCAATTTCAACGTCTTTGCGAATAACGGCAAATGGCTCAATCACAACGTTTTGCGCGATTTTTGCCTCCGGGTGTATATAAGCGAGTGGTTGGAGCATAGTTTATAGTTACTGATGATTGGTAGTTAGTAGTTGGCAACGTGATCTTAGTAACTAATCACCAGCCACTAACCACCAATCACTTCTTTTTAACAAGACTGGCAATCATATCGGCTTCGCAAACAAGTTGGTTTGCAACATAGCCACGTCCCTGCATTTTAACGATGCCGCGTTTCATGGGCGACGTAAACTCGCAGCGCAAAATCAGCGTATCGCCGGGAACTACGTTACGCCGAAAGCGACAGTTTTCGATACCGACTAGAAACGGCCAGTAATTTTCGGGGTCAGGCACGGTACTCAGCACCAGAATACCACCCGTTTGGGCCATCGCTTCAAGCTGCATCACGCCCGGCATAACAGGGTTTCCCGGAAAATGACCCGGAAAATAATGCTCGTTGGCCGTTACGTTCTTGATACCGATTACACTTTGCCCATCCAACGCAATGATTTTATCAATCATCTGAAACGGGTATCGGTGCGGCAAGAGCGTATAAACCTGTCCAATATCCATCACTGGCGGTTGCAGCGGGTCATATTGCGGGGTTTGGTTCTGGGCTTTTTTCTGAATCTGTTTCTTAATTTTTTTTGCAAACGCCACGTTGGCCGCGTGGCCGGGCCGAGCCGCCAAAACCTGCGCCTTAATAGGCCTTCCGACGAGAGCTAAATCCCCAATCAAATCGAGCAGTTTGTGGCGAGCCATCTCGTTGGGGTAGTGCAGGTCGAGATTGTTCAGAATGCCGCCTTCTTTGTTGACGCTTACTTTGGGCTTGTTCAGCAGTTCGGCTAAATAGTCTAACTCACCTTCTTTCACCTCCCGGTCAACAATCACAATGGCATTAGTCAGGTCTCCGCCTTTGATCAGGTTTTGCTTGTAGAGCATTTCCAATTCGTGCAGAAAAACAAACGTGCGGCAACTGGCAATTTCTTCGGGGAAGAGCCGAATATCGTTCAGGTAAGCGTGTTGGCTGTGAATCACCCGTGAATTATAGTCTACCATCACCGTCAGCCGGTAATCATTCAGGGGTAGTGCCGCTAACTCAATGGCTTTTTCGGGATTCTCGTAGTGTACATATTCCGACACTTCGTAGTAATTCCGGGCCATGTTTTGCTCTTCCAGGCCAGCTTCGCGTAGCGCGTTCACAAACTGAATCGAAGAGCCGTCCATGATAGGGGGTTCCGGCCCATTGAGTTGAATCAGCACATTGTCAATCTGCAACCCAACCAGCGCGGCCAGCGTGTGCTCAACAGTATGCACCCGCGCCCCGCTTTGCTCAATAGTGGTGCCGCGCGAAAGGTCAACCACGTTATCTACGTCGGCATCTACGGTTGGGTGGCCGGGCAGGTCAACGCGCTGAAATTTATAACCATGACCGGCGGGTGCGGGCAAAAAGGTCATCGTGGCCGTTACGCCCGTATGCAACCCCACGCCCGATACCGACACGGATTTCTGAATGGTCTGTTGTTTTGTATTCATGATTTATTTGGTGGTTAGTAGGTAGTGGCCTGTGGTTGGCTGGCTTACACAAGCCACTACCTACCAGCCGAAGCGTCGGCCCGGCACTAATCACTATTTTCCCACTTTCTTTTCAAGATCATTCACGCGCCGTTCCAGTTCAGGTAATCGTTTAAAAACCACCTGCGAACGAATATTATCAGCTAAATCAAACGCGTGAGAGCCATTCATTGACTTGCCTTCTTGCTTCACCGATTTACCCACGCCCGACTGCGCCCCGACGTTGGTTCGGTTGGCAATGGTCAGGTGGCCGGCAAAACCAACCTGCCCGCCAATCACGCAGTTTTCGCCGATTTTGGTTGAGCCCGCTATTCCGGTCTGGGCTGCAATAACGGTGTTTCGGCCAATTTCGACGTTATGCCCGATCTGAATCAGGTTGTCTAATTTGGCTCCCTGCCGAATAATGGTCGAGCCGAGTGTGGCGCAATCAATGGTAGTGCCGGAGCCGACATTCACAAAATCTTCGAGAATCACGTTGCCCAGCTGCGGAATGGTTTTGTAGGTTCCATCGGCTTGTGGGGCAAACCCGAAGCCTTCGCTGCCAATTACGGCGTTGGAGTGAATGGTGCAAAATTGCCCCACCACGCAGTTGTCCAGAACCCGTGCGCCTGAATGAACAACGGTACCGTTTCCGATGGTAACATTGTTACTAATATATGCCTGTGGATAAATTTTGACGTTATCTCCGATCCGGCAATTTTGCCCAATGTATGAGAACGCCCCCCGATAGCCCCCTTCCCCGATTTGAGTTCCGTCGCCGGTAAAGGAGGGTTGTTCGGTGCCAATGCGTGATGCACTGGTTAGGCGGTGGTATTCTTCGAGAAGTTGGGTGAAGGCAGAATAGGAATTTTCTACCAAAATCAGTGCGGCAGAAACAGGATGTTTTGGCGTAAACGAACGATCAACGATAACGGCAGAGGCCCCTGTTTCGTACAGAAATGGTTCATATTTGAGATTAGACAAAAATGAAATGCAGCCCGGTCTGGCTTCTTCTATTTTTGCTAAGTTATTCACTATCAACGATTCATCTCCCAGAATATTGCCCGATAGCAGGGCCGCAATTTGCTTAACTGTAAACTCCATATTTCGCGGATAGCCAACGAGAAACGCCCGAATTGTTTGCTTATTTTGGCGGCTAAGGTAGCCAACAAATTGCACTATTCGGTTATTTGCCGAATTAATTTAATAAAAAACAAACATAATACCGCCTGACAATGTGACTCAGTGCCTTGATATTGGGCAGGTCAGAAGCATCGGCAATATCAATTACGTGCCCCGACCGAAGTTTGATGCAAATCGCATCGCCCGACGGTAGATAGGCCGCATTCGTGGCCTGACCCTCAACTCTAAAATACGGCAGTTCGTCGTCGGTCAGGCCCTGTTGCCGGAGCCGGTCGTCAATTTCAGCTATGAGTTCTGATTCAAACGGCTCGGTCGAAAGCCGGATTTTCAGCAGCCGCCGGTTAAGCAGCATCTGGCACAGTTTCGACAGTATCCGGTCGGGGTGGGTTATCCAGCGTTTCACACAGCCCCAGACATCATAATCATCGAGTTCGGTAAACGCCTGAATATGAGCGTGGTTATTCTTGAACTCGTCAATCGAAATGCTCCGTTCGAGAAACAGCCGGAAGGCGGGCGGCACGGCCAGAAACGCATCGTCGGGCGTGGGGCGTTGCAGAAGTAGCCGCGCCCGGCGCATAATCTGAATCAGCATCGTCTCGACGCAGATCGAGGTTTTGTGCAGATACACCTGCCAGTACATGATGCGCCGGGCGTTCAGAAAATTCTCGATGCTCAGGATTCCTTTTTCTTCAACCACCAACTGATCGGCCACAATGTCGAGCATTTTTATAATCCGGTCGGCCCCGATAGTTCCCTCGGCCACGCCGGTATAAAAACTGTCGCGGTTCAGATAATCCATCCGGTCCATATCCAACTGACTCGAAATCAATTGGTGAAAGAACGGACGCTCGTAACGCCCATCGAACATCTGAATTGCCAGTGACAGCCGCCCGCCAAACTGCCCGTTGAGTTCGTGCATGAGCAGAAGCGAGATTTCTTCGTGGGGCACGTTCTCCAGAATGCAACACTCCAGCACGTGCGAAAACGGCCCGTGACCAATATCGTGCAGCAAAATCGCAATCTGAGCGGCCTCGCACTCGTCGTCGGTAATGGTGTGGCCTTTGGCGCGAAGGGTTTGAATGGCCTGCCCCATCAGGTGCATGGCTCCTAAGGCGTGGTGAAACCGGGTGTGGAGTGCGCCGGGATAGACGTATTCTGACAGGCCCAACTGCTTAATACGCCGGAGCCGCTGGAAATACGGATGCTCGACCAGATCAAAAATCAACTCGCCGGGCAGGGTAATAAACCCATAAACGGGGTCATTAATAATTTTGCGTTTGTTGGGCGTTGGCATGGCGCAAAGTTACCAGCCCGGCCTGCAATTTGAGCAAAGGCTGTGACGAACGGGCGCAGTTTTAGACCAAGAATGGGGTGGGTATGCCGATTCTGTCAGAAAATTTGGTAATTTTGGATTCTCATTTCTGCATAAGAAATGGTGATGGGCTTGTAACTCAGTTGGTTAGAGTGCCTGACTCATAATCAGTAAGTCCCTGGTTCGAGCCCAGGCTGGCCCACAATCAAAACCCCGCGAACAGGCTGTTTGCGGGGATTTTTGTTTGCTGCTACCTCACTTAATCAACTGCTCGATGTGCCAGCGTAAGCCTTTCAAGATGCGGAAAATATCGAATATCTCCTCGTCGGTGCAGGTATAGACATTGCTGATGGCGTATTCTTTTTCAACTAGGGCCATGAAATACCAACTCCGTCCGATGATGTAGCAACCAAAGATTGGTTTTTGGTTGTCGTTCAGGTGTTGTGCCGCGAGCATCGCAATTAGTGCCTGACCGCTGGGGTCGCCGTCGGGGTCGGTAGCCCGTTTATATTCGGCCATGCAGAAATACGGCTTTTTAGGATTTCGGAATCCAGTTGCAATCATCCCGTCAACCCGTCCAGATAAAACATATTCATCAAGAACGATAGTCATTGGTCGTTCAAGGAAGTACGCAAATTTTTTGTTATCGATATCAGAGAAAACAATGATTGGGCTAATGGTCTTGTTTTCTAATTCAACTTCATTCCAGCTATCGCCACCAAGTGTTATGTATTTTTGGGCAATATCATTCAGGAAACGGGTTTGATAATCGTCTACTTCATACTGATACGCCAGTAAGTCGTTTAAGATAGGTAACGTGTCAACCTGCACCAGGCCAAACGTCTCCTCGATCCGGTCGAGCGTCCATTCCCGAAAGTTGCTTTGAATCATGGCCGTTTTTTGCGTAAAGTTAACACAAACTACAAACATCAACCCAAACTTATTACCCTCAAACCGATTGATA
>JBBRUV010000293.1:0-6221 GCA_038247465.1 Cytophagales bacterium
GCTGAATCAGCTTATTGATGAGGCTTTTGCGGAGAGTTCACAAACAGTCTCTTTCGCCAAAAAGTGGATTGAGGATTTTTGGAATGTCGTTTTCTGGAAATCTCCAATTCCTAATTCTGTTTAGTTCTGTCGCTCTCTATACACCTTACACACTACGCAACTTGCATTATTTAGATACCAAACTGCGCCGTCTCCGCGAACTGCACGGCTTTCGCCAGACCATCGTTGCCGACCAATTAGCCATCGAGCAATCGTCCTACGCCCGGCTTGAACAACACCAAACCCATAAAATTCTTGACCAGCTTACCCGCGTTGCCGGGCTGTATAGCATCACCATTGGTGAACTGCTCGACAAGGATGCCGACACCCTGATTAGGGAAGCGGCCCGCCGGATGACATCACAAAGCATCAGTTAAAACACCAGATTGTCAATCAGCCGAACCCTTCCCAGATTGGCCGCAATGCAGATGGCGGTTTGGCCGGGTGCCTGCACCTCCGGCACGGGCCGTAGTGTCTCCGCATTGGCAACTTCCACGTATTCGAGCCGGAAGCCGGGCCGGGTAGAAAAGAAACCTGCTACCGACGCTTTGGCCTGAGCCACAGTCTGGCCTTCGGTCAGCAGATCACGGGCCAGGGTCAGGCTCTCAAAAATGGCCGGAGCAACGGCGCGTTCGTCGGCGGTGAGGTTGCGATTGCGCGACGACATGGCCAGCCCGTCGGCTTCGCGCACCGTCGGAAAGCGCACCAACTCAACGGGGAAGCTCAAATCCCGGATTAGTCGGCGCACCACGGCCACCTGTTGCAGGTCTTTCTGGCCGAAATAAGCGCGGTCGGGCTGGGTGAGGTTAAACAGTTTGGCAACCACAATGCCCACGCCGTTGAAGTGGCCGGGCCGAAACCCGCCTTCCATCACCGTGTCGAGTTCGCCGAAGTTGAGCCGCATCATGGGCGGTTCGAGGTAGAGGTCGTCGGCAGTGGGGGCGAACAGCGCGTCGCAACCCGCTTGTTCGAGCATGGCGGCATCAGCATCGAGGGTGCGCGGGTAGCGGGCAAGGTCGTCGGGGTTGTTGAATTGAATCGGGTTCACAAACACACTGGCAATCACCACATCGCAGTCACGCCGGGCGGCTTCAACGAGGGCAATATGGCCTTCGTGCAGGGCGCCCATTGTTGGCACTAAGCCGATGGAAGAACCTGTAAGCGATTGGCGGTACTGGCGCAGGGCGTGAACGGTAGTCAGGAGGTGCATAATTTGTGCCGAGATAATTGACCGCAATGTTACGGCGATGGCTGAATTTTATTGTGCAAAACGTATTGAAATGTGGTGTTTTTTTACTTAATTTTGCAAGTTCTTTCAGGCACAACGCCACTAACTCTTTTCCTGTTGTTTATGAGCAAACTTCGTATCCTGTACGTTGCCAGTGAGATTAACCCCTTCCTAAAAACCTCCGACGTTGCCGATTTTGTGCGTAAGCTGCCCCAGGTCATGCAGGAACGGGGTATGGAAATCAGGATTCTGGTGCCGCGCTTTGGGCTGATTAACGAACGTAAAAACCGCCTGCACGAAGTTGTCCGGCTGTCGGGCATCAACATCTCCGTCGGCGACGAAGAAAAACCCCTCATCATCAAGGTCGCATCTATTCCAACGGCCAAGTTGCAGGTTTACTTCATTGATAACGAAGATTATTTCCAGCGGAAATACGTTTTCCACGACAAAGAAGACCGTTTCTACGACGACAACGACGAACGGGCGATCTTCTTCTGCAAGGGCGCACTCGAAACGGTCAAAAAACTCGGCTGGGCACCCGACATCGTGCATTGCAACGACTGGATGACGGCCCTGATTCCGCTCTACCTCAAAACGACCTACAAAAACGACCCGGTTTTCAAAGATGCCAAGTCGGTTTTTACCATTCATAACAACGCCTTTGACCATCGGTTTGACCCCAGTATTATCGAAAAAGCCCGCATGATGGACATTGACGATGAGATGCTGGCGCACCTGAAATCGGCTGATTATCAGGGATTCATGCGAATCGGTATTGCCTACGCCGATGCGGTTGTGCAGGCCGACGAAGAAGTCAGCGAAAGCCTGAACGCGGTGCTGGCCGAACTCCCAGAACACAAAATCGGGCGGATGGAAACCGAAGACGTATCGCTCGGTTATTATAACCTTTACACGCAGTTGGCGGGGTAAGTACCGGAATGTTCTGGTTTGTTCGGCACCGCCCCCAGGCTGTGCCATTCCAGCCGGGCAATCCCGTTGGTTTGGGTAAACCCACAGCCAAAAGCCGGAGATATCTCCGGCTTTTGCTATAAAATCAACCCGTAATGCCCGTTACCTTGCCAGAATCAGCTTGCCCGTCTGCACGGCGGTTTCGCCCGCTACCCGCACCACATACAGCCCGGCAGCCTGCCCCGATACGTCAAGCACTTCCTCCTGCGCCTGACCCGTGCCAACCACCGCCCGGCTTTGCACAGGCACGCCCGACAGCGTGACCACCGACAGCGTAGCCCGTTCGCCTGCGCCCAACCCGAACCGCACTACCACCCGGCCACTGCCCGGATTGGGGCTGATGAGCAGGCCGCCCGTTGGTTCCGAATCCTGAACGGTGGCCCCTATACGACTACCCCCGCAGACGACCCTGAACACCCGGCTTACCTCCCCGTTGCCGGTTTGTCTGGCCTTGAAGGTGAACTCGGTGCCGCTGCCCGTCCGCTGATGAACCGGCACGTTGAGGATGTTGCCCGTTCCCCAGTCTCGCAGCCCGCTGGCCTGGTACTCAACCGGGTTGCTGTTTTGGTTGGTCACGCTCAGGGTTACGTCGCCATTGGCGCAGTTGACTGAGGGCGTATTAAGCGCGAAACTGCCCGGTGGCGTAGGGGGCGTTGGGGGCGGGGTGCCACCATCCAGGCAAATCTTATCTAATGTGAACCGGAAACCGCCCTGCACCCGGATGGTGTTGGCCCCGGCGTTGAGCGCCACCGTGAGGGTGGGGGCGGCAATAAACTGATTCCAGGCTCCGTTGGCGGTGATGTTCTGCCGGGCCGCGCTGCCGCCGTTGATGCTGTAATCAATATACCCACCCGACTCGCCCGATGAATAGTAAAAGGTGAGCGGATAATTGCCTGCCGAGGAGACCGTTACAGGGAAGTCCACATAGCGGCTGGCCCCATCGAAACCACCCACGTATTGCCCGCCCGACGCATTGCCACCCGACGACACATCCGTGCCGGGGCTGCGGTTGCCGCTTTCGGCTTCGTAGCAACCGCCGGTTGACGTTGTGGGCGGTTGGATGGGTGGGTTTGTATCATCGATAACAGTATAGGGCAGATTAATCGCCTGTGTGAGAATTGGTAACCCGGTGCTGTTTATCAGCACGGCCTGAAAGGTTCCGGCGGGTCCGTTGGTGGTGGCTGCCGTGTTGGCGTAGGTGGTGCCGCCACCCGTCGAGATTGCCTGTGATTGGGCAACGGGTGCGTAAATATCGAATGAGCCATAGTCGGATACCCACTTGTAACCGGCATAGCCATCAGGTGCAGTGAGCGTTTGTCCGTCTGCACTGATTTCTATCTCCACAGGTTCTGTACCCAATAAGTAGGGCGTTAGGGGTGGGAGCGGGTTAGCTGAACAGAATATTAATTTGAGTTTGTCGGCCCAGCGGTCTGCAACGGTAGTTGCGCCACTTTCATTGAAATGCACCGGCCAATCGGTATCACCCATAATTCGTTTGGTTGCGTCGAGGTCATCGGTGTAGGGGCCTTGATAGATGTCTCCGTTGCTACGATCCAGACGGGTTATCTCTTGGCCTTCAACAACGGGGATGGCGGTTCGGCCCACCGTATTGATGCCAATGAACGAGGTTTGGGCAACTACCCAGGGAAACCTTCGCCCGCCTAAGCGACTGTATGACGTAGCGATGACACCATCGAGTTTTTTAGCGTAGTCTGCCGAGGTATATATGCGCCTTCGTTCAATAGTAGTGCCATCACCGAAGGGTGCTGTTATTATTTGACGATCTTTATCAACGAGTACCCTATTTGACCATTTTTTTCGCAGATTGTCATCATTCGGGTCAGTACCTTCGATTAGCGCCTTAGTATCGGTTTCGCCCTGCATCCACAATACAGCCCGTAGGCCATATGTGCTGGTATAAAGTTGAAGCATACTGCTTAGAAAGCCAAATGGCGCACCTGGCTTAGCGATCAAATAATACCTCAGGTACATTGGTAAAATCCATCGACCCCGAACTCTGTGCATTAGGGTCTGTTGATGTTGCCCAGTTGGTGATTGTCGTACCGCCTAAAGCCGCATTAAAAAAGGCAACCGGTACCTGACACTCTTGGGCAACTTTGGCCCCAACGGACGCCCAATACCACAAGTCAGGTCCTAGGGGGCCGATGACTGAGCCGTTGATGGTGGACGTAAGGGCATCAATCTGTCCGAACTGAGACTGGATGTTTCTGGGGTCGTCCCGAAAACCATTTGCCAATACTTTATTAACCACCCGTACTGCGTCCATCCGCACCGTGTTGGTAGGGACAACGTTGTGACCACCCTGCGCGTTTGACTGCCCGGCGATGATAAACACTTCGCCCACGCCGACTTTGCGGGGTGCCGTTTCGTAAGTGCGTTGGTTCCAGAAGTTACCAACCAACAGTTGAGACCTTACCGTTAGCTGATACCAGCCCTTAGGTACGGTTATCTGCTGCGAAAACGTAGTGCGGTTTTGTGAGAGTGGAAACGAGATAGGCGCATCGCCGGTGGGTTGGCCCGTTGTCAGGTTTAGCTTTTGCAGCGTCCCAACAATGGCGTAAATACCCCGCCCCAGGAACGAACGGGAGTTGAAATCGCCCCGGATGGTGATCCGGCCCTGTCCTTGTTGATTCTGCTGGTAAACAGCCCCGTCAATGGGTTGACTGACGGTTAGATTTTGCGCGTTGGCCGCGGTAAGGCACAAGAAAGCCCCCAGCCATAGAAGTAGGCAGTTTTTCATTTTAGACTATGGATTAAGATAAACTAAATGCAATGGCAAGACAGTACTACCACCCTATTCAGAAGGGCGTGAAACAGGCGCAACACGGTACTTGACTTATCTTATGGACATTTATACTCGTAATCAGTTACGCCGATGCCGTAAAGGTCATCTTCGATTAGCCAACCCGCGTAAAGCTGAGTGCCGTGCGTAATCCGGCGTTTTATCAGGCCCAACGGATTGTAGATATAGGTAAACGTTTTCTGATACACCGGGCCATCGGGGAACTGAGTCGAGCGTCTCATAGACCAAAGTTCTTTTGTTGGCAGATTCTGGCTTGCCTTACCCGCGAATTGCAACACTACTGGTATATTGGGGCGGCTTGTGTTATAGGTAAATTGCCTAAGCTGATAATCAACGGGTACTAATTGCCCGTTCTCTTCGATCCATGATGCCTGGTGTATCTGCTCAACTAGGTTCCCATTTTCATATCTATTAGTAGTGGAGGGACGAACTATGTTCGTACTAACCAGTTGTCCATCAGCATTGTAAGTAAAAACAGGCTTACCATCTCTGGATAAATAGGTCTGAAATCCATTGTCGAGCAAACCTACCGTATCCCGGTTAGTGTACAAGCTTGGCGGCATCACGGACGCACCAAAAGCTTCAGTGTATTTTATAAGTTGTGATCCATAACTATACCTGTACAAGAAATAACTCCCTCCGGGTGCCTGATCCCTGATTTCTACAATCTTGCCCTGCATATCATACCGATATGTAGCGTCACCAACTTGGGAGACTTCAACTTTACTACCATCATCCAACGTGATAATCTCCGGTGCAAGAATCAGATTTTTAGCCCGGCCAATGGTTGGATTCTTCAAGATTGTCCGCACGATCTGACAGCCTTTAGGGGGCAGGGGTGGTCCGGCGGTTATCGTCTCTTCTACCCTCTTCCTGCAACCCAGCCCCAGCCCAAAGGCGGTGAGCAAAATCAGCGTGTAAATCCATGTCGTTTTCATAAGCTTGTTGCGTTTTGTTGATTGTCAAATACAGTTCTGGTACTCGTAATCAGTTACGCCGATGCCGTAAAGGTCATCTTCAATGAGCCAGCCCGCATAGAGTTGGGTACCATGCGTAACCCGCCGTCTTACCAGACCAGACTTAGCGTAGGTGTATGTGAAGGTTTTTTGATATACCGGGCCGTCGGGGAATTGAGTTGAGCGTTTAATCTCCCAAATCTCC
>JBBRUV010000294.1:0-6206 GCA_038247465.1 Cytophagales bacterium
GATTATTGGCCGTTGCCGAAAGCTACCCGCAACTCCGCGCTACGCAGAACTTTTCTGATTTACAGGCGCAGTTAGAAGGCACCGAAAATCGTATCAGCGTAGCCCGGAATGACTTTAACGGAGCCGTGAAGGGCTATAACGTATCGGTGCGGTCGTTTCCGAATAGCATTTTTGCCGGTATTTTTGGCTTTGCCGTGAAAGGCTTTTTTGAGGCATCGGCAGCCGCGCAGAATGCACCAACGGTTGATTTTAAATAGGTTCATGGTTCGTGGTTTGTGGTTACTCGAAACCACAAACCACGAACCGAACAACCACGAACCATGCTTTCCAAGGAAGACCAACAGCGCGTCATTGCCGCCATCGGGCAAGCCGAACTCGCCACATCAGGGGAGATTCGGGTACATATCGAAGCCAATTGCGCCGATGCTGACCCCGTAGCGCGGGCCTTTGTGGTGTTCGACAAACTCGGTATGCGCCAAACCGCTGATCATAACGGGGTATTATTTTACGTTGCTACTGCCGACCGCAAATTTGCGATTGTTGGCGATGCCGGGATTGATGCCAGCGTACCAACTGATTTTTGGGAAAGTACCAAAGACCTGTTACGGCAGCATTTTTCGGCAGGAGATATGGTAGAAGGGCTGTGCCAAGGTATCGAACGCGCTGGGGAGCAACTGAAACGGTATTTTCCCCGTGCCACCGACGACAAAAACGAACTGCCCGACACGCTTTCATTCGAGTAACGCGGACTTGCAGTCCGCAGTCAATAGCTTACGGACTGCAAGTCCGCGCTACTAAACCCGTCCCCCGCAGTGAATCAACTCCATTCACTTTCTCATAAATCGTATTCGTTCGGCCATTTCTGCCGGGCATTGCTGGCCGTAGCCTTCCTGTTTATAACCGTTGTTGCCCTCGCTCAAACTACCGCTGAGAACTCCATTCCGGCCCGGCCCAACCCGCCCCGGCTGGTAAACGATTTGGTCGGGATTTTGCAACCGCAGCAACGCGAGGCTCTCGAGCAGAAACTCCGGGCTTATAACGACTCAACATCCAACCAAATCGCGGTCGTGATCGTGAAAACCACCGAACCCTACCCCATCGGTGATTTTGCGTTTCAGGTACTCCGGCAGTGGGGAATTGGTCAAAAAGACAAAAACAATGGTTTGGTGCTGGCCTGGGCCACGCAGGATCGTAAAATCTACATCTCAACTGGTTACGGCCTGGAAGGGGCCGTACCCGATGCCATCGCCAACCGCATCATCACCGAG
The DNA here is from genome assembly GCA_038247465.1 of Cytophagales bacterium. Classification (GTDB taxonomy): domain Bacteria; phylum Bacteroidota; class Bacteroidia; order Cytophagales; family Spirosomataceae; genus JBBRNH01. The sequence goes on from JBBRUV010000294.1 coordinate 1,269, forward strand.
ATTCTGCGCCCGGCCTTCAAGCAGGAAAAATACTACGAAGGATTAGACGCAGCCACCACCGAAATTATCAAACGCGCCCAGGGCGAATACAAGGCCGAACCATCGGCCACCGGCGAAGACGGAGGTGGGGTGGGTATTATCATTATCTTTCTGGTGATTATGCTGATCTTCTGGTTCATTAGCCGCAACAACCGGGGCGGTGGTAATCGCAGCAACCGGGGTGGCGGTGGTTTTATGCCGGTTTTTTTACCAACTACCTATTCGGGTTGGGGCAGTTCGTCGGGCGGTTTTGGGGGCGGGGGCGACAGTGGTGGAGGCTTTGGGGGCTTCGGCGGAGGCAGTGGTGGCGGGGGCGGTGCCGGGGGTGACTACTGAACCCGGCCCTCTACAAAAAAATCGTTCTTACCGAAATACGTTAACTGCTGAAAACCAATCAGTCTGTACTGCTTTACCTGCCAGCGTGCGCCCGCACCGGGGCCGCTTTCCAACGTCAGTTTCCGTTCCGATTCATACAGCAAATTCTGCGTCCGCAGCACGGCTTCAATCAGCCGGGGCTGTCGGGTTTTGGCATCTATCTGTATCATCAGCGAGCGCACGGTGAGTTTTTCTTCCGTCGGTTTGAGCGTGTAGCGATACGTCAGCGAGTCGGGCCGGGTCACATCATAGCTATTACGAAAGGCAGGTTTGTTAATGTCGGCCTGGGTGAAGAGTTCTAATTCACGGCTCCAGTCAATATTTTTCACCGTCTGATTTTGCGATTTATCCTTAATCCGGGTCTGCTTCTCAACGATTGGATTTTGGCGTTTCAGCGCGGCAATCTGGGTTTTCACATACCCCGCCACATCAAAATAAACGTTGGCCTGATTTGTTTCGGCGGGGTTATCGCAGGCTAAAAGCAGGAGCATCACCAGCCCCGGCGCAAGTTTGGTTTTCATGAATATTGGCGGGTCAATCACCGATTTCAGTAGGCCAATGCAATGGCATTGGTTGGAGGAGGAAGCGGCTTTCCATCGGTTCGATATAGTGCGATGGTTTCGTCTACAATCACGACTAATTCTGCAAAAACACGTTGCTCGTCGTCGCCATGACAGCCACCATAGAGTAAGCCGGGACACGTGCCAACGTAGCAGTCATCGTCGTCAGACCAGGCAATGATTTTGGCATATCGAGCTGATTCTCTCATGATTTTGCGTCATTGATCGCGGTTTTTACGGCTTTTTCCTGATACGGTTTTGCGTCGTCGCCCGGCTGACCAGACAGCGTTACCGGGCGAACGACATCGGGATGTACAAAGTTTCGGTGACTGCCTTTGCCGCCCCGGTTCACAAAACCAGCCTGTTCGAGTGCTTGAATAAGCTGTCTGACTTTGCGGGGCATCGTCAGTCAGTAATCAAACTCGTTCCGGTCATATCTGTCGGTTGGGTAATGCCCATCAGGTGTAATATCGTCGGGGCAATGTCGGCGAGTTTACCATCGTGCAAAGCCGGGCCGAAGTCGTTATCCACCAAAATGCACGGTACCAAACCCGTTGTGTGGGCCGTGTTGGGAGAACCGTCGTCGTTAATCATATACTCGGCGTTACCGTGATCGGCAATGACGATACTCGTGTAGCCATGCGCCCGTGCGGTTTCAATCACCGCTTTGGCGCACTCGTCCACGGTTTCGGCGGCTTTTACAACGGCTTCAAATACGCCCGTATGCCCCACCATATCAGTATTGGCGAAATTCAGGCAGATAAAGTCGGCAGATTCGGCTTCGAGTTCCGGTATGATGGCATCCCGAATATCACGGGCCGACATTTCAGGCTTGAGGTCGTAGGTTTTTACGTCTTTCGGCGAGGGGCAAAGTAGTCGGCGTTCGCCAGTAAACGGTTCTTCGCGCCCGCCCGAAAAGAAGAACGTAACGTGGGGGTATTTTTCGGTTTCGGCAATCCTGATTTGCGTCCGACCGGCTTCACTAACCACCTCGCCGAGCGTATTGGTGAGGTTATCTTTATCGAAAATAACGTTGACATTCTTGAAATCAGCGTCGTAGTTCGCCATCGTCACATAATACAAATCCATCGGCTGCATTTGTTGCTCCGGGAAGGCCTGCTGCGTAAGGGCGATGGTAATTTCGCGCCCCCGGTCGGTGCGGAAGTTGAAACACAGCACCACATCCCCCGGCTCAATTATGGCAACGGGTAAACCCTCGGCAGTGGTAGCAATAATGGGCTGGATAAACTCGTCGGTTATGCCGGCATCGTAAGCCTGCTGAACAGCCAACAACAGTTCTCCTTCAACAATGTGTTGGCCCATTCCGTGAACGAGTGCATCGTAAGCGATTTTAACGCGCTCCCATCGCTTATCGCGGTCCATGGCAAAATACCGCCCCGTTATGCTGGCAATCTGGCCGGTTGTTTTTTGCATAGCTGCCTGTAAATCAGTCAGAAAACCCAGCCCACTTTTAGGGTCGGTATCGCGACCATCTGTAAAGGCGTGAACAAAAACGTCAGTCAGCCCGGCATTGTGAGCGATGCTCAACAAGCCTTCGAGGTGGTTGGTATGGGCATGAACACCCCCATTAGACACCAAACCGATGAAGTGAACTTTCTTGCCGTTGGCTTTGGCGTAGTTCAGCGCGTCCACCAAAACGGGTTCATTATCGAGCGTATGCTCGGTAACGGCTTTGTTGATTTTGACCAAATCCTGATACACCACGCGCCCCGCGCCGAGGTTGGTGTGGCCCACTTCGGAGTTGCCCATCTGCCCGGCGGGTAGTCCAACGGCCAGGCCAGAGGCTTCGAGTTTGCTGTGCGGATAGTGCTGAAATAGCGAATCAACGTAAGGCGTGTGCGCTGCGGCCAACGCCGAGCGGTCGGGTTGGGTAGTGATGCCCCAACCGTCGAGGATAAGGAGAATAACTTTTTTATTCATGATTGGGGGGCGTTTCCCTGCGCCTGAATTTTCTGGATAATGGCCCGCACGTCGGCTACGGGCATTTCAAAGGCCGTAGCAATCGCTTCGGGGGCCATCCCAACGCGAATCAGGCCAACGATGTGACGATTCGTAACTTCCATGCGGCCTTCCATGCGGCCTTCCATGCGGCCTTCCATGCGCCAGCGTTCAGCAGTTGTCATAACTTTATCTTGGGTTTGACGTGAAACCGTTCTGAGGATCAAAATTAAATCAGCATTCGACAAGTTACCCGTTTCAGCCACGTAAATCAACAATGGCTCTAATCGGGATTCCTGCCGCACGTCGGCCATTGCCAGCAACGAGGCCAGCCGTTGCTTCAGCAATGTTTCATACTGCGATTGCATGCTGCGCCATTTGAACAGAAAAGCCGTAATCCGCAAAAACGTGTTTCTGAACCGGGTGATTCGTTCATCAGGCAATTTGCTCAAATCAATTAGCAAATAATCAAACTCCGGTACGAACCGTTGCAGCGGGTTTGTCATACCGGCCAGCCGTGAAGTCAGCGAGTTTTGTTTCCAACCGGCGGCTCCGTGATAAATTACAACGGGCAAAATCGGTGTCCAGGGCCGTTCATGGGCAATATCTTCCTGCCAGCGATTGGTCAGGTAACGCAATAATTGCAGATGAATGTTCGGATCGGTGTAGCTCTTATGCTCGAGCAAAAGCGCGAGCTGAAACGGGGTTTGGTCGGTAGTTTGGCAATCGAACACCAGATCGGCGAAGTGTTCAGCCAGTTCTTCGTCCACAAATGAGCCGTTTGCCAACACGAGTGTACTGGTGTCTAAATTTTGAGCCAGTTCGGGCGGAAACACGTCTTCAATCAACGAAGCAACGACATCCGGCTCCGAAAAAACGGCCTTAAACAATTTATCGTGCGGGTTATTCACGCCGGTTGCAGGGTTAGGTTGTGTTGCTGCACCAAATAGGCCAGCAGTTGCCTGCAACACCGCAACGCAATCTGATACACGTCTTCAAAAACCTCCGGGCCTTCGTAATACGGGTCTGGCACGTCGGGCTGATCGTTTACGTGGGGGTCGAACTCGCGGAGCAGAAACACGTTTTCGTCGGGAATCAGGCCCACGCTGCGATGACTCAGTTTCAGGATAGCCTCAAAATTGGCCGAATCCATCGCCACGATGTAGGTGAACAAACCGAGGTCTTCGCCAATGAGCCGCCGGGTGCGGTGCGTGAGCGTCAGGCCATGTTCGAGGGCATTGTTGTGGGTGCGTCGGTCGGGCAGGTCGCCGAGGTGATACGAAGCCGTTCCCGCCGAATCACATTCGATCTGCGCCGACAGGCCCGCATCGGCCACCAACTGCCGAAATACGCCCTCAGCCACGGGCGAACGACAGATATTACCGAGACAGACAAAGAGGATATTTATCATTACAATGAGCAATTATCGGTGAACAATAACCGAATTGGCGTTGAGTAATTATTGCTCATTGATAATTGCTTATTTTTCAAACGGTTCGCCGTTTTCGTCTACCAGCACAAACACGTCTTCGGTCGGCTTTTTCATCAGGTAGCGTTCGCGGGCGAATTTTTCGCGGAGTTCGTTGGTTCCCAGCGCTTCGTGCCGTTGCCGCTCCACTTCCTTGATTTTACCTACATAAAACGCCCGTTCCTGCTCTAAGTCGCGGAGTTTTTGCCAGTTGGCAAACTGCGACCGGAAATCGTTCGGATCGAAAAACGTCATCCAGACCAACAAGGCCAGGCCAGAGATGAGGTAAAAACGGTAGCGGGGTTTCATGTGGTGGTTAATGGCTGGTGGTCAGTGGTTAGTGGCAAGTTGGCTTACGCAAGCGTATTCCAACGACATTAACCACTGATCACCAACTATTGAAAACTCAGTAAAACTTTTTAAAGCAGTGAAAATCAGTTGTTTAGAAAGTCATCATACGATTGACTAACTTACTTCTGAGGGAGGTTAGAAACTTCAAAATTGACTTTTGAACTACTTGTAGCTGGCTTCCCAAGA
>JBBRUV010000295.1:0-6203 GCA_038247465.1 Cytophagales bacterium
AATGGTCAGCAGGGCGTAGTTGCCCGCCGGGATTTTTTTACCGCCAATGGTCACATCCTGAAAGAATTTAATCTCCGGGGCTTCGTTGGCCCCCGCCCGCCATATTTTGCCATACGGGACTAATTTGCCGAAAATCTCACGGCCATTCTTAGCCGGACGATTATACGTAACCCGAACCATTGCCTTATCGGTACCAATTTTGGCCGGGGCAAACTTGCGGTCATGGGCATAATCGTCGGGGTAGTAGGCCATGTCCATGGGGGTTTTGTCGAGTCCCCGGAACGTTTGGGCATTGGCCCCGGCCATCGTCAGAAAAAGCAATCCGAAAAGTAGCGTCGTTTTTTGCATTGTGTTTGTAGAGTTACTGTCAGTAAAGGTGCGCAAGATAATCAATCCCGATAAGATCAGGTCGGCAGGCCGGTTGGTATATGCTGGGTATATCCCAACCCAACCGCAGATGAGGTGTCGGTGAAGACCAACGCCAATGACGCGCAACTGACTGTTTACACTGCCGACGGGCGGCTGTTGCCAGGTGTGGTAGTCACAAAAAAAGCCGGAACCACTGTTGGGCTCCGGCTCGATTTATCAGCCTATTCGATGGGTATGTATCTGGTTCGGTTGCAGACAGTCTATTGATTTACAGAGTATTATCCATCAATTTACTCATTTTCATGGCCAGACCCATATCGCCCTGCACCTTCAGTTTACCCGTCATGAAGGCCATCATCGGGTTCATATCGCCCGAACCCATCTTCACCAGATCATCAATCGTGACCTGAATCGTGCAGTCGGCGGGGCTGTCGTCGTTGGAGACTACGGCGGGCGACTGTTTGGCATCAATCAAAATCGGACCCTGATCAGTCGCGATTTTAACCACCGCGTTCAGGCTATCGGCGTGGGTAGCGCGGGTGCGGATTTGGTCAGTAATATCCTGCAAAGTCATCTGTTAGATTATTTAGTTTGTTCTGTCCGCAAAACTATGACGGTAAACTCATAATCCCTTCATAAACGCCACCAACCCGCGTTTTTCGGGGTCGGTCAGGCTTAATTTATCGAATGGCAGGGTTTGATTATCGAGGGCAAAGCCTAAGCCGTTGCCCCCGCCCTTGTTGTAAAAGTCAACTACTTCTTCGAGTGTTCGATACACGCCGTTGTGCATATAGGGCGCAGTTTTGCCCGCAAAGCGCACGGTTGGCGTTTTAAACGCGTATTGATGCACGGCGTTTTTTGTGATCACAAACTTGCCGGGGTCGCTGTCAACCTGTTTTTCGTCGCGGGTGGCGGGCGTACCGATCACTTCGCTTTCGGTTTCCTGAAACGCAGGCGGAACCGTGCCGTTGAACAGCGGAAAAAAGTGGCAGGTGGCGCATTTTCCCTTGCCCATAAACACGTTGAAACCGAGTTTTTCCTCGTCGCTGAGCATGGCTTTCCGGCCCACTTGATCGTTTTCGCCCCGCAGGTGTTTGTCGAGCCGACTGTCTAAACTCACTAATGAGCGCATGTAACTGGCAATAGCGTTTTTCAGGTTTGGCTCCGTTACGCCCGTTTTGTAGGTTTTGGCAAACAGCGCGGCATAGCGCGGATTGGCAGCCAAGGCTTTTACGGCATCGGGCAGCGAGCCGTGCATTTCGTCGTGGTTCTCGATCACGTCGCTGGCCTGATCTTCCAGGAACACCACCCTTGAATCGGCAAACTGTACCGCCTGCAACGCTGTGTTCCAGAGTGTTGGTGAATTTCGGGCGATGCGTCTGCCGCCGAAGCCGGTTGCCAAACTCTTGGTTTCGCCATCGGTAAAATCACGGTCGGGTTGGTGGCAGGTGGCGCAGGTCCGCTGGCTGTTTCCCGACAGAATCGGGTCATAAAACAGCATCTTACCCAGCGCAATTTTATCGGGCGTGGTACGCTGTTCGGCGTAGTTCACGAAGAAATTCGGGTCAAAAACCCCCGCCTGATTCAGCGTTCGGGCCGAGGGCGACAGAAACCGGCTCTCGCTGAAAACGGTAATACCAAGTGCGTTCTGAGCATCGAGCAGCAGGCTACCGATTGGGTTGGCGTGATCGCGGATAAACGTCAGTCGGTCGAAACGGTCAAAATCACGGCTTGTCTGCAGCATGGCGATGGCCCCGGTAAACGCACGGTCGAGTTTGGTGGCAAGGTCAGCGTTTTTATCAGTCAGCGGATAATTGGTGAGTTGCACCCGGATGCCTTCCAGCGCGGCCACCGTTTCGGGCAGCGATTGAAACGCCACCGGCGAATCGAACCCGGTGATGCCCATCGTTACAATCCGAAAAATCTGGAGCCGGAGCGCGTCGAAAACATGGCTGTCGGTAAACGTATTTCCGTCGGCCAACTGCCGTAATCGCTTGGCGTTCACCCGCATCATGGCGAGTTGTTGCAGCGCGTCGGCGCGGTTGTCTGGACTGTATTCCGGAAAAATAAGTTCTTCCAGCACCTGAAATCCCTGCGGTTCGATGGTGCGGTAGTCGTCGTCAACGGTCAGGATATTGGCTCCGTTGAGGGTTTTGGTGGTCAACGGGCTGTAATATGCCGTTAGCCATTCACTCTGTTTGTAGGCGATTCGGGCTTCCCGAAAGGCGGTTTGTATGGCCGGGCCGGGCTGGTTGGTCTGGACGCTGCGTTCGAGTTGCACCAACGCCGAATCAAGCGCGGTTTGCTGGCTTTCATACATGGCCCTGACCTTCACAACGGGCACGGGTTGGGGCCGAGACAGCCACAACACTACGGCTGCCAACGTCAACCCAAAAAGAATGATGGCGGGTCGCCGAAACGGTTGTTTGGCGGGCTTTGTTGTTGATGATACTGGTGTTGTGAGCATGAGTTTGTGGTTTACCCCACCCCAACCCCTCCCCTAAACAGGGGAGGGGCTAAAACCTTCCGGATCAGAAGCCCTTCCCCTGTTTAGGGGAGGGGTTGGGGTGGGGTATGATTAAAAAAAGCCTAACCAGGAGGTGTTCCGGTCAGGCTTTACACTGAGTATGATATCAATTATTTTGGCAGACCTTTCACCAGAATCAGCTGGCTTGCCTGGTTTTCATTCGGACGTAATGTACCACCATCAACACCTTTGTATTTGTCGGCGCGCCACGTATGCGGCTGCAATGAGATCATGAAGGTGTTTGGTACACCGATTGTCTCTGATACGTCAATCATAGCACCGTATTCCCATGAGCCAAATGTTGATGCACCACCCACGTTATAGGTAGCGGCATCAGTAGCTGTCCGGCGGTGATCAAGGCTCATAACAACTTTCACGGCTCCAGTTGCAATATTGTACTGATAAATGTAAGCATCGTGGGTTTCGTCGCCGTAACTGTTTGGATCTTCCTGCGTGTACACAAAATTGTCTGTTACGCAGATATTGTCCACGTTCTGGAACGTTTTGACGGGGCCATTGCGGTCATCGCCATCCATAATCACATCAAGGGTTCCTTTCAGCGGGTCGGCAGCATCCATCACCAAGCGATATACCCGGCCGTATTTCGAGCGCGAGTAATCAGCGTTTGTAACTGTATTGTTTTGTCCCGTTGCGTTGAAATACACCTCACGGGCGGCACCCGCGCTGCTCCCTTTGCGGTAATCAACGTCTTCTACGCGGGCAAATTTGATAGACTTCAGGCGGTCAACTTCGGTGTTGATCTGCGCGCCGGTCAGTGCTTTGTGGTTGGCAATCTGCACAAACTCAACGGGGTATTTGGTGCCGACTTTGATGTCCATTTCGCGCTGATTGTTGTCTGTGCGCTTCAGGGCATATAATGAGCCGTTTTCCAGATCACCAACCGTGTTTGACAGGTAAAGAGCTACCTGACCACCGCCCGTACCCGAATCATCGTCGCCGATGATGATAGCAGTTTTGCCGGGATACGCTGTTTTTGGCAGGGGAACCGCGTTTTCTGCATTCCAACGGCCTAAGCCGGGCAGTTCTTTCGATTTGCTGGCATCGGCTACCGAAGACATCGGACTGAGGGCGTGTGTACGCGACTCCTGACCGCTTTCACCGCAGGTCAGAAACACGGGGCCGAAACCGTGAATTTCGGGTGTTGCCAGCGTAGCCGAGCAAAGCCGCCACACACCGCCGGTTGAGTTAAGCGGGTAGTCACCTTTGATGGGGGCAAAGGTTTTGTCGAATGTAATCCGTGACACCGCGAAGTTATCTTCGTGGTTTACCAGCATCGTGTAGGTGCCATCAGCGTTTTTCATCAGCCCGGCTCCATCGGCAGAACCACCGAAGATAAAATTGGGCGACTGCGCCAATTTGTCGTCGCTACTGATGAGCGTGAAAATTTCTGACGACTCGAAGCCGGGCATCATTTTGGCTAAGGCGGGCGTTACCGAACGGTTTTTCACAACAACGTCAGACACGGGCGCGGTGGCGGTGTTGTCGGTTGTGTTGCAACCTGCCAACGTCAGCAGCGAGAGTGCAATAGTGGAGGCAAGTAGCGTTTTCTGCGTAAACATAATGTGTTGTTTCGTATTGGTTTAAATACTCTACAAAAGTAAGTCAGAACTAAAAGCGGAATCAGAAAGCCGTATTATGGTTTTTTAAAGAAATCCTCACAATAACTTAATAATTTGGTAATGCTCTTTTTAAAACTTTGGTTATAAACAAGGGTTTTCCGGGCGGTTCTTCGTCCGGGTCGAGGATGATCGGCCCGGCATACGGCCAAATCTGCGTACTTTGCACCAACCCACTGTAGCCCCGTGCAAGACAATTTACACAACATAGCCCTGACGCTCGTTCCCGGCGTGGGCGATATTTTAATCCGGCAATTGGTGAGTTATTGCGGCTCGGCAGCAGCCGTGTTTCAGTCGCCGGTGGCGAAGCTGCTCAAAATACCGGGCATTGGCGAAGTCACGGCCCGCGCCATTCGCCAGCCAGACCATCTCGCCGAAGCCGAAGCCGTGCAGAAACGGCTTGACCAACTCAACGCCCGCGTCCTGTTTTACACCGATGCTGCCTATCCGGCGCGGCTCAAAACCCTTTACGACGCGCCCGCCATCCTGTACTTTCTGGGCAATGCTGACCTGAACGCCCCGCGCACGGTTTCGCTCGTTGGCACCCGGCAGGCTACGGACTATGGCCGGCGCATTACCGACGAAATTGTTGCCGCCATGAAGCCTTACAACGTGCTGATTGTGAGTGGTCTGGCGTATGGCATTGATATTGCCGCGCACCGTGCCAGCCTGGGGCAGGGCCTGCCAACGGTGGGCGTAATGGCAAGCGGTTTAGACGTGATTTATCCGTCGGTACATCAAAAAACGGCACACGAGATGACCGTTTTGGGCGGTCTGCTTACCGAAAACCGGCCCGGCACCAAACCCGACGCGCACCTGTTTCCGGCCCGCAACCGGATTATTGCCGGCCTGAGCGATGCCGTGATTGTGGTGGAAGCAGCCGCCAAAGGGGGCGCACTCATCACCGCCGAATACGCCAATAACTACCACCGCGAGGTGTTTGCCGTGCCGGGACAACTGACGCAGGCGTTTTCGGCGGGCTGCAACAAGCTCATCCGGCAAAACAAAGCCCAGATATACACCGGCCCGGAGTGCATTATCGAAGCCCTGAACTGGGATCAGCCCGGCACCGCAACGGCCCCGGCCCGGCTCAAAAACGGCACCCTCGACTTGCCGCCGTTGCCGCTGCATTTTACCGAAGAAGAAAGTCAGCTTATGGCTTTGCTGCGCCAAACGACCGACATTCACATTGACGAGTTAAGTTGGAAAAGCCAGATTCCGATGGGGAAATTAGCCTCGCTGCTGCTCAACTTAGAGTTTCAGGGCTACGTGCGGTCGTTGCCGGGCAAAAAGTATCAGGTTGTTTATGTGTAAAAGGGAAGAGAGGGAGGAAGGGGAAGAAAGGGAAAGAGAGGGAGGAAGGGGAAGAAAGGGAAGAGAGGGAGGAAGGGGAAGAAAGGGAAAGAGAGGGAGGAAAGGGAAGAGAGGGAAAGAGAGAGAGGAAGGGGAAGAAAGGGTAGAGAGGAGGGAAATCGCGGGTTGTTTTAAATTTGTGTTGAACTCACCTAAACTCTTGATTTTATGGCAAAGTGAGGTGGGTCGGTTTAGCCGGACACTTGTGATTGAGAGTTCTGAGTGAAATTAGCGTGGTGATACTGCTTTTCAAAATTAATTGGCGACATGTACCCCAAGGAGGAGTGCAACCGGCGAATGTTGTAGTAGCCCTCGAT
>JBBRUV010000296.1:0-6160 GCA_038247465.1 Cytophagales bacterium
GTAGCTGGCTTCCCAAGACCCTTGTTCCTAAGCACCAAATTTTCTATACTTTTTAGGACTACATTCCATGAAAGCAAGTTTCAACTATTAAAGTAAGTCATTGCCTATCAGTGAAATAAGACTTTTACTGAGTTTTCAACAACTACTTAAAACTTCAATCCCGGAAAATATGCCACTTCACCGAGTTCTTCCTCGATGCGAAGCAGTTGGTTGTATTTCGCCATGCGGTCGGAGCGCGATGCGGAGCCGGTTTTGATTTGGCCCGTATTGAGGGCAACGGCGAGGTCGGCGATGGTGCTGTCTTCGGTTTCGCCCGAACGGTGCGACATGATATTTTTGTACGAGTTCCGTTTCGCCAGATTTACCGTGTCAATCGTCTCGGTAAGCGAGCCGATCTGGTTTACCTTCACCAGAATCGCATTGGCAATGCCCTTATCAATGCCTTCCTGAAGGCGCGTTACGTTGGTCACAAACAGGTCATCGCCAACGAGTTGCGTCTTGTTTTCTTTTAGCAGGTCGGTCTGCATTTTCCAGCCCGACCAGTCATCTTCGGCCATGCCGTCTTCGATAGACAGCAATGGGTATTTGTTGGCCCAATCTTTCCAGTAGCCTACCATCTCGGCAGAGGTGAGTTTGTCGCCGGTTGATTTTTTGAAGTGATACATCCCCGTTTCGGCATCGTAAAACTCCGACGCAGCCGCGTCCATCGCAATCCAGACATCTTCGCCGGGGCGGAAACCCGCTTTTTCAATCGCCTGAATCACAATCTGGATGGCTTCTTCGTTCGATTTGATGTTCGGTGCAAAACCACCTTCATCGCCCACGTTGGTACTCAGGCCCATGCTTTTCAGCACTTTTTTGAGCGTGTGGAAAATCTCCGTACCCATCCGCAGGGCTTCCGAGAAACTCGGCGCACTGGCGGGCATCACCATAAACTCCTGAAAATCAATTGAGTTATCAGCGTGCGAACCGCCGTTCAGGATGTTCATCATCGGCACGGGCAGCGTGTTGGCATTTACCCCGCCGATGTAGCGATACAACGGCAAACCGGCTTCCTGCGCGGCTGCTTTGGCAACGGCCAATGATACGCCCAGAATGGCGTTGGCTCCGAGTTTGCTCTTGTTGGGTGTGCCGTCGAGTTCGAGCATGATCTTGTCAATCACCGTCTGATCAAAAATCGGCAGGCCAACCAACTCCGGGAAAATCAGTTCATTGACGTTGGAAACGGCTTTCAGAACGCCCTTACCGACATAAACCTTTGCGTCGTCGTCGCGAAGTTCAACCGCTTCGTGGGTGCCGGTCGAGGCTCCCGATGGCACAGCGGCCCGGCCTAACAAACCATTTTCGGTGATAACGTCAACTTCGACGGTCGGGTTGCCGCGCGAATCCAGAATCTGGCGGGCGTGAATGCGCTGAATTGTACTCATTGTTCAGGGTGTATAATTTAAGGTTCAACCACGTAATAACCGGCAAACGGTCGGGCAAATGTAGGAAATGGTTGGGTTTTATAACCGTTTTACCCGCAACGCCACCCGCGACTTCACCTCCACAAGTACCTGAATCCCGTCGGGCCGGATCACGATTCGTTGCGGCACAAACCGGAAGGTGTCAATGGCAAGGGTGGTTTTGCGCCCGGCTTTTCCCCGCGCAAAGGCCATTTCGATTTTAGCAGGCAATTGCCCAATTTGTTGCCCCAGCGGAACCGTCAGTACCGCCTGTAGGGTGTCGCGCAGGTGGTCGTGCAGGAGCCAGTCGGCGGTCGACATTAAGGCTTCCTGCGTCTCAATATCAAAGTCCACATGCCTGATCAGCAGCGTATTATCGAGTGTATCATACACGGGCTGACCGTGAAAATACAGCGTCCCGTTGACGGCCCCGCCGACCTCTGTTTTCAGAATCAGCGACTGGCCTCCGCCGTAAACCGACGCACTTTTGATGGTCAGGTTGCCGCCCGCCAGGTTTAACTTTTCTTTTTCGAGTGCCTGTTTCAGCAGCCGGTTCAGGTCAGTGTAGGGAATAAAAGCCAGTACCCGCAACCGCGACAGGGGCGGGAGTTGCGCCAGCCTGTGTAAACGCGGCAACTGCCGGGCCAGGCGTACCACCGGCTTCGCGCCGATGCGGGTATCGGCGCGAAAGTTTATCTGAACCGGCACCATAATGGTTCGGCTGTTTCCCCGGATAGGGGCCGTAGCAATGCCGAAAGGGTTTGGAATAATCCAGAGCGTATCGGGGCGGGTGCTGATGCGGAGCGGCTTCTGCAAATCGCGCCAGATGCCGATAATCTGCCGGTCGAGCCGCAGGCTTTGGTACACCGCGCTGTCAATGGCTGATTCTATATCGGCCCGGCGTTTCCGAAGCACACTATCGGCCAGCTTGGTAACGGAGATTTTCAGGCCCATAATCCGAATATGGGGTCGCTCAATCCAGTGATAATCTACAAAGCGCGTTTTGGTCGAGAGCCGCCAGCGTTCGCCCACCGAAATCGGACTGTCGAACCGCACAAACAGGACCGCAATGGAACGGCTGCGTCGTTTTTTTCGCAGACCGATAGGGTTACTGATCCAGACCCGCAACGGGGCCGAAAACAGAACCCGCTGCCGGGCGTAGCGCACCCTGACCGGCCCCGTCCGTTCGACGCGCAACCGCCAGGCTTCGCCTTTTTTGCCCCGAAAAGTTTCTTCTGTGACCAGAACGGTCTGCAACGATTGATTGATTTTCCGTTCCAGATCGCGGAGGTTAAACGTCACATCACCCACGACGTAGGACGTTGTTTGCACGATGGCCGGTTCAAACGGCTGGGTGTCGGGGGCTTTTGGCCGAACCCGGTTGCAACTGACCACCGCGAGCAGAGCAAAAAAAAGCAGAAAAATGAATGGGCGTTGAGTAAACATGGTGATGCTGCAAACCAACGGCTTCGGTGAATGTTGCCAAAAGTTATTTACAGGGGTGCATCCCGCACTTTGTCTGGGCATGGATGCGGGTGCGCCCGTAGTTTTCGTGAATTCGCTCAAAAACAGGCATTACAGAACCGATAGTCCGTCTTTTCCAACTCGGTGTAGCCAACGGAATCTATTCTTATGCCGATTATCTGACGTGGCAGTTTGAGCAAGCCGTTGAGTTAATCAAGGGTAAAATCCTGCCAATGGTGGCCCCAAACCGTAAACATCAGGGCATTTCGCGGGCATTTACTTCGCGGCCATTGTCATAATGCTCCCTACGCTCTCAATACCGTCCCACAGGTTCTGGATGCGGATATTTTCATTTTCGCCGTGTTGATTGCTGTCATAATTGGCAACCGGAACCGTCAGCAGGGCGTTGGTTTTCAGGATTTTCTCGAACAAATACAACGGCAGTGTCCCGCCTAAAGAGGGCATCAGCACCACCGGCTCCGGCATGGTTTGTTGCACGGCGGCTACCACGCGCCGGGCAATCGGCAAATCGAGCGGGGTGCGCTGGGCGTTGTAGCCCGACTTTACCAGTACTTTGACAATCAACGGATTAGCCAGCCGTTCGGCGGGGGTGGGGTCGCGGTCAAGCACGAGGTAGCCCTGCGCCCGGATGTGGTCGGCCACGCGCTGCGTCTGCCGTTGGTGGTCGTTACCCAGCACGAGCCGAAGGTCGAGCAGGGCGGTGGCGGTGGCCGGAATCACGTTGGCTCCCTGCGCCCCCACGCCCGCGCTGACCATGCCGTTGATATTGAGCGAGGGCTGATTGATGAGTTGCGCCAGGGATTGCCCCATGCCGTCGGGCCGGGCAAAACCGAGTTCGGTGCGGATGTCGTCGTCAATCATCGGCACGGCGGCCAGGGCTTGTTTTTCGGATGCACTGAGCGGAGTCACGTCGTCATAAAACCCCTTCACCAGCACCCGCCCGGTTTCGTCTTTCATCGAAGTCAGCAGCCTCGCCAGGCTCATGGCCGGGTTAGGCACCCAGTTGCCATAATGCCCGCTGTGCAGCGGTCGGCGCGAGCCATAGACGGTGAGTTCCATGTTCACATCGCCCCGGCAACCAAACACCACCTGTTTGCGCCCCGACTGATGCACCGGGCCATCGATAAACACCCATAAATTACTAGTTAAGAGCGATTTGTATTTGTCGAGATAATCGCCCAGGTGAGCCGAGCCGACTTCTTCTTCGCCTTCAAAAAAGAATTTCAGGTTTACGGTCGGTTGCAGGCCGCTTTCCAATAAGGCTCCGTAAGCAGCCAGGATGGTAAAAATCCCGGCTTTGTCGTCCGTCGCCGAGCGGGCAATCACGCGGTAATCGGGGTTTATAGGTTGGCCGGGCGCGGGCATCGGCACGATTTTTCCGCCGTTCTCGATAGAATTCGTCGTCAACACGGGCCGAAACGGAGCCGTGCCGGTGGCCCATTTCGCCGGTTGCACGGCCTGACCATCGTAGTGGGCGTAGAAAATCATAGTTTGGGTTGCTCCCGGAACCGTTACCTCGCCAAAGACAACGGGGGGCGTTTTGGCATTGAGTTCAAGGAGTTGGGGTTTGATGCCGCGCTGTTCCATCATCTGAGCCACGCGCCGGGCGTTCAGCCGCATCGTGTCGGCGGGTTGTTGCAGCACCACGTTCGGAATCGAGAGCAGGTTCATAAACTCGGTCAGCAGGGCGTGTTCGTGCGTTTGGCGATACTGCCGAATGGCTTGGTGGGGCTGGGCAACGAGCGAATTGGCCGCAAAAAGCAGGGGGAGAAGCAGGCGTTTAGGCATTCGGGGAGTTGGTTAATATTGAAGTCCGAAATTACGAAGGGATGCGGGTTTTGTGTAGGTTTGCCGGAATCGAGTTCGGGTAAATTGCCCAATACGACACGTGGCTGAACCAATGAATTTACCCAAACCTACTATGAGAGGACTAAACAAAGTAACGCTGATCGGTAATCTTGGCAAAGAGCCGGAGTTTCAAACGTTAGAGGGCAATGTGGCCGTTGCTAAGTTTTCGCTGGCGACCACCGAAACGTTCAAAGACAAAAACGGCCAAACGCAAAGCAACACTGAACGGTCCGCCGTCGCGGTGGCACACGGTGGTTTTATGGCGAAACCTGGCCGAATTAGCGCATAAGTATCTGACCAAAGGCAGCTTGGTGTACGTTGAGGGAATCGGACCGCCGACGCGGTTAAAGACCCGCAGCTACGACGATAAAGAGGGCATCAAACGGTACGTTACCGAAGTAGTGGCCGAGCAACTGATTATGCTGGACAAAAAAACCGAAAGCGACGACGAGTGACCTTGACTTGTTTCGCTTATTCCTCAAATGAATTGTATTTACGAAACTGGCCATGATCAAAGCCCAGAAAATCAATCATCATAACCAAGAGAGAATCATAATCGATTTTCCCTATAATCAGGAGATTGCCACCCTACTCCGCCAGATCCCGGATGCCAAGTGGAGTCGAACGCACAAGGCATGGCATATTCCGTATAATCAACAAGCATTCAGCCAGTTAAAAACACTATTCCCCGATATGGATATCGTTTCGGAACAGCATCAGCCTGAACCGGAACAAGTACCGCCACCAAAACGCGACAGCCCACCAGCACAACCCGAATATACATCAACACCGTTACCGAACGCAGTCGGCGTAGTCCTCGAAAAGATAGAGACTAAAATCTTGGTCAGAATGCCCAAAAATGACATTGACGTGCGGTTTATACTGGGGTTCAAATTTGTCCGATGGGATAAGACAGGCCGGTTCTGGATTGTGCCTGATTATAAGGACAACTTTCAGCAGATTCAAACCTATTTCGGCAGTCGGGTATCGCAAATCGTTGAACATCAGCCAACAATAACGCCCAACAACGCCACCCAAACGCATAATGCTGCGCCGGGCGAAGTACTGATATATCGCCATAATGCCTCCCGACTACGGGTTATTTTCGGCTATCAGCCCGAAATCGTCAAGGTCATTAAAGCCCTGCCATTTTGTAAGTGGGATACCAAAAACAAGTGGTGGACGCTGCCGTATTCCGATAAAATTGTTGGTCACATCCGTCAGGCAGCCGCCAACCATAACCTGCCCGTGCGCTATACGGAAAACACCGACAGGGCTACCGACCGGGTACCCCGACCGTCAGCTTCGTCAATAGCCAACTATCGGCCATGCCCGGAAAATTATCTCCTGAAAATCAAAGAATTAAGATACAGCCAGAACAC